>NZ_CP108036.1:5381250-5685000 GCF_036170895.1 Streptomyces erythrochromogenes | reverse complement strand
CGTGCGGGAGTGCCCACCGGAGCCGCACCCGGCGACGTGCCCCCGGCCCGCCGGAGCGCGCCCGGGGCGGCGGGCTCCCCGCGCCGGTCGGCGTACGAACGCTTCAGGCCCCCGCAGGCCGGCCGGGCCACCGCCCTGCACGCGGGGGCCTGGTGGCTGTGGGCCCTCGGTCTGGCCACCGCCGCGTCGCGCACGACCAATCCGCTCGTCCTCGGGCTGATCGTCGGCGTCGCCGGTTTCGTGGTGGCCGCCCGCCGCACGGACGCGCCCTGGGCCCGTTCCTACGGGGCCTTCCTCAAGCTCGGCCTCGTCGTCATCGGCCTGCGCCTGCTCTTCTCGATGCTCCTGGGCTCGCCCATCCCCGGCTCGCACACCCTCTTCGTCCTCCCGGAGGTCCCGCTGCCCGCGTGGGCGCAGGGCATCCGGTTCGGCGGGAGGGTCACCGCCGAGCAGCTGGTCTTCGCGTTCTACGACGGCGCCAAGCTGGCCGCGCTCCTGGTCTGCGTGGGTGCCGCGAACGCCCTCGCCAATCCGGCCCGGCTGCTGAAGTCCCTGCCGGCCGCCCTCTACGAGGCGGGGGTGGCCGTCGTCGTCGCCATGACGTTCGCGCCGAACATGGTCGCCGACGTCGTGCGCCTGCGCACCGCCCGCCGGCTGCGCGGCCGCCCCACCGGCGGGATCAAGGCCGTCCTGCAGATCGGCCTGCCGGTGCTGGAGGGCGCCCTGGAGCGCTCGGTCGCGGTCGCGGCGTCGATGGACGCCCGCGGCTACGGCCGTACGGCGCAGGTCCCGCCGGCCGTCCGGCACACCACCACCGTCCTCACCCTCGGCGGCCTGCTCGGCATGTGCGCGGGCACGTACGGGCTGCTGGCCGCGCAGGGCGCGGCGTACGGGCTGCCCGTGCTCGGCATCGGCGCGGCCCTGGCCCTGGCGGGCCTGCGGCTCGGCGGGCGCCGGTCGGTGCGCACCCGCTACCGGCCCGACCGGTGGGGTGTGCGTGCCTGGCTGGTCGCCGGTTCCGGGGCGGCCGTCGCCGGCCTGCTCATCTACGCCGGCGGTGTCGATCCGGCCGGTCTGCATCCGGGTGTGGTCCCGCTGGTGGCCCCCTCGCTGCCGTTGTGGCCGGCGGCCGCGGTCCTGATCGGCCTGCTGCCCGCCTTCGTGGCACCCGTACCGCCCGAGGAGGCGTCGCAGTGATCCGCTTCGATCAGGTGTCGGTCACCTACGACGGCGCCTCCGCCCCCTCGCTGCAGGGCGTCGACCTGGAGATCCCGGAGGGCGAGCTGACGCTGCTGGTCGGCCCGTCCGGGGTCGGCAAGTCCACCCTGCTGGGGACGGTGAGCGGGCTCGTCCCGCACTTCACGGGCGGCACCCTGCGCGGCCGGGTCACGGTCGCGGGCCGCGACACGCGTACGCACCGGCCGCGGGAGCTCGCGGACGTGGTGGGCACGGTGGGCCAGGACCCCCTGGCGCACTTCGTGACGGACGTGGTGGAGGACGAGCTGGCCTACGGGATGGAGTCCCTGGGCCTGCCGCCCGCGGTGATGCGCCGCCGGGTGGAGGAGACCCTCGACCTGCTGGGCCTGAACGAGCTGCGCGACCGGCCGATCGCGACGCTGTCGGGCGGCCAGCAGCAGCGGGTGGCGATCGGCTCGGTGCTGACGACGCACCCGAAGGTGCTGGTGCTGGACGAGCCGACGTCCGCGCTGGACCCGGCGGCGGCCGAGGAGGTCCTGGCGGTCCTCCAGCGGCTGGTCCACGACCTGGGCACGACCGTGCTGATGGCGGAGCACCGGTTGGAGCGGGTGGTGCAGTACGCCGACCGCGTCCTGCTGCTGCCCGCCCGCGGCGCGGCGCCGGTGCTGGGCTCCCCGGCCGAGGTGATGGCCGTCTCCCCGGTCTGCCCGCCGGTGGTCTCCCTGGGCCGCCTCGCGGGCTGGTCCCCGCTCCCCCTCTCGGTCCGCGACGCCCGCCGCCGGGCCGCCCCCCTGCGGAGCCGCCTCTCGCCCGCGGCGGGCTCCGCACCGGGCAACCCCGTGCACCCCCTGCCCGCCCCCAACCCCGCTTCCGGGGCTCTGCCCGGACCCGCGCCGTCGGTTGCCCTTCCAGCCCCGCCGACGCTCGAGGCACCGGGATCCGACAATCCAGCCCCGCCGACGCTCGAGGCACCGGGATCCGACAATCCAGCCTCGCCGACGCTCGAGGCACCGGGATCCGACAATCCAGCCTCGCCGACGCTCGAGGCGCCGGGGTCCGGCAATCCAGCCTCGCCGGCGTTTGAGGCGCGGGGGTCCGGGGGCGGCGCCCCCCGCAGCGACGCCGCACCCGGCCTGCTCAGCCGCCTGCTGCGCCGCGGCGGCAAGCCGGAGCCCGCCGAGCCCGCCGCAGGCGACACGGCAGGCGACACCGCCCGGGTACGGAACCTCGGCCTCCGCCGCGCCCGCACCGACGTGCTGCGCGGCATCGACCTCACGGTGGCGCCCGGCGAGACCATCGCCCTGATGGGCCGCAACGGCGCCGGCAAGTCCACCCTGCTCTCCACCCTCGTCGGTACGCTCGCCCCCACCACCGGCGAGGTGACCGTCGGCGGCCGGACCCCGCACCGTACGCCGCCGCCCGAGATGGTGCGCCGGGTCGGCCTCGTCCCGCAGGAGCCCCGCGACCTGCTCTACGCCGACACGGTCGCCGCCGAGTGCGCCGCCGCCGACTCCGACGCCGGCGCGGCCCCCGGTACCTGCCGCGAGCTGGTCTCCGGACTGCTGCCGGGTGTCCCCGACGACACCCACCCGCGTGACCTGTCCGAGGGCCAGCGCCTGGCCCTGGCCCTGGCGCTGGTCCTCACGGGTCGGCCCGCCCTGCTGCTGCTCGACGAGCCGACCCGCGGTCTGGACTACGCCGCCAAGGCCCGCCTGATCGAGATCCTGCGCGGCCTGGCCGCCGACGGCCACGCCGTCGTCCTGGCCACCCACGACGTGGAGCTGGCCGCCGAGCTGGCCGACCGCGTGGTGATCCTGGCGGGCGGGGAGGTCGTGGCGGACGGCCCGACGGCGGAGGTCGTGGTGTCCTCTCCGGCCTTCGCGCCGCAGGTGGCGAAGGTGCTGGCGCCGGGCCACTGGCTCACCGTGGGCCAGGTGGCCGAGGCTCTCGACGCGGCGGCGGGCCGATGACCGGCCCGGCGAACCGCCCGTCGAACCGCCCGGTCCGGATCGGCCCCCGGGCCGCCGCCGCCCTGGTGCTGGTCACCCTCATCGGCATCGCGGCCTTCGGCTGGCCGCTCCTCGCCGACCGGCAGTCGGGGCTCGCGCACTCCCAGGACGCCCCATGGCTGTTCGCGGTGCTGCTGCCCCTCCTGGTCGCCATCGTCGTGGCGACGATCGCCGACGACGGCATGGACGCGAAGGCGGTGGCGATGCTCGGCGTGCTCGCGGCCGTCGGGGCGGCCCTGAGACCGCTGGGCGCGGGCACGGCCGGCCTGGAGCCGATGTTCTTCCTGATGGTGCTGGCCGGCCGGGTGCTCGGCCCGGGCTTCGGGTTCGTGCTGGGCTCGGTGACGATGTTCGCCTCCGCCCTGCTGACGGGCGGGGTCGGGCCGTGGATGCCGTTCCAGATGCTGACGATGGGCTGGTTCTCGCTGGGCGCGGGGCTGCTGCCGGGTCCGGAGCGGATCCGGGGCCGGGCGGAGCTGCTGATGCTGGCCGCGTACGGCTGCGCGGGCGCGTTCGCGTACGGCGCGGTCATGAACCTGCAGGGGTGGACGATCATCCCGGGCATGAGCGACGGCATCTCCTTCCATGCGGGGGAGCCGTTGGCCGCGAACCTGGCGAGGTTCGTCGCGTACTACCTGGCGACCTCGCTGGGCTGGGACCTGGGCCGGGCCGCGCTGACGGTCGTACTGACGCTCACGCTCGGCGGCACGCTGCTCAGGGCGTTGCGGCGGGCGACGCGCAAAGCTGCGTTCGATGCGCCGGTCTCCTTCGATTCCGGGGGCGCAGACGTCCGTAAACCTGCCGCGGACGGGTACGCGTCCGGCCACTGAGGGTGAGTTCGGGGGGCCTCGCCGGTGAGGCGGCCCACAGGACGCAGGTCACATACGAGGGCGGGTAGTAGGCCTTCGAACGGCAAAAGGCGCCTTTTTGTCCCATTTGCCCGGAGTCGGTGGGCCCGGGCGTGCGAGGCGGGCTAGTAGGCGGGGGCTTTGCCAGGGCGTCGGGGCGTCTGTAGAACTGGATGTGTCGCAAGGCGGCAGGGGTGCTTCACCCCCCGCCGACGAACCCCTCTCCCTCGCGTGAGTGGCTCACGCATGACTTCGGCATGCGTGCGACCGCCCTTGTCCCCTTCGGAAGGTTCATCCGTGTCCAACACTGTCATCCGCCGCATCGCCGCTTCCAAGAAGACCCTCGTGGGTTCCGTCCTCGCCCTGGGCGTCGCCGGTTCCATGCTTGCCGCGGTTCCCGCGCAGGCCGCTCCGACGGGTGCGAAGGCGATCGCGCAGCAGATGATCAAGGACCCGGCGCAGTTCGCGGCCTTCGACAAGATCGTCTCGCACGAGAGCGGCTGGAACCACACCGCGACCAACTCTTCTTCCGGCGCGTACGGCCTGGTCCAGGCCCTGCCGGCCTCGAAGATGTCCTCCGCGGGCGCCGACTGGAAGACCAACCCGGCCACCCAGATCAAGTGGGGCCTGGACTACATGAACGAGCGCTACGGCAGCCCGGTCCAGGCCTGGAACTTCTGGCAGGCCAACCACTGGTACTAAGCCGGCACCGGCCGCAGCAGTAGCAGTAGCAGTAGCAGTAGCAGCAAGACATTCGAAGGCCCCGGTGGCCGGCCTCCCCAGGTCCGGCCACCGGGGCCTTCTGCATCCCATCCCAAGGGATCGCGGGCGCCCTGCGCGCGGGGTGTGCGCGCGGGCGCGGTCAGAGGCGCTGGATGATCGTCCCGGTCGCCAGTGCGCCGCCGGCGCACATGGTGATCAGGGCGAACTCCTTGTCGCGGCGTTCCAGCTCGTGCAGTGCGGTGGTGATCAGGCGGGCACCGGTGGCGCCGACGGGGTGGCCGAGGGCGATGCCGCCGCCGTTGACGTTGACCTTCTCCAGGTCCTGGTCGAAGACCTTGGCCCAGCTGAGGACGACGGAGGCGAAGGCCTCGTTGATCTCGACGAGGTCGATGTCCTTGAGGGACACGCCGGCCTTGCCGAGCACGGCCCGCGTTGCGTCGATCGGCCCGTCGAGGTGGTAGTGGGGGTCGGCGCCGACGAGCGTCTGGGCGACGATCCGGGCGCGCGGCTTGAGCTTGAGGGCGCGGGCCATCTTGCGCGAGGCCCACATCACGGCCGCGGCGCCGTCGGATATCTGCGAGGAGTTGCCCGCGGTGTGCACGGCGGTGGGCATGACGGGCTTGAGCCGGGCCAGGGCCTCCATGCTGGTGTCGCGCAGGCCCTCGTCCCGGTCGACCAGGCGCCACATGCCCTGTCCGGCGGCCTGCTCCTCCTCCGTGGTCGGCACCTGCACGGCGAAGGTCTCGCGCTTGAAGCGCTCCTCGGCCCAGGCGGCTTGGGCCCGTTCCTGGGAGAGCAGTCCGAGGCGGTCGACGTCCTCGCGGGTCAGGCCCCGGTTGCGGGCGATGCGTTCGGCGGCCTCGAACTGGTTGGGGAGGTCGACGTTCCACTCGTCCGGGAAGGGCTTGCCCGGGCCGTGCTTGGAGCCCGAACCCAGCGGCACGCGGCTCATGGCCTCGACCCCGCAGGCGATGCCGATGTCCATGACACCGCCGGAGATCATGTTGGCGACCATGTGGTTGGCCTGCTGCGAGCTGCCGCACTGACAGTCCACGGTCGTCGCGGCGGTCTCGTACGGGAGCCCCATGGCGAGCCAGGCGTTGCGGGCGGGGTTCATGGACTGCTCGCCGGCATGGGTGACGGTGCCGCCGACGATCTGCTCGACGCAGTCCGGCTGGATTCCGGTACGGGCGAGGAGTTCGCGGTAGGTCTCACCGAGCAGGTAGGCGGGATGGAGGTTGGCGAGCGCGCCTCCGCGCTTGCCGATGGGGGTGCGTACGGCTTCGACGATGACGGGTTCCGCGGCCATGAGCTCGTCCTCTCCTGCACAGCGCCAGCGCGGCGGGCCGTCCCGGCGCCCCGCCTCGAACTAGTACGCGTTCTAGTTCTATCCGCAGTCTTATGACCTGGGGCCCCGCACGCAAGGGTCTTGCACGCGCCCTGCACGGATTCCACACGCAACAGTTGGCGCGCCGACCCTTGTCACTTCTAGAACTCGTTACTACCTTCAAGCCAACTTCTGATGGTCCGTCAGACTTTGGAGTTGCCCGATGTCCTGCCCCGCGCTCCCCGATGGCTTCGACGCCACCGACCCCGACCTCCTCCAGAGCCGGGTCCCCTACCCGGAGTTCGCCCGGCTGCGGCAGACCGCCCCCGTGTGGTGGTGCCCGCAGCGGCGGGGGGTCACCGGTTTCGACGACGAGGGCTACTGGGCCGTGACCCGGCACGCGGACGTCAAGTACGTCTCCACGCACCCCGAGCTGTTCTCCTCGACCACCAACACCGCGATCATCCGCTTCAACGAGCACATCCAGCGTGATGCGATAGACGCCCAGCGGCTGATCATGCTGAACATGGATCCGCCGGAACACTCCCGCGTACGCCAGATCGTGCAGCGCGGTTTCACCCCGCGGGCCATCCGCGGACTGGAGGAGGCCCTGCGCGACCGGGCGCGGAAGATCGTCGAGGAGGCCTCGGCGGCAGCGGCCGACGGGAGCTTCGACTTCGTCACGCACGTGGCGTGCGAGCTCCCGCTGCAGGCCATCGCCGAGCTGATCGGCGTACCGCAGAAGGACCGCTCCAAGATCTTCGACTGGTCGAACAAGATGATCGCCTACGACGACCCGGAGTACGCGATCACGGCCGAGGTCGGCTCCAACGCCGCCATGGAGCTCATCGGCTACGCGATGAACCTCTCCGCGCAGCGCAAGGAGTGCCCGGCCCAGGACATCGTCACCCAGCTGGTGGCCGCCGAGGGCCAGGGCAACCTCGGCTCCGACGAGTTCGGCTTCTTCGTGCTGCTGCTGGCGGTCGCGGGCAACGAGACCACGCGCAACGCCATCAGCCACGGCATGCACGCCTTCCTGACCCACCCCGAGCAGTGGGAGCTCTACAAGGCGACCCGGCCGTCCACCACCGCGGAGGAGATCGTCCGCTGGGCCACCCCGGTGGTGTCCTTCCAGCGCACGGCCACCCAGGACACCGAGCTGGGCGGCCAGAAGATCAAGGCGGGAGACCGGGTGGGGATGTTCTACTCCTCCGCCAACCACGACCCCGAGGTCTTCGAGAACCCGGACGTCTTCGACATCACCCGCGACCCGAACCCGCACCTGGGCTTCGGCGGCGGCGGTCCGCACTTCTGCCTCGGCAAGTCCCTGGCGGTGATGGAGATCGACCTGATCTTCAACGCCCTGGCCGACGCGCTGCCCGACCTGCGGCTGGCCGGCGAGGGCCCGCGCCGACTGCGGGCCGCCTGGCTCAACGGCATCAAGGAACTCCGGGTCAGCCACGGCTGACCCGTGACCCAGGACGGCAGGGGCCGCTCCTCCCACGCCCCGGCCCCTGCCGTCCGCTGGTCGCTCCGGTACGCCGTTCGAGTGGCGGACCCACCCGAACGGGGTGATCCTTACTCACGCGGCGATCCAGCCGAAGGGGCGCCGGGGCGATGTGCGCCCCGGCGCCCCTTCGGCCCGTGCGGTCCGGGCGGTCCGGGCGGTCCGTGCGGTCCGGGCGGTCCGGGCGGTCCGGGCGGTCCGTGCGTCCGTGGCGGGCCCGACCCGCGTCAGCCCATGCGCAGGATCGCGCAGGTCGTGGTGGCGTGGGCGTAGAGCTTGCCGTCGTGCGTGCCGGTCACCCGGGCCTCGGCGGTGGCGGTGGTCCGGCCCACGTGCAGGGCGGTTCCCTCGCAGCGCAGGGTGGGGGTGTCCGCCATCACCGGCCGGATCATGTGCACCCCGAGCTGCACCGTGGTGTAGGCGGTGCCGGCCGGGAGCAGGGTCATCACGGACGAGCCGAGCGCCGAGTCGAGCAGGGTGGCCAGGAATCCGCCGTGCACCGTCCCCATGGGGTTGAGCAGGTGGTCGCCCGGGTCCCCCTCGAAGACGGCGACGCCCTCGGCGGCCTCGGTGAGCCGGAAGCCCAGGGTGCTCATCATCGACGCGCCGGGCAGTTCGCCCTTGAGGCTCGCCCGGAGGATCTCCAGTCCGCTCATGCCGAGGATCTCCGGGGTCGTCTCCGGACGCGGCTGCCAGGTGTGCGTACGGCTGCGGAGCGGGGCGCCGGTCGCGGGCGGGGCGCCGGTCGCGGGCGAGGCGCTGGTCTCATACGTGGTCATGGCAACGACCCTAGGCACGGGCCGGGCCGATCGGGAGTGTCGGATCCGGCAGCTTCCGCACGGTTTCCGACACCCTCACCGAGGCCGTCCGCGCTACCGTGGAGCGGTGAAAGTCGCCGTACTGGCCCTCGACGGGGTCTTCGACTCGGGCATCTCGGCCGTCCTGGACGTGCTGCACACCGCCGACGTGCTGCGCGGCCGGGTGGCCGGCCACCGGGCTCGGCCACCGCATCGACACCGAGCCGGTCTCCGTAGCCGAGGACGCCGACCTGCTGGTGGTGCCCGCGCTGATGGAGCGCCGCCCGGAGGCCCTGGTCGAGGCCGTCGCGTCGGCCGCGTGCCGGCCGGCCCGCAGGGTCCTGGCCGAGGCCCGCGAGCGCGGCACTCCGCTCGCCACCTCCTGCACGGGAACGTTCCTGCTGGCCGAGGCCGGGGTGCTGGACGGCCGGCGGGCGACGACCAGCTGGTGGCTGGCCCCCTTCTTCCGGGACCGGTACCGGAAGGTCACGCTCGACGAGACCCGGATGGTCGTCAGCTCCGGCGGGGTCACCACGGCGGGCGCCGCGTTCGGCCACCTCGACCTGGCCCTGGCGATCGTCGGCACGCGCAGCCCCGCCCTCGCGGATCTGGTCCGGCACTACCTGGTCGTCGACGACCGGGCCTCACAGGCGGCGTACGCCATTCCCAGCGCCCTCGCCCGCCACGACCCGCTCGTCGCCGCCTTCGAGCAGTGGGCGCGGACCCGGCTCGCGGAGCCGGCGCCGATCGCGGACGCGGCGCGGGAGCTCGGCGTCAGCGAGCGGACCCTCCAGCGCGCGGTCGCCCGCACCCTCGGCCGCACTCCCGTCGGGCTGGTCCAGGACCTGCGGGTGGAGCAGGCCGAACACCTGCTGCGCACCACGGACCTGCCGCTGGCGGTCGTCGCCCGGCGGGTCGGGTACGAGAGTCCGGGACCGTTGCGGACGCTGCTGCGCAGGCGGCGCGGCGGAAGCTGACAGGGCACGGGAACGGGAACGGGGACGGGGACGGGGACCCTGGGAACGGGGACCCGGGGCTCAGGGGCGCGACCCTGCGACGGGCTCGGCCGCCGTCGCCGTCGCCGCCGCCGTCCCGGGTGCGGTGGCAGCGGCCCGCAGCGCACCGTCCCCGCCCGGCTGCGCCGGAACGTTCGGGTGCAGGCCGCGCGGACCCGACAGGACGTGCACGAGTCCGAAGCCGGCGGTCACGACGACCGCGCCGCCGACCGCGTCCAGCACCCAGTGGTTGGCGGTGGCGACGATCGCGCACACCGTGATCAGCGGGTGCAGTGCCCCCAGCAGCTTCTGCCAGCCCTTCGGGGCGAGCACCACGATCACGATCCCGCACCACAGCGACCAGCCGAAGTGCAGCGAGGGCATCGCCGCGTACTGGTTGGAGATCGCGGTCATGGCCCCGTACGACGGGTTGGCCAGGTCCTGCGGACCGTGCACGGTGTCGACGAAGCCGAGGCCGGGCATCAGGCGCGGCGGGGCGAGCGGGTACAGCCAGAACCCGGCGAGGGCGAGGACGGTGGCCAGGCCCAGGGAGGCCCGGGCCCAGCGGTAGTCGCCGGGGCGCCGCCAGTAGAGGACCGCCAGGATCGTCAGCGGGACCACGAAGTGGAAGGAGGTGTAGTAGAAGTCGAAGAAGGCCTCCAGCCAGGGCGTTGCCACCACGGCGTGGTTCACGGCGTGCTCGATGTCGAGGCCCAGCGCCTTCTCGATCCCGAGGATCTGGCTGCCGTTGCCCTCGGCGAGGGAGCGGCTGGTGGGGGCGGCCGCCCGGATGTGGGAGTAGAGCGAGTAGCCGACCCGTATCAGCAGGAGTTCCAGCAGCAGGTTCGGGCGGGACAGCACGCGCCGCCAGAACGGCAGCAGCGGCACGCGCGACCAGCGGGCCGCCGCCGGCCGCCCGTAGTCCGTCGGCACGGGATCGCGCCAGTACGGGGACGAGCGGGGCAGGAACGGCACCGCGCAGGCCGCCGCCACCGCGGTGAGCAGCAGCACGTTGTCGCGTACGGGCGCCAGCGCGGTCAGGTTCGGCAGCAGCACCGCGCTCGGCAGGGTCATGGCGAGGACCACGGCCACCGGCCACACGCGCCGGTCGGCGGCGCGCTTGCCCACCTTGCCGGCGACGGCGAGCAGCACCCACAGCAGCTGGTGGCGCCAGCCGGTCGGGGACACGGCGACGGCCACGCAGCCGGTGACGGCGACGGCGAGCAGCAGCTGGCCGTCGCGGGCGTAGCGGACCGCGCGGCGCAGGCCGACCCAGACGATGGCGCCCGCGAGGGCGGCGTAGAGCAGGACTTCGGCCGGTCCGGTCAGGCCGAGGCGCAGCAGGGCGCCGTGCACGGACTGGTTGGCGAGGCCGTCGGGGGCGCCGCCGAGGCCGGTGCCGCCCAGGTGGTGCACCCAGTACGTCCAGGAGTCGCGCGGCAGGGCCGCCCACGACAGGGCGGTGGCCGCGGCGAAGGTCACGGCGGCGGTGCGGCCGGCGGGGCGGCGTCCGGTCAGCCACAGCAGCGGGGCGAAGAGCAGCAGCGCCGGCTGGAGCGCGGCGGCGAGGCCGACGAGGACGCCGGCGGGCCGGTCTCCGGGCACCCGGAAGACCGCGAGGAGCAGCAGCAGGACGGGGACGACGGCCGTCCGGCCGGGTGAGGCGGCCTCGCGGACCGGCAGCGAGACCATCATCAGGGCCGTCAGGACGGGCGCGGCGAGCAGCGCGGTGCGCCGCGGCACGGGGTCGGGCAGGCCGCGGGCGGCGACGAGCCCGATGGCGGCGACGAACAGCAGCGTCACGCAGGTCCAGGCGACCTCCAGGGAGGGGGCGGCGAGACCGGCGAGCGGCTTGAGGACCAGCCCGGCGAAGGGGGTGCGGGCGAACTGTCCGACGTCGTAGACCGAGCCGACGGCCGGGCCGCCCGCACCCGGGAGGGTGCCGGGGAGGTGGAAGCCGCCCAGCCACTCGGCCGGTGGCACGCGCAGCACCGCGACGGCCTGTCTGACGGCGAGGGCGCCGGCCAGCGCCCACAGGAGGAGCCGCGCCGCGCCGAGCCTGCTGTTGCCGCCTATGACCCCGGCATGTCCGTTCGCTGTGCTGTGCTCCGCCGCGTTAGCCACGCCTCGCCGGCCTCCCACCCTGTTGACCGCAACCCCGACTTCGCCTGGCTGCCGCGCTCCCTTACGCGCACGACGATATCCCCCGCAGGGTCCCTAGGATGGCTCCCATGAGCATCGTGAAGATCAACGCACTGACGGTCCCCGCCGAGCAGCGGGAGGTCCTGGAGCGGCGCTTCGCCTCGCGGGCCGGGACGGTGGAGAGCTCGGACGGGTTCGAGTGGTTCGAACTGCTGCGCCCCGTGGAGGGCACCGACCAGTACCTCGTCTACACGCGGTGGCGTTCGGAGGAGGACTTCCAGGCGTGGATGGAGGGGCCGATGAAGGCCGCTCACCAGGGTGGCGGCGGCGAGGGCGGCCAGGGCGGTGCGGCCGGCGCGGAGCGGCCGAAGCCGGCGGCCTCGGCTTCGACGGTGTGGTCGTTCGAGGTCGTGCAGCAGGCGGCGCCGAAGAAGGCCTGAGCGATCAGCGTCCGGACCCCGGGTGGTGTCCCGGGGTCCGGACGGTCGGGGCGACCGGAGTCGGGTCGGTCAGGTCAGGTCAGGTCAGGTCAGGTCGAGCCGATCGGGGGGGCGGGTCAGCTCCAGAAGGCGTCTTCCTCGTCGATGTCCGCGGTGCACTGGTCGATGTCGGTGATCTTGTGACCGACGATCGTGAAGAAGAGGCCTTGGCGGATCTCGATGCCGCGGTCGCCGCGGTCACCGCGCGCCGTGTGGAAGCTCATCACGTGCCCCCGCCCGTCCACGAGCACCGATTCCAGGTGCACCTGGAAGGTCCCCTTCGTCTCCTCGCCGAGGCGGCGGTAGAAGTCGAGGACGTGCTCACGGCCCTTGTGGTGTCCGGACATGGGGTTGTTGCCGGGTACGTGGTGGATGACGTCGGCGGTCATGAGCGCGCCCAGCGCCTCCATGTCGCCCTTGCCGAAGGCCTCGTAGCCGCGGCGGATCAGGGCACAGTCCGGATGCTCTGCCATGGCGAATCACACCCTCCGGGTAGGCGGAATGGTCGTTTTTCCTATCATCAGCCCGTCCATGTGGATATTCCACGCGGGAGATCGCGCGCCGACTCCACAATGACGCCATGACCACTCACAGCGAACACCGCACACCGCGGTCCACGCCCACACCCACGCCCACACCCACTCTCGCTCCCGGTCCCGCGGTCACCAGGTCGTGGACCGTGTCCCCCGAGCCGTTCACGACGGCCGACGCCACCCGGCTGCGCCGTGCCTACTACGCCGAAGTCGCCGGCCGGTACTGGAAACGCGAGGTCACCGAGGCCGAGATCGACCAGGGGCTGTTGGACTTCCCGGACGAGGGGCTGGAACCGCCGACGGGGCAGTTCGTCGTCGGCCGCCTCGACGGCGCGGCACTCGCGTGCGGCGGGGTCCGGCTGCTCGACGCAGTGACCGCCGAGCTCACCAGGGTGTACGTCGACGGGCGCGCCCGCGGTACCGGCGGCGGGGCGGCCCTGCTCCGGGTCCTGGAGGCGGAGAGCCGTGCGCTGGGCGCCGAGCGGGTCCGGTTGGACACCCGGTCGGATCTCGTGGAGGCCCGCGCGTTGTATGCGCGTCACGGCTATGCCGAGATACCCGCGTACAACTCCGGCCCGTATGCGGAGCACTGGTTCGAGAAGCGCCTGGTCTGACTGCTCCGCGGAGGGCAGGCGGCGGCTAGGGCGCGGCGTGGTCGCGCCGCGGCTCGGCGTCGTAGGGCTCTTCGGCGTCGGATCCGCACAGCTCCGTGTTGATCTCCTCGACCAGCTTGACCAGGTCGGTCGGCCGGTCCGGTCCCCACCAGTCGCCGAGGAGTTCGGCGAGGGAGTCCTGCCGGGCCGCGCTGAGCTTCGCGGCGGCCTCGCTGCCCCGCTCGGTCAGCACCAGCGGCAGCCCGTCCCGGACGGCGAGCCCGCGCTCCTCGACCTGGCGGGCGGCGTCCGTGATGACCTTCACCGGCACGTTGACGCGTTCGGCGAGCAGCGCCGGTTCCGCCGAGCCGTATTTGTTGATCCGCAGCAGCAGCCAGCTGGAGGCGGGCAGCAGGTCGTAGCCGGCCTTCTCGGTGATCTTCTCGTAGACGTGGCGTCGGCCCTCGCGGGTGCCGAGGACGGACAGCGCGCGGGCGACCTCGTCCCGGGAGGAGCGCTGGACGGGGTTGGAGGCCAGGGTCTCGGTCACGTCGGGTGCGGTGACGGAGGCGCGGAGCTTGTCCTCCTTCAGGAAGCAGGCGAGGACGAAGGCGACCAGGACGATGGGGACGGTGTAGAGGAAGACGTCGGTGATGGCGGTGGCGTAGGCGTCGAGCACGCGGGGGCGGAGGTCGGCGGGGAGTGCGCTGATGGCCCGGGGGTCCGCCTCCAGTTGGGGGATGCCCGCGTCGGCGGGCAGCGTGACGCCCGCCAGGGAGGCTGCCAGTTTGTCGTCGAGCTGGTTGGTGAAGACCGTCCCGAAGATCGCGACGCCGAAGGAGGCGCCGATGGAGCGGAAGAAGGTGGCACCGGAGGTGGCGACGCCGAGGTCGGCGTAGCTGACGGCGTTCTGCACGACGAGGACGAGGACCTGCATGACCAGGCCGAGCCCGGCGCCGAAGACGAAGAAGTAGACGCTCATCTCCCAGGTGGAGCTGGTGCGGTGCAGCTGGTGGAGGAGGAGCAGGCCAAGGGCGGTGACGGCGGTGCCGGCGATCGGGAAGACCTTCCAGCGGCCGGTCCGGCTGACGATCTGGCCGGAGGCGGTCGAGGAGATCAGCATGCCGATGACCATCGGCAGCATGTGGACGCCGGACATGGTCGGTGAGACGCCCTGGACGATCTGGAGGAAGGTCGGCAGGTAGACCATCGCCCCGAACATCGCGAAGCCGACGACGAAGCTGATCGCCGAGCAGAGGCTGAAGGTGCGGA
This sequence comes from Streptomyces erythrochromogenes, assembly GCF_036170895.1. Lineage (NCBI taxonomy): Bacteria > Bacillati > Actinomycetota > Actinomycetes > Kitasatosporales > Streptomycetaceae > Streptomyces > Streptomyces erythrochromogenes. Next base: position 5,670,578 of record NZ_CP108036.1, on the reverse strand, counting down.
TGCGGAAGAGCTTCAGCGGCAGGACGGGTTCGGCGGCCTTGCGTTCGACGAGGAGGAAGGCGGCGAGCAGCACGACGCCGAGGACGGCGACGCCGATGATCCGGGCCGAGGCCCAGCCCCAGGTGGCGCCGAGGGAGGCGACGAGGACGAGGCAGGTGGCGACGCACGCGATGAGGAAGGTGCCGAGGTAGTCGATGGTGTGCTTCGAGGAGCGCGCCGGGATGTGGAGTGCGGCGGCGATGACGACGAGGGCGACGAGACCGATGGGGAGGTTGATGTAGAAGACCCAGCGCCAGGAGAGGTTGTCGACGAACAGGCCGCCCAGCAGGGGGCCCAGCACGCTGGTGGCGCCGAAGACGCCGCCGAAGAGGCCCTGGTACCGGCCTCGTTCGCGGGGCGGGACGATGTCGCCGACGATCGCCATCGACAGCACGATCAGTCCGCCGCCGCCCAGGCCCTGCAGGGCGCGGAAGCCGATGAGCTGGGGCATGTCCTGGGCCAGTCCGCACAGCGCCGACCCGATCAGGAAGAGGACGATGGCGTACTGGAAGAGCTTCTTGCGGCCGTACTGGTCGCCGAGCTTGCCCCACAGGGGCGTGGCTGCGGTCGCGGCGAGCATGTAGGCGGTGACGACCCAGGACAGGTGTGCCATGCCGCCGAGGTCGCTGACGATGGTCGGCAGGGCGGTGGAGACGATGGTCTGGTCGAGCGCCGCGATCAGCAGGCCCAGGAGCAGGGCGCCGATGGGGACGAGCACCTCGCGGGAGCTGTGCTCGCCTGTGGGGCCGGGCTTCTGCGGGCCGGGGACGGGGTCCGCGGCACCTTGGGTCGCATCCTGAGCCATCGATTCCTCCTCCGGCCGGATCAACATTTCCATCCTGAGTGGTGTGTCCGGTTATGGCCTCTCGGGTGGTTGGGAGGGCTGCGGCGGGTCTGCATAATCGCAGGCAATGGCCAGGGAGGGAGTCCCCAGTGAACGGTGAGCACTGTCCGAATTGCGACGCTGCCGGCGCCGCCTGCGGGTGTGCACCGGGTGTGGCTTTCAACCCTCTGCGCATCCGTCCGTACGTGACGTTGTCCGATCCCGGCGAGCTTGCCGCCGAGGCCGTGCCGCCGTCCCCGCAGCCGGTGTCCGGGGTGGTGTCCCCACCGCCGGCGGCGCCGCAGCCGGTGCACGCGGAGGACGACACCCCGGCGTACGGGGTACCCGCGGCGCCCGCGGCCGGGCCGTGGCAGGACGGCCCGTGGCAGGCAGGGCCGGCGCCTGCGCCGCACCCGGCGGAGACGGTCCGGCTCCGCGCGGTCCCGGCGGCCGCACCAGCAACCGGCGGAGGAGGGGGTGGGGGCGGGGGCCCGGAGGAGCGGTCCGGCTCCGCTTCCCGCCGCCGGCCGCTGGCGCTGCTGCTGGGGGCTGCGGCGGCGGTGGCCCTCAGTGGCACGGCCGTGGCGGTGTGGGTGCTGCCCGCTTCCCCGGAGAGCGACACGACCCTGCTGGACGCGAAGGCGTCGGCGCCCGCGGTGGGCGCGGCTCCGGCCGCGCCGTCGGGCAGCCCGAGCCGCGCCAGTGCGTCCCCGTCGGCTTCCGCGTCGCCGAGTGCGTCGAAGTCGTCGTCGCCGTCGGCTTCCCCGTCGCCGAGCGCGTCCCGTTCCGCTTCCTCCGCGCCCCCGTCGCCGAGCACGTCGCCCAGCGCGAGCCGTTCCGCCAGTACGCCGCCGCCCGCTCAGGCCCCGGTCCTGCGCTACGGGGATTCGGGTCCGGAGGTGGAGAAGCTCCAGCGGCTGCTGGCGGCGGAGGGTCTCTACCGGGGCAGGTTCCACGGAAAGTTCGACTCGAAGGTCGAGAGCGCACTGTCGACATTCCAGTACTACAACGGGATCGACGACCAGGAGTGGGGCGTGTACGGGCCCCTCACCCGCAAGGCACTGGAGGGATAGGGGCCCGAACACGCCCCAGCAGGGGCGGGGCGCGGCGGCAGGCGACGGGGGTCACACGTCCGCGAGTGGCGCAGACCGTCCCCGGTTTTGTATCGTGAGGGAACAAAGTGGTTCCGTCCTCACTCCCTGACCGGTGGACGGAACCACTTGTTCTCTTTTCCCGCCCGTCTGGAGCCCCGTCAATGCCGGCCAGCACCTCCACCACCGCACCCGTAGCCCTCACCGCCAAGGCCCTGCTCCTTGACATGGACGGCACGATCGTCAACTCCGACGCGGTGGTCGAACGCTGCTGGCGCGACTGGGCCCTCTCCCACGGGCTGGACCCACAGGAAGCCCTGAAGGTGGTCCACGGCCGCCAGGGCTACGCCACCATGGCCGTGCTCCTGCCCGAGCGCCCCATGGAGATCAACCTCGCCGAGAACGCGGAGATGCTGGCGCGCGAGACGGCCGACACCGACGGCGTGGTCCCGGTCGCGGGGGCACCGGCCTTCATGGCCGCGATCGGCGGTCTGCCGCACGCCCTGGTCACGTCCGCCGACGCCGCGCTGGCCACCGCCCGGATGACGGCCGCCGCGCTCCCTATGCCCGAGGTGCGGATCACGGCCGAGTCCGTCGGAGCCAGCAAGCCGGACCCCGAGGGGTTCCTCAAGGGCGCCGCCGCACTGGGAGTGGACCCGGCCGACTGCATCGTCTTCGAGGACTCGGCCGCGGGCATCGCCGCCGGCCGGGCGGCGGGCATGCGCGTGATCGGCGTGGGCCCCCGCGCCGCGGCCCACGGCCCGACGGTGCACGTCCCGGACCTGACGTCCCTCGACATCACGACCGGCGCCGACGGCTCGATCCGCATCACGCTGCGACCGGAGCCCCAGGACGCGCCCGCGCAGTAGCGCGGCCACCCGAAGGCTCGGGAGCCTGCTGGCACCCGGCACCCGGCACCCGGCACCCGGCACCCAGCGAGGCGTTGCGCGGCAAGGCGGTGCGCGGCGAGGCGGTGCGCCGGGCGGCGCGCGCCCGCTGCGCCCGGCCCGCCCGCACCGGGGCCCGGCCCGGGCGTGCCTACTGCCCCACGCGCCCGTCGATGCGTTCCCGCAGGAAGTCCGCGTGGCCGTTGTGGCGGGCGTACTCCTCGATCATGTGGACCAGAACCTCGCGGAGCTCCATCGGCTCGCCGCCGCATTCGCCCGTGACGTCCACGCCGGGAGCCTGCGCGACGAACCGTTCCGCGAAGGCGACCTCGGACCGCCAGGTCGCCCACGCGTCCGCGACCAGCTCCGGGTCGGCCACCGCGCCGGTGAACTCCCCGGCGGGTTCCTCCTCCGAACGGTAGTGCCGGCGGATGTCCTGGCCCGCCATGACCTGCCGGAACCAGTACTGCTCGACACCCGCGAGGTGGCGTACGAGTCCCAGCAGGGACAGGTCGGACGGCTCCACCGAGCGCCGCGCGAGGGCTTCGGCGTCGAGGCCCGCGCACTTGAGCTCCAGGGTCAGCCGCTGGTCGTTGAGGTAGCCGATGAGCACGTCCCGCTCGCCGCGGAAGCCCCCGTCGGTGCGCGGATCCGCGTCGGGATCGACGAACATGTTGGACCAGCCGAAACGGCGGTCCGGGGCGGGCGCGGAGCCGGGGCCGGAGCCGGGGCCGGTGAAGGAGGGGGCGGAGGAGGTCGAGTCGATCACGCGCAGAGCGTGCCGCTCGGGCGCACCGTCCGCAACGGAGTTTCCACCGCCGGAGCCCGGGCCCGCCCCCCTCACCGCCTCCCTCCCCCCTCCCTTCCGCGGGCTGATCAGCCCGCGATCGCCTCGTACAGCGAGAACACGGCCAGCGCCGCCATCACAGCCGCCGCGATCTTGGTGATGAGCCGCAGCGGCACGTACTTCATCAGGGTGCGACCGCCCAGGATGCCGATGCCCGCGACCGCCCACAGCGCCAGCACGGCGCCGATGCCGACGGAGACGGGGTCGTCGTACCGTGCCGCCAGGTTGGCGGTCATGATCTGGGTCAGGTCACCGAACTCCGCCACCAGGATCAGCATGAAGCCGGCCCCCGAGACCTTCCAGAAGGACTGGTCGGCAGGCGGCTTGACCTCCTCGTCCCCGGCGTCCTTCTTCAGGAGCAGCATGGCCGCGCCCAGGAGGAAGAGGATGCCGACGACGGCCTGGACGAGGCGGTGCGGGAGCAGGGTGAGCACGCTGCCGGCGGCGATGGCGAGGGCGACGTGCACGGCGAAGGCGGCGGCGACGCCCGCGAAGACGTAGGAGGCGCGGTAGCGCGTGCCGAGCATCAGGCCGGCGAGGGCCGTCTTGTCGGGGAGTTCGGCAAGGAAGACGACGCCGAAGGCGATCGCCGTGATGCTGAAGCTGAACACGGAGGTGGAACCTCAATCGGTCGGGCAGGACGCCATCGGTACCGAGAGACCTGGGGTGTTTCAGGGGTCGCTTCGGCTCGGCGGCGCCCTGGCTTGCGCGTGCGCGTACGGAACGCGCCCACGACGGGACAGGACACTGCGGCCGAAGGTCTCGCTGGCCGACCGCTGGTGCTGCGCGGCCTGCCTCCGGGCGCCGGCTGGGTGACCCAGCAGTATGTCGACGGTCCGGCGAAGAGCTACTCCCCTTCTGCTCCGAACAGACTACGCGAGGTCGACGGCCGGCCGGAATGGGCCTTTGGTCCCGCCCTGTGTCGCCCTGCCCCCACCTCTCCTCCGCCTCGACCGCCCCACGACTGCGGAACCTCAACTTCCATTTAAATCAGGGGCCTTGCGTGGCTTGATGTGACGTGCCCATGTCGCCAGGCTGTCACCCGGCGCCCATCCCCACGCAACCCGATGGCGCCAGCATGGCCACGCCCCGCCGGGGCGAATCGGCCCGACCCCCCGCACCCAGGGAGCCCCTCATGGCACTCATGCCCAACGTCTACGCGCGTCGAGTTGGCGTGCTCGCGTCAGCAGCTGCGCTGGCGGCGCTCACCTCCCTCCTCAACGCCCCGACCGCCCTGGCCGCCCCGCCCGCCCCCATGAGCGCCTCGGCCGCCCGCGCGTACCTGGCGACGGTCACCCCGAAGACGGAAGGTTCCACCAGCGGGTACAGCCGCGACCTCTTCCCGCACTGGAGCACCGTCTCCGGCTCCTGCAACACCCGCGAGACCGTGCTGAAGCGCGACGGGGTGAACGTCGTCCAGGACGCCTCCTGCGCCGCCGTGAGCGGAAGCTGGTACTCGGAGTACGACGGCGCCACCTGGACGGTCGCCTCCGACCTCGACATCGACCACGTCGTCCCGCTCGCCGAGGCCTGGCGTTCCGGTGCCAATTCCTGGACCACGAGCAAGCGCCAGCAGTTCGCCAACGACCTCACGCGCCCACAGCTCATCGCGGTCACCGACAACGTCAACCAGGCCAAGGGCGACCTCGACCCCGGCAAGTGGCTGCCCTCGCGGACGTCCTACCGCTGTACGTACGCACGGATGTGGGTCAACGTGAAGCAGTACTACGGTCTGAGCATGGACTCCGGCGAGAAGACGGCCCTGGTCAACGTCCTGAACGGCTGCTGACCGGCCCCTGACCGGCTGCCGACCCGCTGCCGGCCGATCTTTCCCCCGCCAGGGGGAGGCGTGGCTCCCCCTCCCCGTCGTACCGTGATCGAAGGGGCTACGGAGGAGGGGGAGTTGCATGGCCGGATTGCGTCTGGGGCCGCTGCTGCGCCACGTCGACTGGGACACGGGCGCTGCGGCCACGATATGGGTCGAGGCCGACCGCCCGTGCACGGCCGAAGTGCGGTGCACCGGCGGGGCCGGCGGCAGCGCGCGGACCTTCCAGATAGCCGGACACCACTACGCGCTGGTGCCGGTGACCGGCCTGACCCCGGGCGCCACGACGCCGTATGAGGTGCTGCTCGACGGCCGGCAGGTGTGGCCGCTGCCCGACAGCGGCTTCCCGCCGAGCACGATCACCACTCCGGCCGTGGCGGGAGCGGGCAGGCCCGCGCCCGGGCCCGGGCTGCGCGTCACCTTCGGCTCCTGCCGGCAGGCCGCGCCGCCCGCCGGCCGTCACGGGCCGCACGGCGCGGACGCGCTCGACACCCTCGCGGCGCGGCTGGCCGCCGACCCCGAGGCGGAGCGCCCGGACCTCCTGCTCCTGCTCGGCGACCAGGTGTACGCCGACGCCCTGTCGCGGGAGACCCGGCAGTGGCTGGCCGCCCGCCGGGATCTGCGGGAGGCGCCCGGCGCCCAGGTCGCGGACTACGAGGAGTACACCCGGCTCTACTACGAGTCGTGGCTCGACCCGGAGATCCGCTGGCTGCTCTCCACGGTGCCGAGCCTGCACATATTCGACGACCACGACGTCATCGACGACTGGAACACGAGCGCGGCGTGGCTCGCGGAGATGCGGGCGACCCCGTGGTGGCGGGAGCGCGTGCTCAGCGGCCTGATGTCGTACTGGGTGTACCAGCACCTGGGCAATCTCTCGGCCGCCGAGCTGGCGGCGGACGGGCTGTACCGAGCGGTCCGCGAGGACCCCGACGGCACGGACGCCCTCCGGGCCTTCGCGTCCGCGGCGGACGCCGACCCTGCCACGGTGCGCTGGAGCTACCGGCGCGACTTCGGGCGGACCAGGCTGCTGATGGTGGACACCCGGGCGGCCCGGGTACTGGCCGAGGACGGGCGGGCGATGCTCGATCCGGCGGAGCAGCAGTGGCTTCGGGAGAACGCCCTCGCCGGGCACGGGGGCTATGACCACCTGCTGATCGGGTCCTCGCTGCCCTGGCTGATGCCGCCGCTGATCCATGACGCGGAGACGTGGAATGCGGCGCTGTGCCGCGGGGATCGCGGGCCGCGGTGGGCTCGGATCGGTGAGGATCTGCGGCGGCGCAGCGATCTGGAGCACTGGGCGGCGTTCCCGGCGTCGTTCGCGGCGCTGACGGATCTGATCGAGGAAGTGGGGACGGGGCCCCGGGCGCCGGCGACGGTGTGCGTGCTGTCGGGGGACGTGCACCACGCGTATGTGGCCGAGCCTCGAATACCGAGTACGGCGCGGGTGTTCCAGCTGACCTGCTCACCGGTTCACAATTCCATTCATACCGTGGTGAAGTGGGGGTTCCGGCTGGGCTGGTCGCGGACGGGCCGCTGGCTGGGGCGCGGTTTCTCCCTGCACGGGCGGACGGGACGGCCGCCGCTGAACTGGCGTCGTACGGGGGGTCCCTGGTTCGGGAACCAGCTGATGACGCTGGCGTTGTCCGGGCGGACGGCGCGGTTGCGGCTGGAGCAGGCGCGCAAGAAGCGAGGGCGGGCGGAATTGGTGACGGTGCTGGACCGGGAGCTCACGGCGGCGGAGTAGCGCCGGCGCCGGTGGCGCGGCCGGGTCGGTGGCGTGACCCGTTGGGCGGCGGCGGAGTTGACACCGCTGTGGTGTGCGATCCGCCCCGGGCGCCCGGGGCGGGAGTGCCGGGCGTACGCTGTATGGCTGTCAGCCGCCCCTGCCGCTCCCCCGCGACGTCGCGGCGCTTCATGCCGCAGCACGTCAACCGGACTGGGGAGTCCCGCTTTGTTTGAGACTTTGGGGTCGCTGACCGCGAGTCCATGGATCTACGCCCTGGTGGCGCTGTCCGTCGTGCTCGACGTCTTCCTTCCGGTGCTGCCGAGCGGGGTCCTGGTGATCACCGCAGCGGCGGCAGCGGCGGCAGCCGGGGCTGCGGGGCCGGTGCCGGTTCCGGGGCCCGAGCAGGTGCCGGACATCCTGCTCCTGCTCGTGATCGCGACGACGGCGTCGGTGCTGGGCGACATGGCTGCGTACCGGCTGGGCCGGCGCGGCGGGGCCCGGCTGGACCGGGCCATCGCCCGCTCCCGTCGACTCACGCGCGCCCAGGAGCGCCTGGGCACGGCCCTCGCGCGCGGTGGCGGCGCCCTCGTGGTGATCGCCCGCTTCGCCCCGGCGGGCCGCTCGGTGGTGTCCCTGGGCGCGGGCAAAACCCAGCGCAAGGTGGCGGAGTTCCTGCCCTGGTCGGTCCTGGCGGGCATGGCGTGGGCCGGCTACAGCGTGGCCCTCGGCTACTTCGGCACCCAGTGGCTGGGTACCCAGTGGCTCGGCACCGCGGTGTCGATCGTCGCCCTCTTCGCCGCGGGCGCCCTCGCGGCCTTCCTCGTACGCCGCCCGCCCTCGGCTCCGGCCGCGACTCCTGCGGCGTAAGGACCCGGAGCCGGGGCGGCAGACCCCGTGGGCTCGGCGGGCTCGGCGGGCTCACCCGTGTGGAGCAGTGGCTCACCCGTTCACCCGGCCCCGATCGCAGCCTGCGCGCCTGGCTCCTAGCGTCCGGAGAGCGGTGCGCAACCGAATCCGCGTCACATCCGTGGCCTGGCCGCGCCGTTTCGAGGAGCCGAGGAGTTCTCTCCATGCCCGCCACGCAGCTCGCCCAGCCGCCGGCTACCGCACCCCGCTCGCGGTCCGCCGCTCCACGCCGTCTGATGACCGCCGCGGCCGCCACCCTCATCGTCGCCGCCGCCACTCCCGTCACGCTCGCCCGCGCCGCCCCCTCCGCCAGCGTCTCCCCCACCACGGTCGCCCCGGGCGGCCGGGTCGCCCTGAACGTCGCGGGGTGCGGGACCAAGGTCGCCAGGGTCACGTCGACCGCGTTCAACGAGGTACGGCTGACTCCCGGCAACCTCGAGGCCACGAACCTCTTCGGCAGCGCCACGGTCTTCTCCGACGCCAGCCCCGGCGCCCACCGGGTCACCTTCGAGTGCGGCGGCCCCGGCGGCCAGAGCGTCACCGTCTCCCTCCAGGTCACCCCCGGCGCCGCACGCGGCGGAACGGGCGGCAGCATCGGCTCGATGAGCACGACCCAGATCGCCGTCGGCGGCACCCTCGCCGCAGCCGCCCTGGTGGGCGGGGTGTGGGTGCTGCGCCGGCGCGCGGCCGCGTAGGCCGGACCCGGCCACGCCTCGGTCGGGCCGGGCCCGGTCGGGCCGGGGATCACGCGGGGGCGGCCTGCCCCCGTACGTGCACCCCGTCGAGCAGGGCCGCGGTGGCCTCGGCGACGGCGTCCACCGCCGCGTCGAAGACCTCGCGGTTGTGCGCGGCGGGCACCCGGAACCCGGACACCTTCCGCACGTACTGCAGGGCGGCGGCCCGGATCTCCTCCTCGGTCGCCCTCTCGGGGATGGCGGGCGGACGCAGGGTCTTAATCGATCGGCACATGTCTCCACTATCCCGCTCACCGGGGCAGTTCGGCCCCGGAAAGCTTCATGATCAGACCGGCCTGGAGGCGGGCCCTCAGTTCCGGGTCGCCGACCGATTCCAGCAGCCCGATGGCCTGCTGGGTCGTCTCGGCGGCCCGGCGGTCGTCGCGCAGCGCGGCGGTCTGGTCGGCCATGTGCTGCAGCGCGATGTCGGCCCGGCGGTGGAAGAGCTGCCCGATCAGGGTCGTGACCAGGCCCGTCGCGCTGGTGACGATGCCGAGGTACAGCTCCCCGCCGGCTTCCGCCTTCCGGACGGCGAGCCCGATGCCGAGGAGCAGGATCGCCGCGCCGGCGCCGGCGAAGCGCTGGCTCGTTCCGAAGCTGCTGCGCGCCTGCGTGAGCCCGTAGGCGTAGTACTCCACGAGGATCGGGGTGAAGTCGTCCCGCCGGTCACCGAGTTCCGCCTGCGGGTGCGGGGTCCGGATGCCGCCGACGTCCTCGAACTTCCGGGGGCCGGGTAGGGCGATGGTCGGCCCGGCGGTTTCGGTGCCGAGGTGGGCGAGCAGCCGCTCCCGCTCCTCGTTCCGTTTCCGCTCGAAGCCCCCGCCCAGGGAGCGCTCCGTGACCACCATTACCAGCACGGCCGCGACCACTGCCGCGGCCACCGCGCCCCATGCGAGCCAGTCGCCCATTCTCCGACGATCCCACGCCGTGGTGCGTCGGCCAAGAGTGCGCGGGGCGGCGCTGGTGCGGACGCCCCCGCCCGCGCCTAGACTGGCGGCGTCATGAAGGTCACCGAGAGTAGGGAGACTGTCACCATGGCCAAGCGAGGCAACAAGAAGCGGGCCCGCAAGAAGAAGAAGGCCAACCACGGCAAGCGTCCCAACGCCTGAGCCGACCGAAAGACCCCCGGCCCCACTGGGCCGGGGGTCTTCGCATGTCAGGGGAATGCACGACCGTCAAGTCACGGGTTCTCCTGTCACGCGATCCAGTGGCATGACCCACATCTGCGTTCCGGGGCCTAATGGCGGAAAAGCAATCCGCCCGCACGGCCCTGCCGGTGCGGCCCGCACAAGAAATGATGTGACAGTCATGATCTCCACCTCCTCCTACCCCCTGCGCGTCGAGGCGACGTTGGACCCCCGGCTCACCCGGTGGATGTGGCTGGTGAAGTGGATATTCGCCATACCGCACTACATCTGCCTGTTCTTCCTGCAGATCGCTTTCCTGCTGATGAGCCTGGTCGCCTTCTTCAGCATCCTCATCACCGGCCGATATCCGCGACCGCTCTTCGATTTCAACGTCGGCGTCATCCGCTGGAACACGCGCGTGCATTACTACTGCTCCATCGTGCTCGGCACCGATGAATACCCGCCGTTCACCCTCAAGGACGTGCCCGCATACCCGGTACGCGTGGACGTCGCGTATCCCGAGCGGCTGTCCCGCTGGCTGGTCCTGGTGAAGTGGCTCCTGGTCATCCCGCAACTACTGGTCATCGGCGTGCTGGCCACCAGCAGCTGGAGCACCTACCAGTACATCGACGACTACAACCCGTTCTCCGGCCTCATCGGCCTGCTGTCCCTGATCGCCGTGGTGATCCTGGCCTTCACCGGGCGCTACCCGCGGGGCCTGTTCGACTTCCTCATGGGCCTGTTCCGCTGGATCCTGCGCGTACTCGCCTACGCATCGCTGATGACCGACAGGTACCCCCCGTTCCGGCTGGACTCCGGCGGCCCCGACCCCAGCCCCGCCTGACACATCCCGAAGGCCCCACCCGGCCGGCACCGGAAGATGCCCGGCGCGCGTTCTGAGACCTCACCTCCGAGGTCCCGCACCTCGATCCGCGCGTCGGCATCCCCTGTGAAGAAGACGAGCGCAGCTCGTGCTCCTGTGCCCCCTTGCGTGCTCAGCGTGCTGCCCACACCGTGAGGAGGTGCAGCTCCGCGTTCCGATCGCGCAGGGGGAGGGCGACACGTAGTGAGTCCAGCGACAGAATGGGCCGTCAAGACGTTCGGTGCCGTGGCCGGGCAACTGGCCGAGACCGTCCCGGCCTGCCTCGTGGAAGCCCACGCCAGAGCGCGCCACGCTCACGAAGGCGTCCACACACAGACCCTGGAGGCCTACGGTCATGGGCTCCACGCCGCGCAGTACGAGGCACTCGCAGCCGGCCTGACACCTCTGGAAGGTGTGACGTCCCGTCGACTGCAAGGCCGTACGGTGATGCTCATCGGCAGCAACGCGATCTACCCGATCCGCTACGCGAAGAAGGACGTCCCGGTCACTGAGGCGCGCTTGCGAAAGGCTGCGGGATTCCGCGCCGACCTGATCCGCCGCCACGGCCCGGAACCGATGCAGCAGGCCTTCGACCTCGGCCTGGACGAGCTGGACGAGGAGCACGTGCATCCGGACGTTGCCCTTCTGCCGCCCGACCTCCGCCTGGTCATCGTGGCCTACGCCTGTTCGATGGAGCGCGGCGTCATGCGAATCGAGTGGGGCTCGGCTGAACTACGGCGCGAGGACCGCTATCTCGTCTGGCACCACCACGAACCGCTCCTCCCGCCGGCAACACCTCGCGCAGCCTAGACCGACCGGTCACCAGCGAGCGTCTTCCTGCGGCCCGAGGCAGCCCCGGAGAGGCGCTACCTCTGCTCGCGCTCCAGGGCGGCGATCGCCTTCCGCTGCCAGCGCAGCGCGGCACCTACTGCTATCGCCCCGACGAGCAGAGCGACAACGGGCGCACCCTAGACCACGGCACTGAGCGCATACCCGAGCGAATCCATAGAGCCTCCTCTGCAGCATGATCGTACTGGGGCAAGACATGGAACAGCAGGCGCGGCCAGGCTGCGGCTCATGCCTGACATCAAGCCGACGGACCCCAAAGGCGAAAGGGCCGGAGGACGTGCCCTCCGGGCGTCGGCTGCGGTGCCAAGCTCGGGCCGAGCCGCTGACCGAGGCCCCCACAGCCCGCAGTTGAACCGCCCCTGGTCAGGAGGCGTGGGTGATCGGATCAGCCCGAGACACCAGCTCGATCGTCACCGGTGCCGCCGAGTCGAGGTCGATCGTGTCCCCGTCGTCCTCGCCAAGAGCCTCGGCGGGGTGGTCGGCAGGTACTACCACCAGCATCGTGTGGGGACGGGGAAGCCAGCCCACATCCTGTGGAGGGTCGTGACGGCCGATGTCGACGACCCGCACCAGCGTCTCCGGGATGCCCACCAGGCAGGTGTCACCGACGTGCAGGTTCCATGGCTCGGGGTCGGTTTTGAACAGCCTCATGGTCCGCTCCGGGGAGTCGGGCGCCGTCGCGAAGGCCCGGTGACCGTTCCACCCGAACTCGGACTGCCGTACCAGGCGACGGCTGCCGCCCACAGCCCTCCGGGACTGTCTCTTCGTTCCGATATTGATGTCAGCAGCGGATGTCAGATCACGGCTTCAAAATCTGCTCGTCAACCGCGCTACGCGGTCGGGCGATGACTTCCGCGGCGCGCCTGTCGGCTGCGTACTTTCGCTCGATGGAGGCCCGCAGCTCCCCAGGGGTGGGCCATGGCGCACGCCGGTGGATCATGCGGTGACAGTTGGCACAGATGAGGGCGAGATCGCTGAGCTTGGTCCGCCCCTCGCCGGCTTCGTGCAACGGCACGACGTGATGGCACTCGATGTACCCAGCACCGCGGTCGCCGTAGACCTCCTCGAAGTCAAACCCGCACGCCTCGCACGCCAGCCGCCCACCGCCGTGAATCACAGAAGCGATCTTCTTCTTCCGCAGGCTCTTGTTCCGCTCGCGGGCTTGGTGTCGGCGCATGAGGAGCCGTCCCTCAGGAGCGCTGAAGTCGTCGACCTCCTCGCCCTCGGTCGGCGCAAGGGTCTGCAGCTCGCCAGCCGCGATGCCCTGACGAATGAGCCGAGCAACCCCGGCCATCTCGTCAGGCCGGTCGAGGAAGTCCATCAGCACCGCAACGTCGAGAGCGCCGCCGTTGGTGGGCTTGCCCTGGTACTCCGGATGCCGCGTAGCGATGTCGAACGTCTTGCGCGCCACTCCGTTCGGGTTGCGAAATTTCTCGTTGCGCTCCGCCTCGTGATGGATGGGAAGCAGCTGAAGCAGTCCTGACAGCTCGACCACCCTGGCGTCCTGAGCGTCCAGCCCCTTCCAGCCGTTCTCCCTCACGAGCTGGCAGGCGAGGATGATCTCGTCCCGGGCCCAGTCAGGATTCTTGACCGCCTTGACCTGGAAACCAGCCCGCTTCAGCCACGCGGCGGCGTGCTCCTTGCCTCCACTGAACTCATCAGACCTGAGGGCCCGCCCTTGTCCCCATTGGTGCGCCACGCCTGCTATGGCTTTGGAGTCGTACTCCCGCCCGTCGTGCACCACAACGTACGAGCGGGCTTCACCGAAGCCGTACTTCGCCAGGAACTCCTCCCGCCCCAACTGGTCATACTCCGCGATAGCCTTGAGTACCGACCCCTGCGTGATCGCTCCTTTGTGCATGGCGGCAGCGTACGGCCAGCCGCCGACAGTCCACTGCCGTTCGACCAAGCGATGGAAGTCCTGAACTCCGCGGCGGCACGGCGCGCGCCCCCTCACCCGATCCACACACGGGCCGATTCATCGAAGCCGTGAGTCCGGCCCGCCCGGTCGCTCCTGACCGTCTCCGTTGATGTCAGATGTAGATGCCAAAGGCCCCCCGCCATGATCGGCGGGGGGCCTTTTGACTGGTGGGCGCGGACGGTTTCGAACCGCCGACATCTGCTTTGTAAGCTCACCCGGCTAAGAAGGCGACCTCGAATCGCACGCCTGCCCACTTTCCAAGCTTCATCTCATGATCAGCCGCAAGCCCTCGGCGTACGCTGGCGTTGCCGTCAACGGTTGCCGTCAGAGCACGGCTGCGGGCACACGGCTCCGGAGGGCCCGTGTGTCTCACGCGTTTCAGCAGGTTAGGCGTATAAGAGTGACACAGCAGGCTCGGATGGTCCGCGAATAGACCGCGCCTCGCCACCGCGCACTGTGGCGTGCGCCAGCCGCTTACCCCAGGTGCAATCCGGATGTTTCGGACACGGGGGAGGGTGTAATCGGCAAGAGGCAGCACATGCTGGCGCCCCTCCGGCTACCCTCTGCTTCACCACCGAGGATTGGAGCCTTGTGTCCGCAGCTACTCCTACCGAGCTTTCCGTTCAGGGTGAGAGTATCCAGCAACTCTACAACGACCACACGGCGAGCAAATATCTCGTAAACCGCCGCTATCAAAGAAAACTGGTCTGGGGCGTAGAGGAGAAGGAGCGGCTCATTGATTCAGTTGTTCAGAAGCTCCCCATTCCTCTAATCCTGCTCGCAGAATCCTCCGGCGAACACCTGGGGCGCCTTGAGGTAATCGATGGCCTTCAGAGGCTGAACTCGGTATTTTCGTTCATCGAGAACGAATTTCCCCTGGGTGGGCACTACTTTGACCTGGAAACTTTGGCCGACACCAAGGCCCGCCTGGATGATGGAACCCTCACGCAAAAGGAGCCTGTCCTCAGCCGCGATACCTGCGTGAAGATCGCAAATTATCAGCTGCCGGTCTCCGTGTATCGCTCCGCTACCGATGAATCGGTCGACGAGGTATTTCGGCGCATCAATTCTAGTGGGCGTCACCTGAGCCCGCACGAGATCAGGCAGGCGGGAGCTACGCAGGCGATTGCCGGCCTCGTGCGCCGGATCGCGTCTACGGTTCGGGGCGACGCATCTTTGACAGATTTCGTGCCGCTGTCAGAAATGCCGAAGATCAGCATCACCAACAATGAGCTTCCATATGGAATCTATGTCGAGAATATCTTCTGGGTGGCGCAAGGTATTCTGACGCGTGAGTCGGTGCGCGAATCCAGAGACGAGGAGCTGGTCCTGGATATCCTTCTGGACCTGGCTTTGGAGCGGCCGGCAGCGACAGGCCTCCGGTATCGAGACTCGGCCTATGGGATCGAGAATGACCGCGCCGTAACTAGTTCCGATGTAGTCCATCGGCGCATCGCGACTATCGGAGAGTCGGAACTCGAAGATCGCTTCGTAGCAACGCTTGAACTCCTCAAAGATGTTCTGGAGCGGGCGCCAAAGCCATTCGCCTCCTTCACAGTGACACAGCAGAACTACAGGGGCGTACCACGGCATTTCCAGGCCGTGTTTGTCGCTGTAAGTCAACTCCTGCACGACGAGAACCTCGAGCCTAAGGGCACCCAGGAACTCCTGGATGTTCTCGCTGGATTCTGGGATGGAGATCTCAGGATCCCGTCAGGAGGCGGCGACTGGGGGTCGGAGCGGAAGATCCAGCTATTGGATATGGTGAAGGCCGCTCTTCGCCCGGCGTTCAAGCCCGCGTTGAACTCCGATAAATCTCACGTGAAGGATCACTCGGTGAGATTCGAAGCGACTCTCGCCATGGCGTTGACGGAGGAGTCGCTATTTGAACTCAAGCAAGGGTTCTGTCGGATAAACGACATCGGCACCTTTGACGAGAATAGCTTTCGTAAAATTCTGCGCACTGCGAGCGCAATGGCAAATACTAGCCCATCGGCCAGTGGCGTCATCTTTATTGGTGTTGCCGACGATCGCCCAGACGCGGCGGCGGTTGAGAAGTTCGGCGGAATCAAGGCTCTGGAGCACGAGAATTTCCATATCACTGGAACCCAGCATGAGCTTTCGGCTCTTGGGAAGTCGGTCGACGAGATGTGGCGTGAGCTAGTTCAGAAAATCAAGAGTTCTCCACTGGATGTTGAATTCGCGAATAACTTGGCACAAACCCTCACGCCTTTCAGGTATAAGGGATACTTGATCTGGCGCCTTACTCCGACTGCCATGGGTAGGCCGGTAACCTTCGACAACGGATTCTTCGAAAGGGTGGGCCCTCAGACAGTAGAGGTAGTTGGCGCTTCGATCATCTCGCTGGCAGGCCGTTTCCATAGGCCTTAGACGTCGATGAGGTTTGTGCCTACTCGGCCTGGAGCGTGCAGTGGCTGACCAACTCTGACCTTCCACAGCACGTCCCCAACTCCCATCCCGTCTGCCGTCGACCCACACGTACGTGGAGCGGGCGCGGTGCCGGGCGTCCATGTGGAGCGCCCAACTGGACGTACGACCTGGACGCCCGGTGCCGTGTCTGCTCGGCTTGTCCTGGGTCGATGGCAGACGGGATGGGAGTTACCCCGTCTCAGCCCTATTCGGCCGGCACTCGCGAGCGGCGCCCCCGCCATCCCGGAGTGTCGGAGCGCCCCCGCCGGAGGCAATATCGGTGAGCGGTGGGTCCGGCGGCCCGTATGGGCTCGACTCATGCCTTCGGGCCTATCCCCCTGTAGGGGCGGGCGTCGGCGCAGCGCGCGCGGAGCGGACCGAAGGCAGAAGCGTCGCGCGGAGCGGAGCCGGGAAGCCCGCCCGGCGGAGCGGAGCGCAGCCGGGTGCTTGATGCAGCAGGGAATCTCTCACCAAAGCCGCGAACCGCGACGGCTTTCAGGACCGCCTACCAAGTGGAACTCACACTTGGCCTGACCTGCACCGCAACGACGGGCTACTCCATCAGGCCGCAGCATCTGGCCAGAGGAGGTTGGCCGCAGAGCATGATCAGCGCACGCTGGATGAGACCTGCTACGCGCAGTCCGCCCTCAGGCCGCCAGCAGCCGGACTCCGTCATGCGACCGCACGTGGGGTGCCTCGCCGTCCAAGGCGTCCGCCACACGCACGGCGAAGACTTCCTTCATGGCATCCTCGGCTTCGCCTGGCGTTAGCCAGCGGACCGCCGTCGACTCCTCGGACAACTGCTCCACCCCACCTACGGGCCGGCATCGGAAGACCAGAGCAATCACGCCGAGCGTCAAGTTTTTGTAGACCCCGGTGAGCTGTTCTACCTCTACCGCGATCCCGGTCTCCTCGGCAACCTCGCGCAGTACGCCCTCCTCAGGCCGCTCGTCCCGTTCGAGGATGCCGCCCGGCGGCTCCCAAGCCCCGTTGTCGGCGCGCCGGATCGCGAGGACGCGCCCGTCCTCCCGGACGACGATTCCGGCAACCGAGACGGAATGAAGCGGCTTCTCGGCGGTAGCGTTAGTCATATACATGAGTCTAGGAGAATCAGCAGAGTATGCCCCTCACGCCAGCACGTGACGCAGGCCGCCCGCGTTACCTTCAGATCGCCGACGACCTCAGCCAGCAGATCCAGGAAGCCCTCGGGGACCCGCAGGCCAAACTCCGCCCGGGGGCGAAGGTGCCGAGCGAGGCCGACCTCATGGACCGGTACTCGGTCGCCCAGGGGACCGTCCGCAAGGCCATGACCGAGCTGCGCGTTCGCGGGCTGGTCGAGACGCACCACGGTCGCGGCTCCTTCGTCCGCAAGGCTCCGCCGGTGCAGCGAAAGTCGAGTGACCGCTTCCGCAGGTCGCACAGGGTGGCCGGCAAGGCTGCATACCTGGCCGAGGCGGAGCAAGCAGGGGCGAAGCCCAGCGTCCGAGTCCTCTTCGTCGGTCAGACCGAGGCTCCCGCGGAGGTGGCTGTCCGGCTTGGGCTGGAACCGGGTGCCAGGGTCCTCGCACGTCGTCGGCTGTACTACAGCGACGGCATCCCCACTGAGGAAGCCACGTCTTACCTCCCGTGGGACTTGGCCGAGAGCATCCCGCTGCTCAGGGATGAGAACCCGGGGCCTGGTGGAATCTACGCCCGCATCGAGGAGCGCGGCGCCCTGCTCAAAGAGTTTCGGGAGACGGTACGCGTTCGTCTCGCCACTAAGGAGGAGCAGAGCGCGCTGGGCCTGAGCCCTGGAGCACCCGTCATCCACCTCATGCGCGACGCTCAAATCGAGTCAGGTCGAGTGGTCGAGGTCTGCGACACACTCATGAGCGCTGACCAGTTCGTTCTGGAGTACCGCATCCCTGCCGGGGACTGACGACCCGCCACATTTGAGTCATCTCGCTCGGCGACTCGTTACTCTGCGGGTTGACTCCTCTACATGAGTACATCACTCTCTTACTCGGAACTCCTGCACAGGAGTACACAACTCAAGGAGTTGTGGGCCCTTCTTTGGGCTGCTCTAGGTGCTCGTTCGACCGCGCACCTGCCTGGATCGCCCTTCACGGCGCTCAGGCGCATGCATGACCAGGAGCCCCGCACTCGGACGGGGGGAGGGCGCCGGCAACCCTTTGCAGCCGGACGGCAGGTCTCTGCCTACCAACGGGAGCGCGCTTCCGGAAAGAGACCAACTTGCACGTGATCAACCTCCGCAACCTCGGTTGCGGCCGGTTGCCTCCTCCGCCCGTCCGCCGCTCACGGTGTACGGGCGGGGTCGAGGTGAGCCGGACAGTCCGGACCCGTGATCCGAGGGAGAGCCCGATGCAGCAGTACAACTTCACCGCCCAAGCGCTCACCGACACCCTGAACCCGGGGGAGATCACGAGTGCGCGCGGCACGTTGAGCGCGCGCTCGGTGGAGGCCGCCAAGACGGCGGTCGAGACGAGCCTGCGCTCCAGGGGATACGAGCCGACCGGCAGCATCACGATCACCCCGAAGTAAACCCGCCCGCCGCATTACGGCTCAGATGGCCGTACTTGCGGGGTTCGACGCCTGCCCAGGCATTCGATTCATCAACGCGCCCCCGGAGCTGTAACTCCGGGGGCGCTGTTCGAGCCGTACACCTGCTAGGGAGAACACGACTCATGAAGCACATCGCTGCACTTCAGGACGTTGTTACGCCGTGGTCCGACGGTCTGGAGCCGTCGGACGCGGAGCTGGACGCGATCGAGGCCGAGATGGACGTGGTCCTAGCCGAGGTCGAGTTGCTGGACGCGCTGATCGTCCTGCTGGACCGGCCGGCGTCGGAGTTCGACACCCGCCGGATCCTCCGGGCTCACCACCGGGTTCTGACCGCCCGCCGGGATGCGGCCAACCGCGCCGCCGGTGCGCAGGTGTCGGGTGACGCGGCATGAGCGAGCGCACCGAAGCTCACGTCAACCTGCTGGACGCGGTCGTGGCCGCGCTGGACCTGCCGTTGCCGTCGATCGAGGCGGCGGACGAGCGGATCTACTACCGGCTGCTGGAACGCCGGGCTCTCGCCGTACGGATCACTCTGGCGGCGAACCGCGCCGGCACCCGCGACCCTCGGCTGGCCGCAGCCGTGATTCGCACCCGGACCGCCGAGGAGCCCGTCAGTTACACCCCGTTCGAGCCGGACAAGGCCGGGGAGGGTCGGTGAACGGCCGCCCGCCGTTGGAGCAGATTGCGGCGTTGTCGGGTCTGCTGTCGCGGCTGACGCGGGTCCTGGTGGCCGTCGCCTCGGTGGCGCTGGTGTTCACCGCGTCGAACGTGACGATGTTCGCCATCGACCACCACGTGTCCGTGTGGATCGCGTGGCTGCTCGATCCGATGGTCGCGGTCGCACTGGGCACGGTCCTGATCTTCGACGGGCGTCTGTCGGAGTACGGCCTGTACCCGTCGGGGTGGGCGACGGTGCTGCGCTGGTTCGCCGGTCTCGGCACGTGGGTGATGAACTGCTGGACCTCGCTGTGGCCGGCGGGATCCTCCTTCGGGATTCCCCGCCAGGTGGACCCGGCTGGTCTCGTCCTCCACTCCGTCCCCCCAGTCCTCCTGATCGTTCTGGCCGAGGCCATCAGCCACTACCGGCACCAGATCCTGACCAAAATCACCAACCTGCAAGCTCAGGTGGACGCCGAGGTGGACGAGGTGGAAACCACCCCCGCCCCCACACCGTCCACCCCGCTCACCGGCCCGGCGCCGGTGGCTGCACCGCAGGAGCCGGTGGCGGCGCCGGTACGGGCGATTCCGCTGGTCATCTGTGGTGACCGGCAGGTGTTCCACCCGCTCTTCCCCCTGGCGTCCACCCCCGTCCACCGCAAGGAGCTGGAACCGGCCCGGCTGTCGGCGGCAGAGGCGGCGAACGTGATTCGCGCCTGCTGGGTGCAGGGCACGTCCCTGCCGGAGGCGGCCCGGCTTTCCACCCGTTCCACCTCCTACGTCCACAAGATCTACCAGCGCCTGAACGAATCCCGCCAAGCCCGCGACATCCTCGCCGTGACGGTGTCCTGATGGCCACCGCCACCCTCCCCGTCTACCGGTGGCACCTCGCCCCCGACGGCCTCGCCACCCGCCGACAACTCCGAGCCCTCGGCCTCCGCCCCGGCGGACAGGACGTCGTCGCCCAGGTGGAACGGCCCCGCTACCGACGCGGGCCGCTCGTGGCTTACCTGTACCGGATCGAGCTGGCGCTGCCCGTCCGCGCGATGACCGCGGCCAAGGCCGCAGCGCTCGCCAAGGCCAACACCGCTCGCCGAACCTGCCCCACCTGCCGCCGCGACGCGGGGTACGTCATTCCGACCTCACTCGGCATGTGCGTCCCCTGCGCCTACCCCAACGAACAGCGCGCCGCCTGACCAACCGTCCTCGTCAGGAGAGTCACGTGACCACGCCCCACTCACACGCCGCCCCGGATGCGGCAGCCCCGCAGGGCTCGCACCAGTGGATTCTCACACTGGAGCTGCCTGGCCGTGCCGCAGCCACTCAGTACGGCACCTGGAACCCGCACCCCGAATCGACCCGCCACGACGTGTTCGTGGCCATCCGTCAGCACGTGACCAGCAGGTTCCCGGAGCTGGAGCGCGCCACTGTCGCGTTCTTCGCCCTGGAGCCCAATCAGCTCTGACCTGCCTGTATCAGCAGGGCCCGGCCACCGCCTCCTACAGCAACCGGCCGGGCCCCTCATCCCCCGAAGGGGGCTCGTACAGCATGACCGAGACCATCGTCGAAGTGGTACCGCAGACACCACCCGCTCCAACTCCGCCCGTGTCCAAGGCTGCTGAGGCTTTGGCGCCGTTGCCGGGTGTTCCGCTGGCCGTGGCCGGGGCGAATGCCCTGGGTGCGGTAGCGGCCGGCGCGGTAGCCGTGGGCGGCCCGGCCGGGCTGGCCGTGACCGGCGCCGCCATGGGCGCCGCCGCGGCCACCGGCCTGGCCCACCGCATCGCCGCCCGCCGGGCGAAGAACAAGCCCAAGTCCCTCCCCGCGCAGCGCACCCCGGCCGGCGGGCGCGACCGCTCCTCGCCCTCGCCCTCGTCGGGTGGCGGGTCTGGCGGTCACCGCCGTACGTCCGGGCCGCGTTCCGGCGGGCTCCTGGGCAAGGGGCCCGGTGCTTCCGCTGCCGGGCTGCGGGCGGCGGCCCGGAACCTGGGCCGTCACCGCGCCGACAGCCGGTCCGCCGGCACGCAGACACACGGCACTGCAAAGACCGCACCATCCCCGGGCGGATCTCTCAAGGGCCACACCAGCAGGCCCAACACCCCCTCGTCCCGCCCGGTCTCGTCCGGTGGTGCGGACAAGCCGCAGCGCCGGTCTGGCGGCGGGTTGGTGCAGGCGGCGCGGCGGGCCGCGGTCGGCGCCGCTGCCGGGGCGATCCGGGCCGGGCATGCCCGCTACGCCGCGGGGGCCCCGGCCCGCGCCGGCAAGGTCGCCGCGCGGTCGGCTCGGCGTGCGGCGAAGGGTGAGGCGAAGGCCCGCCGGCAGTCCGGTCTCGACCCGGCCGGCAACCCCACCCCCAAGGCCCCACCCGCGGCGATACGGCAGAAGGCCCTGCGCCGCTCCGCGCTGCGGCACGCGGCCCGGATGACCGGCAGCGCACTGCTGGCCGCAGGGGCGGGGCTGGCGTCGGGCGTGTGGAACTGGAAGAAGCCCGGAGTCGCCACCCGCCACATGCGGGTGGTGTGGCGGCGGCTGGCGGGCCGGGCCCTGCAGGTCCGCGCCGCCCGTGACGCCGCCATCAACGGCACCCCCACCGACGGCAGCAAGCCCGTGGTAGCCGCGCCCGCGACGCAGGTGAACAACCCCAACCGCCCCAAGGACCGGGTGCTCGCCCCGGTTGGGCAGACCGTGAAGTCCCGGCCCGTCGTTCTGGCGGGGGCCGACCGTATTGGAGGCACTGTGTCCGAGTCTGGTACCGCGTTCACCCGCCTGTCCGACGCCGCCGAAGTCATGCTCCAGGCCGCGTCCACCTTCGACCCCGAGTACATGGCCGAGTTCCAGGACCTCATCGACGACCTGCCCGAGGCCATGTCGACCGTGCAGGAAACCCTGCGGGTCCTGGCGGAGCTGTCGCAGGAGAAGCTGCCCGTCGACCCGCTGGTGGTGGAGGAGATCGGCGAGGGCTACCGCGCCATGAGCCGCGTGGTCAGCGCCCTGGACGAGGTCGGCACCGTCTACCGCCGCGTCCACGCCGGCGACATCGAGCGCATCGAGAACCCCCGCAACGGCATCGACGGCGAACGCCGCTGGAACGTCAGCTGACCCCTCACCCCCTGCACCGCTCGTTCGGCCCGCCGTCAACAGCCTGTGGGCGGCGGGCCGCTGTCATCGCAAGGAGAGAACACCTGTGAGCAGCAACAAGAACACCGTGCGGGTCGACTGGAAGGCCCCGCACGGCATCCTGACCGGCACCCTGAACGCCACCGCCGGAACCCTCGTCACCACCGCGCTCGCCCACTCCGCCGGCATGCCCTCCGGCTACGCCCTCGCCGCCGGTGCGGCCGGAGCGGTCGGTTCGTCGGTCGCGGGGTGGCGCAACCGGCTGACCGGCGCCACCATCGGCTTCCGCGCCGCCTGCTGGACCGCCGCCGGCACCTGGTCCTGCTGGGCCCTGACCGCGGGCGGCCCGATGACCCTGACCGGTCTCGGCTCCCTCCTCGTCGGCGGCGTCGCGACCGGGACGCTGGCGGCCGGGTTCGCGGCGCGGGAGGAGACCGAGCAGGCCCGCCGCCGCATGCTCCTGTCCATCGGCACCCGCCGCGCGCTCGCCGCCGAGTGGATCGAGCGCATCGCGAGGGTGTGCCGGGTGGAAGACGTGAGCGTGCTGGGGATCGAGCACTGGCCATCCGGCATGGGCTACACCGTCGAAATCGAACTCCCCGAAGGCGGCGTGACACGCAAGCACGTTGCCGACCGGACCGACGCCCTCGCCTCCGACCTCGACCTTCCCAACGGCTGCGGCCTCCAGGTCCTCCCCGGCATCTCCCGCCGTCGTCTGCTGATCGAGGTCGCGACCAAGACCTACCAGGGGCAGGAGATCCCGTTCCCGGTAGAGGAGATGACCGAGACCACCACCATCAACAACCCCGCCCCCATCGCCCTGCTGTCGGACGGCGGGCGGGCTGAGCTGGACATGCGGCAGGCCTCAACCGTCGTCGCCGGAGGCACCGGCAGCGGCAAGACGAACTGGCTCCAGACCCTGATCGCCCGACTGCTGCAGACCAACGACACCCTCGTCTGGGTCATCGACCTCAACGCCGGCAGCCTCGGCCTGCCCTGGCTGCACGCCTGGCGCGAAGCCCAGACCGACCCCGAGCGACGGGACGAGGTTCCCGCGCCCGGGGTGGACTGGCTCGCGTCCACCCCGGCCGAGGCCAAGCTCATGCTCGAAGCGGCGATCGCCATCGCCAGCGCCCGGAAGATCGCCTACCAGCAGCACATGCGCGACGAGGACGACGACAAGCTCCCCGTCTCCCCGCAGATCCCCGAGATCGTCATCATCATGGACGAAAGCGCCGAGGTCTCCGCCACCAAGGCCGCCAAGGAAGTGATGGCAGGGGTCGTGAAGGTCATCCGCGTCGCCCGCGCCATGGCGATCCGCGCCGTCATCTCCGCCCTGCGGGTCACGCAGGACGTCCTGCCCGACCCGATGGTGCGCAAGATGGCCTCCAACCGCGTCTGCACCGGCGCCAACGAGGACTCCGAACTCGGCCACCTCTTCGGCTGGCGCGCCCTCACCGCCGAAAACAGCTTCTCCGGCCCCGGCTCCATGCTCGTCGGCACGGAGGGCAAGCAGCCCAAGACCGCCCAGCAGTGGCGCATCACCCCCTCCGGCATCGACGCCGTCACCCGCGCCACCGCCCACCGCCGCCCCACCCTCGACACCATCTCCCTCCAAGCCGCAGGCCCCGCCTACACCGACAGGTGGAGCCAGGCACGGTGCAGCCACCTGTGGGGCCAGCCCGTCGCGACCGGCGCCCCGGCCGCAGGTCCGGGGACGGGGGCGCTGCCGGGCCGTCCGCGCGGGCAGTGGAAGGCCACCGCGGGATGGGACCAGCCCCGCCCGGTCGCCACCCCCGGCGCGGACGAGCTGGAGGCCCTGTTCCGGATGCCGTCCGCCGACCCCGAGGCCCGGGCGGAGAGCGACCGGCTCACGGACTGGTCCGACCCGTCTTCCTGGACGGCCGACCGCCCCGTACGGGAACCGGAACAGCCCGACGCCCGACAGGCCGCACTCGACCTGATCCTGGCGGCCGGGCCCGCCGGGACCGGCGCCTCGGCGATGGAACGGGACCTGAAGGACACCTACGGCACCCGACGGCCGGTGATTCAGCGGTGGCTGAAGGAGTGGGCCGACTCCGGCGAAATCAGCCGCGTCGGTGAAGGCAGCAAGGCCCGCTACGTCCACCGCCGCCACCTCCCCGAAGCCTGACCCCCAGCCGCCTGTCTGTCACCTGTCACCCACGCCCCGAACCCCCCTCCCGGACAGTTCGGGGGCCTGTCACCCCTGCTGTGACCTGCAGATGACAGGTGACAGACAGGTGACAGGTGACAGACAGGTGACAGGCCGGATGACAGGCACCACCCATCGTCTCCCGCCCGCCTGAAGGAGCCCCGACGTGCATGAGCCCAACCGCACGATCACCACCCCCGCCACCCGCTACGGCGACCCCATCCACCGACCCCGGCCCATCGAGCCGCACACCGTCCTACTGCCGACCGACATCCCGCCCGGCGTGGACTGGGTGACCCTCCCGAACGGGGTCCGCACCCTCGCCTACACCCAGCCCCACGCCGCCCCGGTGCCGGTAGCGGAATGCGTCCAGCCGGAGGGGATCCCCCGCTGGGCCAGGACGACCGCGCTCCTCGCCCCGACGCTCGGCGGCGGGATTGCCGCGGCCGGGTTCGGGATCTCCTACGCCGCACCCGGAGTCCTCGCCATGGCCGAAGCCCTCTGGGCCACCGTCGCATTCATCGCCGCCGGCACCCTCGCCCCGCTCCTCCTCCGCGCCACCCGCAGGACGGGCGGGCGGGGTGCGGGGCCCGTCCAGCACATCACCCAGAACATCACGGCGACCGGAGTCTTCGGCCGCGCCAACGGCATCATCAACCACCGCTGAGGAGTCACCCGATGAACCGTTCGAAGCTGCCGCTGGCTGACCGGATCCGCGACGCCCTTCGGCTCGTCGCGGGCCGGCACACCGTCCGCTGCCCTTACCCGGGCTGCTTCATCCAGATCCGGTACGGCTTCGTTACCCCTGACGAAGCCAAACGCCTCACCGCCCTTGCCGTCGATCACGCCCACCACTGAACGTCGCAGGCTCGGCGCTCAGGGACGGGTCAGGTACCCAGCGGGAAGCCGGCGAAGCCGTCCTCGATCTGGTAGACGAGGTGGATCTTCTGTGAAGCGAGCAGCGCCTTGATGTCGTTGCTCGGCTCGCTCGGCAGCAGTACGGCGACCCTGAGCCCGTCCGAGTTGGGGACGTGGCGCCTGTAGTCGGCAAGCTGACCGATGGCCATCCGCACGTTGCTGCGGGTGGTCTGGCCCTTGGCTTCGTAGAGAACGTGCTCGGTGATGTCGTACAGGTCCGGCGTGAGCACGCTGACTTCGCCGGCAATGGTCATGTCGAACGACTTGTGCGCGTGGCCGGCCGCCTTGAGGTGCTTCTTGAAGGCTTCCATCAACAGGCCCTCGCGACGCTGCACCTTCCGCGGGCCGCCCGGGATGTCTGCGATCGTCTCCGCGGTCGTGTGCGTCTCGGAGTTCTTGTCCTTGACGCTGGTCTGCGCCGGAATCAGCGTGCTGAGGTCGATGTCCTCAATCACGGTCGCCGGGGCCGGCTGGATCCGGTCCTCGACCGTCCACGCCGGCTTCGACCCCGGCACCGGCCGAAGCCGGAACACCAGCGCGTTTCGCATCTTGTTGTCCTTGCCGAGCCCACGGTGCACCTCGACCGCGTTGATCGGATCCACGGTCATCTGCCCGATGTAGCGCTGCTGGACCGTGCCGGAGCCCTCCACCGTGCCGTGGGCGACGAACAGGTGGAGCTCCCGCCCGTCCTCGACGTGGTAGCGCAGGGACTTGTTGCGGCTCTTCATCTCCTGGTCACCGTTCGCGCCGTAGCCGGTGTACAGGTACAGCGGACCGTACTCGTCGTCCTCGGCTCGCCCGTCGAAGGTGTAGCCGAACTCCGCGCCGGCGGAGGGGTCGGAGTACACGAACACCTTCTTGGCGTCCACGCCCGGCTCGATGCCCTGGTACTTCCCGCAGCCGAAGATCGCGGCTACCTCATCCCGCGTCGTCAGCCGGCCCGGCACAAGCTCAAAGGTCGTCGTCATAGCCACGACCCTAAGCACCCCCACCGACATCCCGTTACTCACTTTTCGGGATACCGCAAAGGCGGCCCCCTCTCGGCAAAAGACCGGGCCGCCTTCGATCCACCAGCCCTCAACAGACCTGTGGAGGTCACCAGCATGACCCAACCCACCCCCTTACCGCGAGGTAGCTGGGCACGGCTGCTCGCCAACGCACTGAGCCTCGCGGCCCGCGGCTGGCCACTGTTCCCGCTCCGGCCCGGCTCCAAGGCCCCAGCGCTCCACGGTGAGGACCGCTGCCCCCGCACCAATGGCTGTAGCGGTGGGCACCTGAAGTGGGAGCAGCGCGCGACCACCGACCAGAGCGTCATCGTGCGGTGCTGGAGCCACAAGCCGTACAACATCGGGCTGGCCACCGGCCCTGCCGGGCTCGTCGTGGTCGACCTCGACATGCCTAAGGCGGACAGCAGTCGGGACGCGCCTGGCGGCGCGGACAATCTGTTGGCGCTCTGCGAGCGCGCCGCGCAGGCCGTCCCGGCCACCCTCACCGTGCGGACTCCCTCCGGCGGGACCCACCTGTACTTCACCGCCCCCGACGGCATCCGGCTCGGGAACACCGCAGGCAAACTCGCCCCGCTCATCGACACCCGCGCCCACGGCGGATACGTCGTCGCCCCCGGCAGCACCACAGCGGCCGGCACCTACCAGATCACCGACGACTCCCCGCCCGCCGAACTCCCCGCCTGGCTCCTGGCCCTCCTCCAGCCCTCGGCAGCCCCGCGCCCGCTCCGCCTGCAGATGCCCGGGGCGGTCCGCAGTGGCAGCGCGGCCCGTGCGGCACTGGACGCCGAGTGTGACACCGTCCGCCGCGCGCCCGCGAAGCAGGCGAACAACACGCTCAACCGCAGCGCCTTCAAGGTGGGGCGCTTCGTCGCGTGGGGCGACATCCCCCGCGAGGAGGTTGAAGAGGCCTTCCAAGCGGCGGGGGAGGAACGCGGACTCACCGTGACCGAGTGCCGGGCCACGATCCGCAGCGCCCTCGACAGCTCCGCCCGTACGGTCCGCGCCCGGGAGACGGCATGAGCGCCCACCCCCATCCCCCCTTGGAAGGCCCCACCCCCGCCCCTGCCGGAACCAGCCCCGCCGAACCGGCCCCCGGCCCCGACGGCGGTGGTGCGGCGAAGGTCGTCGCCGAAGGCGTCCCTTCATCTGTTCGCCCTGACCTGCACGCCGACGACGGACGCCGGCCCATCGCCTGGCTCCACATCAACGCCCCCGGCCGTGGCGTGACCCCGTCCGTCCGGTCCTGGTGCCAGTGCGGCCGGGACCTCTTCGCCGCCGGGCAGACCCGCGCGCTCGCCCTGATCGACGACCACGTCCAGCACCGCACCCTCTGCCCCCTGCTCGTACCCCAGGAAGGGAAGGCCGCCTGATG
The DNA here is from genome assembly GCF_036170895.1 of Streptomyces erythrochromogenes. Lineage (NCBI taxonomy): Bacteria > Bacillati > Actinomycetota > Actinomycetes > Kitasatosporales > Streptomycetaceae > Streptomyces > Streptomyces erythrochromogenes. Next base: position 5,642,705 of record NZ_CP108036.1, on the reverse strand, counting down.
AGCGACCACAAGCCCCAGGCCGCACCCATCGACGGCGCCGCGCTGCTCGACGAGGTGGAAGCCTTCCACCGGCGGTTCAACATCTTCCCGCGCGAGGCCGCATACGTCGCCGTGGCGCTGTGGGACGCGCACGCACACCTGCTCGACGCCTTCGACGCCACGCCTCGCATCGCGTTCCTGTCCCCCGAGCCAGGGTCCGGCAAGAGCCGCGCCCTGGACGTGATCGAGACCCTGGTGCCGAACTCCATGGCGGCGGTGGACGCCTCGCAGTCCGCGCTGTTCCGGTCCGTGGCCGGAGTCGAAGGAAGCAGGCCCACGATCCTCTTCGACGAGATCGACACCATCTTCGGCCCCAAGGCCGCGGGCGACGAGAACCTCCGCAAGTTCCTCAACGCCGGTCACACCCGAGGCCGGAAGATGTACCGGTGCGTCGGGGACGGCGCCAACCAGACCGTGGAAGGCTTCCCCGCCTACTGCGCCATCGCCCTCGCTGGACTGGGCTCTCTGCCCGACACCGTCTTCACTCGCTCCGTCATCATCCGCATGCGCAAGAAGGCACCCAACGAGTCCTGCGAGCCCTGGCGGGAGCGCATCCACAAGAAGCAGGGCAACGCCCTGCGCGACCGCCTTGCCACCTGGGCCGAAGCCGTCCGTAAGCGGGTTACCGAGTCCTGGCCGACCATGCCCGCCGGAATCACCGACCGGCCGGCGGATGTATGGGAACCCCTCCTCGCCGTCGCCGAAGCCGCTGGCGCCGACTGGCCCGAGCGGGCGCGCGCCGCCTGCCTGGAACTGGTCGCCGCAGCCAAGGAGAACGACGCCTCCTCCCTCGGCATCCGCCTACTGACGGATCTGCGGGATCAGGTCTTCCGGGGTGAGGAACGGATGCCGACCGCGGCCATCCTCGAATGCCTCCTGCGCATGGACGACGCCCCCTGGGCCGACATGGACGGCAAGCCCCTCAGCTCCCGGATGCTGTCGCAGATGCTCGGCCAGTACGTCACCGCCACCAACAAGCCCATCAAGCCCCGCGGGATCCGAGTCGGCTCCGCCACCCCCAAGGGCTACTACGCCGAGGACCTCGCGGACGCCTGGGCCCGCTACTGCCCCCCTCACCCCCAGAAGTCCGCAACATCCGCCACAGCCGCCACACCGCAGGTCAGAGGGGGTGAATCTGTGGCGGAAGCCGCCACAGCCATCCGCCACATGCCCGCGGAAACCGCCACACAGCTCTTCCCCGTCGCCGGATAGCCACCCGCGACCCCAGGTGCCGCCACGTCCACGCGTGGCGGCACCGATCCGCCACAAAAGCCGGATCCGCCACAAAACCGAGCCGCTGACCAGCGCTGTTGCGGCGTGGCGGCTGTTGCGGATCCCCCAGAGCGAAGAATCCCGACCACTGCCCTGGGAGGTAGCAGTGAGTTCCCCCCTGCCCACCACGCACCAGGCCCTGACTGTTCCCGAGGTCATGGCCGCGCTGCGACTCAGTCGCTTCACCGTCTACAACCTGATCCGCTCCCGCGCCCTGGCGAGCTTCACCGAGGGCCGCTCGCGCCGGATCCCCGCAGACAGTGTTCGCGCCTACCTGGAAGCCAAGTTGGAGGAAGCCGCCTGATGGCACGGAAGAAGAACCCGAACGGCGCTGGCAGCATCTGGCAGCGCCCAGACGGGCGTTACGAGGCGCGCGCCTACGTGCCTCAGCCCGACGGGACCCGCCGCCGGAAGACCGTGTACGGCAAGACGTGGGAAGAGTGCGACACCAAGCGTCAGGAGCTGGTGCGGCGGGATCGGCAGGGCATCCCGACGCCCACCCGCTCGGCCAAGCTCTCCGAGTGGCTTCCCTTCTGGCTGGAGACGTTCGTCAAGCACGACCGCAAGAGGACGACGTACGCCAAATATGAGACCCATGTCCGCCGATACCTGATCCCGCACCTGGGCTCCAAGCGACTGGAGACCCTCGGGGTGCCGGACGTACGGCGCATGCTGGCCGCCGTGACGGCGCAGGCTTCCGCCGCGACTGCCAAGGAGTCTCACCGGGTGCTGCGCAGCGCGCTCACCGCGGCGAACCGCGAGGAGCTGATCAGCCGCAACGTGGTGATGCTCGTGCCGGCGCCGCGGGTCGTGCAGCGTGAGTTGAAGCCGTGGGACCTCGACGAGACGCTCACCTTCCTGGAGGCCAGTCGGCGCGACCCGCTATACGCGGCCTTCGTGCTGGCTGTGGCCCTGGGGTTGCGCCGGGGCGAGATTCTCGGGCTGCGCTGGTCCGACATCGACCTCGACCGCCGGACGCTGACCGTGCGGAACCAGATCCAGCGCGTGCAGAAGGAGCTGTACGCGGACTCCACCAAGAACCGGCGGAGCCGGGTCATCCCCCTCCCCCGGATGTGCGTGGCGCCCCTTCGCTGGCAGCGGATGCGGCAGGTCGCGTTGCAGGCCGCGGCCAAGGACAAGGAGTGGGAGGAGAGCGACTACGTGTTCACCACCCGCACCGGCCGGCCGATCGAGCCGCGCAACATCAGCCGGTCCTTCGAGCGGATCGGCCAGGACGCCGGCCTGCCGCGGATCCGGCTGCACGACGTGCGGCACGGGTGCGCCACGCTGCTGTTCGCGGCCGGGGTGGCACCTCGGGTGGTGATGGAGATCCTCGGTCACTCGCAGATCGCCGTCACGATGAACATCTACACCCACGTGGCCGACAGCGGCAGGCGGGAGGCCATGGGGCACATGGACCGACTGTTGCGCCGGCGGCGGCCCGCCGAGTAGGCGTTGCCGTCACTTTTAGCCGTCAAAGGCCCCCAACCAAGATCGGTTGGGGGCCTTTTGACTGGTGGGCGCGGACGGTTTCGAACCGCCGACATCTGCTTTGTAAGAGCAGCGCTCTACCCCTGAGCTACGCACCCGTGGATGAGTGGACAGCCTACATGGCGGGCGCACCCCCCACGCAAACCCGTTCCCGTGGGAGAGAATGGACCGGGGCATGGCGGACACGTACGGGAGAGGGACTGTGACGACGGCATCCCGGCGGTGGTTCGGTGGGCGGGACGAGAGTCGGCGGGCGGACGCGCAGGCGGCCAAGGACGCCGCCGCGGCCGCGTTCTACGAGCTGGACACGGCGCAGCGGGATCTGCGGATCTCGATCGAGACCATCGCCGCGGCGGACGGGTCGCCCGCGGCGCGGCAGGCGACCGAGGGGTTCGCCGCGCTCGGGCAGCGCATCGACCAGGTCAGCCACGTCTACATCGAGGCGGTCGACGCGCACGACCTGGACCGGGCGGAGTTGGAGGCCTCGGCGGCCACGCGCGCGCGGGAGGAGCTGACGCGCGCCCGCGATGAACTCGTGCGGGTCAAGGGGGAGCTGGAGCGGTTCGCGCAGAGCCTGCAGCCGTTGCTGGACAAGGCCGAGACGCAGCTCGCGCGGGTCGCGCCGGCCCGGGAGCGGGCCAGGGCCGCGCTGATCGGGGCCAGTGACGCGCTGGACGCCGTACGGGCCAAGGGGATGCGGGCCGATGACCTGGCGGCGCGGCTGGCGGCGCTGGGGCCGGAGCTGACCAAGCTGAACCAGGGCGCGGCGCAGCACGGGGTACAGGCGACGGTGCAGCGGGCCGACCGGATCCTGCGCGACGCGGAGGCCATACGGGCCGAGGCGGCGCGGCTGCCCGAGCGGGCGGCGGAGATCGACCGGCGGCTGGTGAGCCTGCGGACGCGGGCGCAGGCGTTGCGCAATCGGGCGGACCGGGTGGATCCGGTGCTGAGTGAGCTGCGGCGGCGGTTCAGTGCGGCGTGCTGGCAGGACCTCCAGCACGTGCCGGACGAGGCGGTGCGGGACGTGTCGCGCGCGGAGGAGCAGCTGCGGGAGGCCGGCGTGGCCCGGGACGAGCAGCGCTGGGCGGACGTGGGGACGCTGATCGAGGCGGTCCGCGGTGCGCTGGACGCCACGGACGAGGCGGTGTCGGCGGCGCAGGACCGGCTGACGCGGCTGGAGGCGGTGGCGCGGGATCCGCAGGCGGAGGTGGACCGGACCCGCTTCGCGATCCGGGACGCGCAGCGGCTGGCGATGGCGGGCCGCAGTGTGCCGGACCCGCGGCACGCGCGGCCGCTGGACGATGCGGTGGCGCGGGTGGGCCGGGCGTTGGACGGGCTGGAGGAGCGGCACCCGGACTACTGGGCGTTCCTCCAGGAGATGGAGGCCGTACGGGCCTCCGTGAACCGGGTGGTGAGCGGGATCCGGGAGGAGCTCGGCCACGGCTAGGCCGTCTCTTCCGGATCTGACTGTGCCCCTGTCCCGCGGCCCCTGCCCCTCCCCCGGCGGCCTCGCTGGTTGTCGTGGGGCGTCCGGCGACGGATGCTGGAGGGTACGGGACGGAGCAGAGGAGGCCTCCATGGCTGCCCACACCTTCCACAAGCCGCGTGCGTCCCAGGTACCACCGGTGCCTCACGCGCCGTATGCGCCCCACGCGGCGTACGGGTGCACCGAGCCCCATGAGCACTACGCGCCCTACGTGGCCCACGAGCCGTACGGGCCCCCCGTACCGCAGGATCCGCACCCCGTGGCGCGGCGCGTGCAGCGTGCCCTGCATCCGGTCAATGCCCGGCTCGACGACCACCTGCCCAGCGATCACAAGCTCAGCCAGGTGTACCGGGTCGGGGCGGGCCTGACCGGTGTGCTGCTGGTGGTCTTCGGGGTCCTGGGCCTGGTCGACCGGATCGGGTTCTTCGACACCGGCGGCGACACGGTGCTCGCGCTGAACACCAACGGTGCGCTGAGCGTCCTGTCGATCTGCATCGGGGGCCTGCTCATCGCCGGGATGGTGGTGGGCGGGACCTTCGCCTCGACGCTGAACATCGTGCTGGGCGTGTTGTTCATCGCGAGCGGGTTCGTGAACCTCGCGCTGCTCGACACGGGGCTGAACTTCCTGGCCTTCAAGATCCAGAACGTGCTGTTCAGCTTCGTCGTCGGCGTGATGCTGATGTGGTTCGGGATGTACGGGCGGGTGGGCAGCGCACTGCCGCACGACAATCCGTACTGGCGGGCCCGCCACCCCGAGCAGGCGGCCCGGGAGGACCGGGCGCGTCTGGCGCAGGGACGGCTCGCCCGACCGGACACCGTCTAGGGGCCCGGCACCGCACAAGGGCCCGGCACCGTCCAAGGGCCCAAGGGGCCCGACACCGTCCACGAGCCGTCCGGGATGCGTAGCGCGCGGGCAGCGGGCGCGCTTAGCCTGTGCGCATGCCTCGTTACGAATTCCGCTGCCGGACCTGCGACGACACCTTTGAGGTCAGCCGCCCCATGGCCGAGTCCTCCGCCCCTGCCGACTGCCCGGCCGGGCACGCCGACACCGTCAAGCTGCTGTCCGCCGTCGCCGTGGGCGGGTCGAGCAGCGCCCCCGCGGCCGCGCGCCCCATGGGCGGCGCGGGCGGCGGGGGCTGCTGCGGCGGCGGCTGCGGCTGACCGAAGGGGCGGCCGGAGAATCGGGGCTACCGCTTGCGCGAGAGCGTCAGGCCGTCCGAGATCGCCAGCAGGACGGAGTCCATACGCGGGTCGGCCGCGACGTGGTCGTTGAAGGCGCGTACGCCCGCCGCCGAGCCGGTGGCCGACTCGTCGAGGACCGTGCCGTGGTACAGCGTGTTGTCCGTGACGATCAGGCCGCCGGGGCGGAGCCGCGGTACGAGCTCCTCCCAGTAGGAGATCTGGCTCTCCTTGTCGGCGTCCACGTACGCCATGTCGATGTGGGGTTCGGCGGGCATCGCGCGCAGGGTCTCCAGGGCCGGCGCGATGCGCAGCTCGATGCGGTCGGCGACGCCGGCCTGCTCCCAGGCCTCCCTGCCGTACGCCGTCCACTCCTCGGAGACGTCGCAGGCGATGATGCGGCCGTCGGCGGGCAGTGCCTGGGCCATCGACAGGGCCGAGAAGCCGGTGAAGGTGCCGACCTCGACGATGTGGCGGGCGCCGGTCAGGCGGACGAGGAAGGCCAGCAGCGGCCCCTGCTCCTCCGCGGACTGCATCCCGGCGACGTCCGGGAACGTGGCGTAGGTCCTCGCCACCAGCCCCCGCTGAACGGAGTCCAGCGGGGGGTTGTGGTCGAGCATGTACTGGTACAGCTCGTCCGTGATCTTCGTGCTGTTGCCTTTGCTCATGCGTCCAGTCTGCCGAGCCGCCCGGCCTCGCGGGTGAATGCGCGCACTATTTCCTCGCCGGCCAGGACGCCCGCCTCGGCGAGGGCGGTCACCGAAGGCGCCGTCCAGCGCGCGTCGGCCAGTTCGCCGTGGCCCGGGCGCCAGGCGGCGTCGGCCGCGAGCAGCAGGTCGGCGTCGAGGAGCGAGTCGCCGGCGGCCAGGGTCGTGGTCGCTCCGGTCCGGCGGGCGACCTCGTGCATCGCGGCGCTCTTGGTGAGCGGGCGCGGCACGGCGTAGATCTTCCGGCCCTGGAGGGAGACCGTCCAGCCGCGGGCCCCGGCCCATTCGGTCAGGGACTTCAGCCATTCGTCGGGGACCAGGGCGCGTTCGACGACGAGGTAGGCGAAGAGGTCCTCCGCCAACCGGGCCTTGCGCAGCCACGCCGGGTCGGCGGCGGACAGCATGTGCTCGTGGACCTCCTCCAGCGGGGCGCACTCCTCGGCCAGGCGGGCCGCGACCTGCCGCCGCCAGTCGCGGTCCGGCACGCCGTCGACGAGGAGCTGCCCGCCGTTGGCGCAGATCGCGTACCGGGCCGGGCGGCCGGGGAAGCGGATGCGCTGGTACTGCTTGCGCGTGCGGGTGGTGGTGGGGACGAAGACGACGGACGGGTCCTCGGTGAGCTCCGCCAGCAGGGCCGCGGCCGTCTCCGTCATGTAGGACAGCGGCTTGCTCTCGTGGACCTCGACGCACAGCAGCCGCGGGGCCACCGGGTCGGGCACGGTCAGACCGAGGGCGGCCGCCGAGTAGATGAGCGTACGGTCGAGGTCACTGGCTACGAGGACAGTCACTTGGAGGCCACAGCCTTTCCGTCGGCGCCGGTGGCGCCGCGCGTGAATCGGGGGTGGATGAGCCCGACGCAGGTGTAGGGCAGCCCGTCGACCTCTTCCACCGGGACGCCGCGCTGCTCGGCGAGCAGGCGTACGTGGTCCAGGTCGGCCCCGGCGCCGCGCTGCGCCAGGATCTTCCACGGCACCCGGCGCAGCAGCACGCGGGTGGTCTCTCCGACGCCGGGCTTGACGAGGTTCACGTCGTGGATGCCGTACTCCTCGCTGATCCGCTCGACCGCCGCCCAGCCCTCCCAGGTCGGGGTGCGGTCGGCCGCGAGGAGCTCCTTGACCTCCTCGTCGACGGCGTCCGCCACTTCGTCGAAGTGGGCGGCGACGGCGTCGACGAATTCGACGGAGACGTCGGCTCCGGCGAGCTCGCGGTAGAACTTCGCGCCGTGGAAGTCGGCGGGTCCGACCAGGTCGGACCTCAGAACCGTACGCGAGATGAGTCCGGAGACGGTGGAATTGAGACAGGCGGAGGGGATCAGGAAGTCCTCCCGGGTGCCGTAGGTGGGCACGCAGGAGCCGGGGTCGGCGAGGACGACGATCTCCGGGTCGAAGCCGGGGAACTGCGCCAGGGCTTCCTTCAGCTCGCGGGTGATGGCGCCCTTGCCGGTCCAGCCGTCGACGAAGACGACGTCGGCGGGGTCGTGGTGGGCGGCCAGCCAGCGCAGGGCGTTGGCGTCGATGCCGCGGCCGCGCACGATGGAGACGGCGTAGTGCGGCAGGTCCAGGCCGTGCCGGGCGTGGGCCCAGCGGCGCATCAGGACGCCGACGGGGGTGCCGGCGCGGGCCAGGGAGACCAGGACCGGGGAGGGGGAGCGTTCGGCGAGGACGGTCTCGGTGACCGTGCCGACGGCGCGGGCCACGCGGGCGGCGGAGGCGGTCAGCGCGCTGCGGTAGAGCTCCTGGTACTGGGGCGAGGGCTGGTACTCGACGGGCAGGGACTCGGCGTAGTGGGCGCCGCCGGCCTGGATGGCCTCCTCGCGCTCCTCGGTCGGGGCTTCGAGCTGGACGCCGGAGAGGTCCTGGAGCAGCCAGCCGACGTCCTCGGGGGCGTAGGAGGAGAAGGCGGGGCCGCGCAGGGGCTCGGTCATGATCGGCTCCTGCCGGTGGTCGGGGGTGCCGGCGGGCGTACCGGACGGTATGGACGCCTTGGGCGGCATGTAGGACGGGACGACGGCCAGGACGAGTCGGCCGGTGTGCGGGGCGAGGGCCGCGAGGAGCCCCGTGTGCAGTGCGGGGGTGTCGCCGGCCGAGTCGACGACGGCGACGACGGTGTCGAAGCCGGCGCCGTCCGACGGGCGGGCCACGTTGTAGGCGTAGCGGTCGCCGGGGCCGTCGGCGGGGGTGTCGTGGGCCGGGAAGACGAGCCGGGTGCGGATGGCGTAGCCGGGGTCGTCCACGGCGAGCACCGGGGAGCGGGTGGTGGTGGAGAAGCGGACCTCGGCTGCCGCGCCCGTCTCCTCCAGCGCCTTGGCGAGGCGCAGCGGCGCGTACATGAGCTCCTCGTTGCCGAGTACGAGGACCCGTCCGGGCTCGGTGCCGAGCGCGGCCGTGAGCCGGGCGGCGAGGTCCGGCAGGGCGGCCTCCAGGCGCTGGCGGTGTGCGGGGGTGAAGCCGTGGCGGCCGCCGTCCGGGAGGCCGTGCGGCCACTGCAGGTCGACGCGCAGGACGGGCCGGGGGGAGCCTGCCGGCCCGGCCGCGTCCGCCGCGGCCGTCTGCTCGTACTCCTCGACCAGCGCCTGTCCCTTGGCGAGGACGCCGTCCGGGAGGGAGACCGTGCCGGAGGCGAGGGCGATCAGGTCCACCCGGGCGCCCAGCTCGGCGGCGAAGGCCGTGAGCCGGTCGCGGTCGGCCGGGGAGCGCATGTCGACGAGGGCGACGACCACGTAGCGCGAGCGGGGGTGGCGGGCGTGCAGGTCGCGGATGGTGTTGAGGACCGTGTTGCCGGTGGAGAACTCGTCGTCGACGAGGACGAGGGGCCCGTCGCCGGCGAGGAGCGCGGGGTTCTCGGGCAGCAGCAGGTGGGAGGTGGCGTGCGAGTGCGCCTCCTCGAAGCCGCCGGCCGTCGCCACGCCCGGCACGGGCCGGCGGGTGGAGTGCAGGTACGGGGCGGAGCCCAGGCCGTCCGCGACGCAGTGGCCGAGCCCGGTGGCGGTCTCGGCGTAGCCGAGGACCACGGCGGTCGCCGCGGCCTCGTCGCCGAGCAGCGCCCGTACGCGGGTCCCGAGCCCGTATCCGGCGGCGTACACCGTGTGCGGGGACTGCGGGACGTGCTTGCCCAGCACCTGCGAGACGAGCAGGTGCGCGCGCTTGGGGTTGCGCCGCAGGGCCAGGCCCAGCAGCTCCGTCAGCCGCGGGCTCAGCCTCGGACCCGGCCGCGGACCCCCTTCGGAGTCGTGCAGGCCGACGCCCAGCCGGTCCGCGACCCAGGTACCCGACCACACCTCGTCGATCGTCTTGCCCTTCCTCGTCGTCTGCTTCGGCACCGGCCCGCTCACACCTGGAGCCCGGCCGTGAGCAGGTCGACGAAGCCGACCTGCTCCTTCGCCACACCGAAGACCTCGGCGCGCAGCATGGTGCGCTCGGCCCAGGCCCGGTGGGGCTTCACCTCATTCATTTTGTTCGTATAAGCAGAACGCATCACTCCGCCGCCGCCGCGCTCGGGCCGCAGGATGTCCTGGGCGTCGCAGAACTCCTCGTGGGAAACCACCGACAGGGCGTGCACGGGCGTGACGTGGGCGGGGTGGATGCAGGTCTTGCCGAGCAGCCCGTTGGCCCGGTCGAGCTCGATCTCGCGCAGTAGCCCGTCCAGGTCGTGCTCGATCAGCGCGGTGCGCAGTTCCTCGACGCCCTCTTCCAGGAAGGGGCTGCGGCGCAGCTGCGGCTTGAAGAGGCGCTGCTGGCTGCGGAAGTACTCCCAGACGGGGCCGGTCACGGTGAAGCCGGTGCCGTCCGCCCTGCTCAGGATGTTGACGACGTCCGCGATGACGCCGGCGACGATCTTGACGTCGTAGGCGGTCATGTCGGGGGTGCGGCGCAGCCCGTAGGCGGAGCAGAAGTCGGTCACGCCGAGGCGCAGCGCCAGGACCCGCTCGCGGTGGCTGTTGACCGTGCGGGAGATGCCGGCGAGGGCTTCGACGCGGGTTTCGAGGTGGAGGAGCTCCGGGGTCTCCAGGACCGGCATGGCATACAGCCGGTCCCGCCCGCTCGCGGCCTCCGCGTCGGCGACGGCTTCGAGGAAGGGGATGCCGCGCCGCTCGTCGAACTTCGGGAGTACGAATCCGGCCAGGTGCCGCACCGAGGGGCCCAGGCGGCGCGCCAGGTCCGGAATCTGCTCGGGCGTGCGGACGCGGATGAACAGCAGCGGAACCTCGGCGGCGTCGCCGTCGAGGTCGGAGAACTGGCGAACGAGGTTCTCCTCGGCCCCGACGACATCGGCGTCGCTGATGGAATCCTCCAGGCAGAGGACCATGGAGACGACTCCGCGGCCTGCCTGCTTGCGGATGTCCGCAGCCAGCGCGGGGCGGGTGGCGGGACTGTAGAGGGTGGCGCCGAGCGCCGCCGCGAGGACGCGGGCGGGCGAGGCCCCGGTGAATTCCGCCGGTTCCTGGTGGAAGAGGTCCTTACGGACCGTGGGCGATACGTGCCCAAAGTGACGCATGTGCTTCCCCCGTACTGCCTCGGCGGCCCAACTGGCATGGCCGGTAATAGTACGTACGAACGTGAGTCAAGAGTTCCTCAAGCACATGAAGTTCAGGTAACCCTCTTGCACCATGCCCAGCTCTCGCGATCGGTACAAGGCCCTACGGGGGGCCGCATTGTCCCGCTCCACCCCGGGAGGGCAGGATGACGTGCATGACGCACGCGATGCAGAAGGGCTCGAACATCCCGGTGGCCCCCGTGGCGGTCCGGGCGGTGCTGCGCTGGACCGGCGGCCCCGAGGTGCCGGACGTGGACGCTTCGGCGCTGCTGGTGGGCCCGGACGGCCGGGTGCGTTCGGACGAGGACTTCGTCTTCTACAACCAGCCCCGGCACCCCTCGGGGGCCGTCTGGCGCCTCGGCAAGAAGCAGATCGGCGACGCGATCACCGACGCCGTCCAGGCGGACCTGCGCACGGTGACCCCGAGCGTGGACCGGATCCTGGTGGTCGCCTCGGCCGAGGACGTCCCCTTCGAGCGGGTCCGCGACCTGCGGATCCTGCTCTACGACGCCACCGCGACCGGTGGCTCCGAGCCGCTGGCCTACTTCGACGTACGGCCCGAGACCGGCGCGGAGACGGCGCTGATCTGCGGGGAGCTGTACCGCCGGGGCGACGGATGGAAGTTCCGGGCGCTCGGCGAGGGCTACTCCGACGGCCTGGTGGGCCTGGCGACCGACCACGGGATCTCGGTCGACGAGAACGCGGCCGAGCCCGACGCGGTCGCGGGCGCCGCGGCGGGGCCGGTCTCGGAGCAGACGGCCCTGATGACCCCGCCGACGCAGGCTCCGCCGACCTCCCAGCCCGCCTACGGGTACCCGCAGCCGGTGTCCCCGGCTCCGGTGCCGGGCCCGGGCGGCGACCCGTCCTTCCGGCTGCCGGCGCAGGGCCCGCAGTTCATCCGCCGCTGAGGGCCGGGGGGGCTCCGGTCACCTCTTGGTGCTCTTGTAGCCCCGCCCCCACTGGAGCCCCCAGCCGTACAGCCGGTCCAGCTCGGACTGGAACCCGTACACGAACTTCACCTCGCGCTTGACGACGAGCTCGCCCTTGGCCTTCTCCAGGGAGACGACGGCGCAGGAGCGGGCCTGCGGGTGCCGCTCGTCCAGCGGGATCTCGATCCTCGGGCCCGTCACGGGGTAGAGGGTGACCATGGCGTGCGTCCGGTCGAAGGCCGGGGTCTGGTCGTAGATGTAGACGAAGACCAGCAGCCGCTTGATCTCGTCGGCGTGGTCGAGGTTGATGTAAAGGGTCTCCCCGGACCCCGATCCGAACCGGTCGTCGCCGCTGAGCTTGACGTACGGCGGGTCGTTGAGGTCGCCCAGCAGATTGCCCAGCGGCTGGACGGCGCCGCGGGTGCCGTCGGTCAGCTCGTACAGGCAGCCCATGTCGAGGTCGACGTTGACCATGCCCTGGGTGTGCGCCTGCACCATTTCCGGCTTGAACAGCTTGAACGGGTGGCGGAAGAGCTGGCCGCTCTGGCCGGAGCGGCCCCCGATGTCCGAGGTGCGCATGCGCCAGGACAGGTTGACGCGCAGGTTGCCGTGGACGGCGCCCTGCCTGGTGAGCGACACCGTCGAATGTCGCTTGGTCAGCTCGATCGCGTTCGACGAGGCACTGCCCGACTGGAACTGCACCGCCCGGCTGCCCAAGATGCCGTCGAAGAAGCCCATCCCCTACCCCCCTGGTCCTGATCCCCTGGTCCCCGCGAAGCCTACGGAAAACGGGGCGGTCCGCCGGGTCCGTGAACCCGGCGGACCGCCCCGCAGTGGAGCGTTCCGCATTAACGGCGCGGTCATGCGTCGACGGTGGAACCCTCCGGTTCCAGGCGCTTGTTGCGGCGCACCGAGGACCAGAAGGAGGCGGCGATCAACACCACGCCGATGAGGCCGGTGATGATCTCGCTGATCTCGTGCTGGATGGTGACCAGCAGGATGACGGCGAGCGCGCCGATCGCGTAGTGCGCGCCGTGCTCCAGGTAGACGTAGTCGTCCAGGGTGCCCTGGCGGACCAGGTAGACCGTGAGCGAACGGACGTACATGGCTCCGATGCCGAGGCCGAGCGCCATCCAGAAGATGTGGTTGGTGATGGCGAAGGCGCCGATGACCCCGTCGAAGGAGAACGAGGCGTCGAGGACCTCGAGGTAGAGGAAGAGGAAGAAGGCGGCCTTGCCGGCGAGGCCGACGGCGGAGACGGGCTTGCCCGCGGCCTTGGCCTTCTCCTCCTCCTCGTGCTCGCGCTCCTCTTCCTCCTCCAGCTTGTCCTCGAAGTACGAGGACAGACCGCCGACGATCAGGTACGTGATCAGGCCGGCGACGCCGGCGAGCAGCACGGTGGCGGACTTGTCCTGGGCGCCGGTGCTGGTGTGGGCGTGGACGGCGAAGGTCATCGCCGAGACCAGCAGCGCGATCAGGGCGATGCAGACCGACAGCATGTCGACCTTGCCGAGCTTGGCCAGCGGACGCTCCAGCCACGCGAGCCACTTGTGCTCGCGCTCCTCGAAGATGAAGTCCAGGAAGATCATCAGCAGGAACATTCCGCCGAACGCGGCGATGGCCGGGTGGGCGTCGGTGACCAGGGCCTCGTACTGCTCCGGCTGGTCCAGGGCCAGCTCGATCGCCTCGATGGGGCCGACCTTCGCGCTGATGGCGACGATCGCCACCGGGAAGACCAGCCGCATACCGAAGACGGCGATCAGGATGCCGACGGTGAGGAAGATCTTCTGCCAGAAGGCATTCATCTTCTTCAGGATTCCGGCATTGACGACCGCGTTGTCGAAGGACAGCGAGATTTCGAGGATCGACAGGATCAGTACGACCCCGAACGCCTCCCACCCCCACTGCCACGCGGCAAAGGCGAGGCCGAGCGCCGTGATGGCGAACGACCAGCCGAAGGTTTTCAGAACCACTGGCACCTGGCACCCCATGCGTCTTGTACGGCTTTACGAAACGTTGACCCCGAAGTCTAGAGCGATGCCCCGGAGCCCCGACGCGTACCCCTGCCCCACCGCACGGAACTTCCATTCGCCGCCGTACCGGTAGACCTCGCCGAAGATCATCGCGGTCTCGCTGGAAGCGTCCTCGGAAAGGTCGTAGCGGGCCAGTTCCTGGCCGTCGGCCTGGTTGACCACGCGGATGAAGGCGTTGCTGACCTGGCCGAAGCTCTGCCGGCGGGTGTCCGCCTCGTGGATCGAGACCGGGAAGACGATCTTGTCCACATTCGCCGGCACCTTGGTGAGGTCGATGATGATCGACTCGTCGTCGCCGTCGCCCTCGCCCGTGAGGTTGTCCCCCGTGTGTTCGACGGAGCCCTCGGGGCTCTTCAGGTTGTTGTAGAAGACGAAGTACTCGTCCCCCAGCACCCGGCCGCCGTTGCAGAGCAGCGCGCTGGCGTCGAGGTCGAAGTCGGCTCCCGTGGTCGAGCGCGCGTCCCATCCGAGACCGATCAGAACCCTGGTGAGGTTCGGCGCGGCCTTGGACAGGGAGACATTGCCCCCCTTGGCGAGTGTGACGCCCATGTTGTGGTCCTCCCCGGACGACGGTGTGGCGATGTGGCGGTGGAGCGGTGAGGCAGTGGTGCGGTCAAGCGGGCGCAGCAGCGGTGCGGTGGTGCGGGCCAAGCACGTCCGGCGCCGTACACACAGTGCACGGCGCCGGACGGATGAACTGCTCTCGGACTCAGACGTTGACGCCGAAGTCCTGCGCGATGCCGCGCAGGCCGGAGGCGTAGCCCTGGCCGATGGCGCGGAACTTCCACTCCGCACCGTTGCGGTAGAGCTCGCCGAAGACCATGGCGGTCTCGGTCGAGGCGTCCTCGGAGAGGTCGTAGCGGGCGAGCTCGGTGTTGTCGGCCTGGTTCACCACGCGGATGTAGGCGTTGCGGACCTGGCCGAAGCTCTGCTGGCGGGTCTCGGCCTCGTAGATCGAGACCGGGAAGACGATCTTGGCGACGTCGCCCGGGACACCGGCGAGGTTGACCTTGATCGCCTCGTCGTCGCCCTCGCCCTCACCGGTGGTGTTGTCACCGGTGTGCTCGACCGAGCCGTCGGGGCTCTTGAGGTTGTTGAAGAAGACGAAGTTCGCGTCGCTGGCGACCTTGCCCTGGTCGTTGGTCAGGATCGCGCTGGCGTCGAGGTCGAAGTCGACACCGGTGGTGGTGCGAGCGTCCCAGCCCAGACCGACGATGACCGCCGTCAGGTTAGGCGCGGCCTTGGTCAGCGAGACGTTGCCGCCCTTGCTGAGGCTGACTCCCACGGGTCCTCCATTGGGTTCTGTGTGGGGCGGTGCCCCGTCGTGCGGTTGCTACCGGATCAACGTTTCGATCCTAGTGACGGGTTCCCGCCTGTAAGCGGTTTTCGCAGGGAACTGCACGTAACGGACCGTGCAGACGCACTCAGAGGCAGTCGAGCGCCTTGATGTACTCGTTCAGGTCACGTGCGTCGGGCAGTCCGTTGACGACAGTCCAGCGCACCACGCCGTCCTTGTCGATGATGAAGGTGCCGCGGACCGCGCAGCCCTTGTCCTCGTCGAAGACGCCGTAGGCGCGCGAGGTCTCGCCGTGCGGCCAGAAGTCCGACAGCAGCGGGTACTCCAGGCCCTCCTGCTCGCCGAAGACCCGCAGGGTCGGCACGGAGTCGTTGGAGACGGCGAGGAGCTGGACATCGTCGTTCTGGAAGCGCGGCAGCTGGTCGCGCAGCTCGCACAGCTCGCCGGTGCAGACACCGGTGAACGCGAACGGGTAGAAGAGCAGCACCACGGCCTTCTCCCCCCGGAAGTCGGAGAGCCGCACGGTGGCGCCGTGGTTGTCCTTGAGCTCGAAGTCCGGGGCCTTGTCGCCGACCTCGATCGCCATCTCTCGCATCCCTTCGTTCCCGCATCCCCGCGTTGGGCTGTTCGGGTGAGTCACAGCCTAGATCCTGACCGGGCGTACCCGGGTCCGTGAAACGCACGAAACGCACACACCCCGCCGACCGGGGTCACCTGGTCGGCGGGGTGTGGAAGCGTGTCCGCTCGGCAGCGGGCGCGGCTCAGCGCTTGGACTTGGCGGCGGTCTTGGGCGTCACCAGCTTGGTGGCGGCCCATTCCTTGCCGACGCTGACGCTCCTGGTCTGCGAGAGGCCGGCGGTCTCGGCGGCCTCGCTGATGTCGCTGGCCTCGACGTAGCCGTCACGGCCCGTCTTGGGGGTCAGCAGCAGGATCAGTGCGCCGTCCTCGACCAGCTCGGTGGCATCGACCAGCGCGTCCGTCAGATCGCCGTCGTCCTCGCGGAACCACAGCAGAACCGCGTCGGCGACGTCGTCGTACTCCTCGTCGACGAGTTCGCCGACGAGTTCTTCGACGAGGTCACGGAATTCCTGATCGACGTCGTTGTCGTAGCCGATCTCCTGGACCACCTGTTCGGACTGGAAACCCAGCCGGGCGGCCAGGCTCTCCGCGTGGTCCGCGGTCGCGCTCACGGGGTGCCTCCTGCTCATGTTCGGTGAATGTCTTCGGCGGCGCGCGTACGCGCAGCATTGGGCGTAGTCCACACGGGCGCGGCGGATCGCGCAAGTACCCGGCCGCCGAGACCGTCGAAACGGTGACGATTACGGCCGTCTCGCCGCAACTTTCGGCGTGCCCGTGTGCACCTCTGGTGATTCATCCCACACCATTCCAGCTCATTCGCGTCGCATGAGGACTTTCCTACCTGTTTGAGGGACGAACGGCCTCCCGGGAGCGGTGACCGGGCTGGGCGTAAGGTTGCGATTTGGTCGCACCCGCCACCCCGCACCGCGGAACCGGACCGGTCCGCACCTTGCCGGGTCTCCCCGCCGATCGCAGGGATTACCCAGTGGTACGGATGACGATTACGGCCGAGCGTAAGACCATGGGAGGCGGCGCCCCCCAGTTACAGCTTCAGCAGGACTCCCCGACAGCGAAGGAACAGCGTGGCTTCCGCATCCGATCGCAATCCGATCATCATTGGCGGCCTGCCGAGTCAGGTCCCGGACTTCGATCCGGAGGAGACGCAGGAGTGGCTCGACTCCCTGGACGCAGCGGTCGACGAGCGGGGCCGTGAACGGGCCCGCTACCTCATGCTGCGGCTGATCGAGCGGGCGCGCGAGAAGCGCGTGGCCGTGCCCGAGATGCGCAGCACGGACTACGTCAACACGATCGCCACCAAGGACGAGCCGTTCTTCCCCGGCAACGAGGAGATCGAGCGCAAGGTCCTGAACGCCACCCGGTGGAACGCGGCCGTCATGGTCTCGCGCGCCCAGCGTCCCGGGATCGGCGTCGGCGGCCACATCGCCACGTTCGCCTCCTCCGCCTCCCTCTACGACGTGGGCTTCAACCACTTCTTCCGGGGCAAGGACGAGGGCGACGGCGGCGACCAGATCTTCTTCCAGGGCCACGCCTCTCCCGGTATCTACGCCCGCGCCTACCTCCTGGACCGGCTCACCGAGCAGCAGCTCGACGCGTTCCGCCAGGAGAAGTCGAAGGCGCCGTACGGCCTCTCCAGCTACCCGCACCCGCGGCTGATGCCGGACTTCTGGGAGTTCCCGACCGTCTCGATGGGCCTCGGTCCGCTGGGGGCCATCTACCAGGCCCGGATGAACCGGTACATGGAGGCGCGCGGCATCGCGGACACCTCCAAGTCCCACGTTTGGGCGTATCTCGGCGACGGTGAGATGGACGAGCCGGAGTCGCTCGGCCAGCTGTCGATCGCCGCCCGCGAGGGCCTGGACAACCTGACCTTCGTCGTGAACTGCAACCTGCAGCGCCTCGACGGCCCGGTCCGCGGCAACGGCAAGATCATCCAGGAGCTGGAGTCGCAGTTCCGGGGCGCCGGCTGGAACGTCATCAAGCTGATCTGGGACCGCTCCTGGGACCCGCTGCTGGCCCAGGACCGCGACGGCATCCTGGTCAACAAGATGAACTCCACGCCCGACGGGCAGTTCCAGACGTACGCCACCGAGTCGGGCGCGTACATCCGTGAGCACTTCTTCGGCGGCGACCAGCGGCTGCGCGCGATGGTCGAGAACATGACCGACTACCAGATCCAGCACCTGGGCCGCGGCGGTCACGACCACAAGAAGGTCTACGCGGCGTACGCGGCGGCCAAGGCGCACAAGGGCCAGCCGACGGTGATCCTGGCCCAGACGGTGAAGGGCTGGACGCTCGGCCCGAACTTCGAGGGCCGCAACGCCACGCACCAGATGAAGAAGCTGACGGTCGACGACCTCAAGCGCTTCCGCGACCGCCTCCACATCCCGATCACGGACGCGCAGCTGGAGAGCGGCGCCCCGCCGTACTACCACCCGGGCCGCAATTCGCCCGAAATCCAGTACATGCACGACCAGCGCAACGCGCACGGCGGCTACGTGCCGACCCGTGTGGTGCGCGCCAAGCCGCTGCAGCTGCCGGACGAGAAGACCTACGCGGCCGCCAAGAAGGGCTCGGGCCAGCAGTCGATCGCCACCACGATGGCCTTCGTCCGCATCCTGAAGGACCTGATGCGGGACAAGGAGATCGGCAAGCGCTTCGTGCTGATCGCGCCCGACGAGTACCGCACCTTCGGTATGGACGCCTTCTTCCCGAGCGCCAAGATCTACAACCCGCTGGGCCAGCAGTACGAGGCGGTCGACCGCGACCTGCTGCTCGCGTACAAGGAGTCCCCGACCGGCCAGATGCTGCACGACGGCATCTCGGAGGCGGGCTGCACGGCCTCGCTGATCGCCGCGGGTTCGGCGTACGCGACGCACGGCGAGCCGCTGATCCCGGTCTACGTCTTCTACTCGATGTTCGGTTTCCAGCGCACGGGTGACCAGTTCTGGCAGATGGCCGACCAGCTGGCGCGCGGTTTCGTACTGGGTGCGACCGCCGGCCGGACCACCCTCACGGGTGAGGGCCTGCAGCACGCGGACGGTCACTCCCAGCTCCTGGCCTCGACCAACCCGGGCTGTGTGGCGTACGACCCGGCCTACGGGTACGAGATCGCGCACATCGTCCAGGACGGTCTGCGCCGGATGTACGGCCCCGAGGCCGAGGACGTCTTCTACTACCTGACGGTCTACAACGAGCCGATCCAGCACCCGGCGGAGCCGGAGGGCGTCGACGTGGACGGCATCCTCAAGGGCATCCACCGGGTCTCGCAGGGCACCTCGGGGACCATCGGGGCACAGCTCATGGCGTCCGGCGTGGCGGTGCCGTGGGCGCTGGAGGCCCAGCGGATCCTCGCCGAGGAGTGGAACGTCCGGGCGGACGTCTGGTCGGCGACCTCCTGGAACGAGCTGCGGCGCGAGGCCGTCGAGGTGGAGGAGTACAACCTGCTCCACCCGGAGGAGGAGCAGCACGTCCCGTACGTGACGCGGAAGCTGTCGGGTGCGGAGGGGCCGTTCGTGGCGGTCTCGGACTGGATGCGGTCGGTTCCGGACCAGATCTCGCGGTGGGTGCCCGGCCCGTACACCTCGCTGGGCGCGGACGGCTTCGGCTTCGCGGACACGCGCGGTGCGGCCCGGCGCTTCTTCCACATCGACGCCCAGTCGGTGGTGCTGGCGACGCTGACCGAGCTGGCCAAGGCGGGGAAGGTGGACCGCTCGCTGCTGAAGCAGGCCGTCGACAAGTACCAGCTGCTCGACGTGGCGGCGGCGGACCCGGGCGCGGCCGGCGGCGACGCCTGACCCCTGCCGGGAACCGGGTGGACGCCGCGTACGCGGTCCTGGGCGCGGGTCCCGGCTTCGGCCGGGGCCCGCGCCTCTTTACGTGGTGCCTACGATGCTCCGCATGAAGGAACCATCCCGCCAGCTGCTGTGGGAGCGGCGGAGCCAGACCCCGCTGCTCGTCCTCGCCGTGGCCTTCGCCGTGGCGTACGCCGTGCCCATCGTCGCTCCGGACGCGAGCGCGCGGGTGCACGGCGCCTGCACCTACGTGGAGTGGGCGGTGTGGGGGGCCTTCGCCGCCGACTACCTGGTGCGCCTGGTCCTCTCGGCGGACCGCGGGCGGTTCGTGCGGACCCACTGGCTGGACCTGGCGGCCGTGCTGCTGCCGCTCGTGCAGCCGCTGCGGCTGCTGCGGCTCGTGGCCACCTTGATGCTGGTGGGCCGGCGGGCCCGGATGGCCCCGCAGATCCAGCTGACGACGTACGTGGCCGGGTCGGTCGTCGGGCTGCTGATGTTCGGCTCACTGGCCGTGCTGAGCGTGGAGCGGGACGCGCCCGACGGGAACATCAAGAACCTGGGCGACGCCGTGTGGTGGTCCTTCACCACGATGACGACGGTCGGGTACGGCGACCACTCCCCCACCACCGGCCTCGGCCGCGTCCTGGCGGTCGGGCTGATGCTGTCGGGGATCGCCCTGCTCGGTGTGGTGACCGCCAACATCGCCGCGTGGTTCATCTCCCGCTTCGAGCGCGACGACCAGGCGGAGCGGCTCCAGCTGGCGGCGATCCGCGAGCTCCAGGCGGAGGTACGGGCGCTGCGCGGCGAGGTCGCCCGGCTGGGCGGCGCGGCGGACGCGGCCGCCGTCCGGCCGGCCGTCGCCCCGCCCGCCACCGGGCCGGGCGCCCCGGCGCAGCGGGAAGCTACCGCTCCCACACCTTGAAGGCCCTCACCTGGTAGGGGGACTGGGGCAGCCAGACCCCGTCGCCCGGGTAGGTCTGGAACTCGCCGGTCTCCGCGCACTCCGCCGACTGGTAGGTCGTGACCGGGCGCCCGGTGCGGTTGACCAGCGACTGGGCGCTGGTGCCGGCGGGCAGGGCGGTACAGCTGTTGATGTCGAGGGTGCTCAGCTCATGGGTCTGCCGGGTGCCCTTGAAGTCCGGTTTCGCCCACAGGCACAGCTGTCCGCTGGCGCAGGCCCCGAGGCCCGGCGGCCCCGCGGCGTGCGCCGTGCCTGCGGTGGTCGGGATGAGGGCGGTGAGGGCCAGGGCGGTCGCGGCGAGGACGGTGGTGAGGCGCGTGGTTCCACACGTACGCATGACGGGTCAACTCCTTGTGGACGGCGGGCGCCCGGACCGCTTCCGGTGCTCCGCTGACACCACGCTGACCTGCGGTGACGCTCGGGCGGAAGAGGCGCCCGGCGGGTCCACCCTGATAGGCGACAGCCTCGCTGGAACCGTCCGGCGGGCCTTTCACCGGTACGGAGTTGACCCGTCCGGCAGCCTTTGCGGCGGGCCCGCGGCCGCCCCGGTGCAGCTGCGGTCGCCCCGCACGGCCGCCCCAAACGTGTGATGAGGGACCGGCGGGGCGCCCCTTCGCAAACGGCTCGGCACGGCTAGGCCAATCGGCCTCCGGGCCGTCGGTCACGGGTACTCTGACCGCCCACTCGGCGTCAGAAAGGAGCCCGGCGGTGGCGATCGACGAGCGGACGGCGCCGGCGGCGCCGGCGGCCGGACTGCGCGAACGCAGGAAGCGGCGCACCCGCAGCGCGCTCCTGCGCGCCGCGCTCGTGCTCTTCGTGTCCCGGGGGTACGAGCGCACCACCGTGGACGAGATCACCGCGGCGGTGGGCGTTTCCCAGCGCACCTTCTTCCGCTACTTCGCCAACAAGGAAGAGGTCGTCTTCGCCGTCCAGGACCTGGTGGAGTCGCACTTCGTCAACGAGCTGCACGCCCGCCCGGCGGACGAGGGGCCCCTCGATGCGCTGCGGGGCGCCGTGCTCGCCGCGTGGGACACGGTCGACGGCGCCCTCCGCGAGGTGGTCCCGGTCGACCTCTACATGCGCAGCTACCGGCTGATCGAGTCCACCCCGGCCCTGCTCGCGGTGCACCTGCGGCGTTCCACGGAGCTGGAGGAGCGGATCTCCCGGCTGATCGCCGCCCGCGAGGGCCTGGACGTGGACGCCGACCCGCGGCCCCGGGTGGCCGTCGCCGCGTTCTTCGGAGTGATGAGGGTCACGGGGCGGCTCTGGGGACAGGGGGACGACACGAGCGTGGAGGCGATCCGCCGGCTGACGGACACTTACCTCGACGGCATCGGCCCAGCTCTCGCGGGGCGCTGGAGCTGACCCACCCCCGAAAGACGGCATTTCGGATCTTTCGCCCGGGTCTCGGCGGCCGGCGGCCGGCCGCTCACGTCGTCCCACGGTCGGGCGTGAACCCCGTCACCCGGCGCGCCACGCCCGGAATCGGTCTCCTACGCTGGTCCCAGTGAACCTGCCCGGCCTCGCCCACACCACCGTTCCAGGCGCCGACCCGCGCCCGGCCGCCCTGCGCACCCTGCTCGCGCTGGCGGTCGTCTTCATCATGCTGGCGACGACCGGCTGGACGGCCGTGCACCGCCCCGAGGGGGGCACGCCGCTGCGCGCAGCCGCCCTCGACGCCTGGTCCAAGGCCCGGTTGGACGGCCGCCCGGTGCCGGCGGCGGACGCCCCCGTACGGACGGTGGCCCGCTTCTTCGCCGGCCTCGACGGCGCTCAGCGGGCCCGCCTCGCCGCCGGCTACCCGCTCGTGGTCGGCAACCTCGACGGGGCGCCGGTCGCCACCCGCTACCGGGCCAACCAACACGGCCTGGAAAAGGCCCGCCTGGTCGAGGAGGCCCGCAGTCGCGACGTCGCGCTGACCCCGGCCGACCGGGCCGAGGCCACCCGGCGTTCCCACCGCTTCGCCTCGCTCGCCGAACCCGGCCGGCAGATCCTCGCGTTCGACCCCACCGGCGGCGGCCGGGTGGCCGAGGTCTTCGGCGACCTCGACGGCGCCGAGCGGGTCTCGGTGATCGTCCCCGGCGTGGACACCGACCTCCTCACCTTCGAGCGCACCCAACGCCGGCTGACCTCCCCGGTCGGCATGGCCGAGGCCCTGTACGAGGCGGAGCGGACGGCCGCGCCGAAGAGCCGGACGGCTGTCATCGCCTGGGCCGGCTACACCGCCCCCACCGGGGTCGGCATGGACGCCGCGACGGGCCGGATGGCCTTCGACGGCGCCGTCCGACTGAAGGCCCTGACGGTGTCCCTGCCCGGGAACTCGAGCGTGGCGCTGTTCTGCCACAGCTACGGATCGGTGGTGTGCGGGGTCGCCGCGCACGAGCTGCCCAGGCGGGTGACGGACGTGGTGGTGGCGGGCAGCCCCGGCATGCGGGCGGAGAACGTCGCGGGTCTGCACACCACGGCGCGGGTCTGGGCGACGCGCGACGAGGGCGACTGGATCGCGGACGTGCCGCACCTGGAGGTCGGCGGCGTGGGCCACGGCGCCGATCCGGTGTCCCCGGAGTTCGGTGCCCGGCTGCTGTCCTCGGCCAGGGCGAAGAGCCACACCGGCTATTTCGCGCCAGGTACGGACTCGATGACGAACTTCGCCAAGATCGGAACCGGCGCGTTCGGTTCCGTTGTGTGCGCGACCGGCGACGACGCGTGTCGACGGGGAATTTCCGGGACAGAGCAGGACTGACGCGCGTAGAGGCACGGAAATCGGCCACCGCATCGAGGGGGACGCACGGGGGTGGCTCCCTTTACCATGTGGCGCATGGGTGACGTACTGGCCGGAAACCATGCCGTCTGGGAGTTCGACTCGGACTCGGTGCTCATCCGCTTCGCACGGGGGATGCGAACGCCAAGACTGTGGCAAGCGCTGGGTTCGCGCCGGATCCCTCTGGAAGCGGTGTCCGCTGTGACCGTGACCGCCGGAAGGCGGGACACGGTGGTTCTGCGTGCCGTCCCGCGCCCGGGCGCGGATCCGCTGATGGAGGCCGCCGCCGGGCAGCTGAAGGAGGCGTGCGACCCGTACCGGATGGTGCTGCCGGGCGACCGGGCGACGTCGGCCGCCGCGTTCGCCGCCGCCCTGCGCGCGCAGCTCGGGGACGACGCCGCCGAGCCGGCCCCGCGCTTCCTGGTCGACGTGCCGCAGCCGCCCCTCCAGCTGAAGGCGTACGACGCGCGGGTGGGATTCGACGGCTCCTCCGTCGACTTCCACTGGTCGCGCACCGGCGCCACCGGCACGAAGTGGAAGGCGGGCGACCAGCGGTACCCGCTGGCCGAGCTCACCGGCGTCGAGTGGCGCTCCCCGGGCGGCACCGGCGGCCACCTGCGGCTGCTGCTGCGGGAGCCCCAGCAGACCCCGGCAGACCCCCGGCCGGACCACGACCTCGCGACGGCCGTCTTCGGCGTGGGCTACGGGGCGGTGCACGAGTCGCTGCCGTTCGCCGCGGCCGTCCTCGCCGCCGCGCGCAGCCGCACCCCGGTCGCCGCCGCCCGCGGCCGCTCCGGCGACGAACGGCTGCGGCACCTGAGCGAGCTCTACTCGGCCGGCCTCCTGACCGACGGCGAATACGCCACCCTCCGGGACCGCTTCACCACCGAGCCCCAGTAGGTCGTGCAGGTCGCGCAGGCCGTGCAGGTCGCGCCGGGAACGGCTACGCCTCCCGGGCCGCCGACGTGGAGGTCATGTCCGGGTAGCGGTCCCCGGCGACCTGCCCGGCGATGGGCTCCAGCAGAGCCAGCTCCGCCCGGGTCAGGGTGATCCGGGTCGCAGCGGTGTTCTCGCGCAGCCGCTCCGCCCGGCGGGTGCCCGGGATCGGGACCACGGTCAGTCCGTGCACCGCCGCACGCTGCTGTACCCAGGCGAGGGCGATCTGCGCGGGGCTCGCGCCCCGCTGCGCCGCGATCTCCCGGACCGGGGCCAGCAGCGCCGCGTTGGTCTTCGCGTTGTCGCCGGTGAACCGCGGCTGGTGGCGCCGGAAGTCGTTCTGCGACAGCTCCACGGACGCGTCCGCGAAGGCCCCGGTCAGGAAGCCCCGGCCGAGCGGGGAGTACGCCGCGATGGCCACGCCCAGCTCCGCCGCCGCGGCCACGGCGCTGCGCTCCACGTCCCGGCTGAACAGCGACCACTCCGACTGGAGCGCCGCGATCGGGTGCACGGCGTACGCCTCGCGCAGCTCCGCGCCGGTGACCTCGCTCAGCCCCAGGTGGCGCACCTTGCCCTCCCGCACCAGCTCCGCCATGGCGCCCACCGACTCGGCGAGCGGCACGGCCGGGTCGCGCCGGTGCATGTAGTAGAGGTCGATGACCTCCGCGCCGAGCCGGCGCAGGCTGCCCTCGACGGCGGCGCGGACGTACGCGCGGTCGTTGCGGATGCCCCGGAAGGCGGGGTCGTCGTTGCGCTCTATGGCGAACTTCGTCGCCAGGGTGATGTCGTCCCGGTGCGCGGCCACGAACGGGGCCAGGAACTCCTCGTTGCGGCCCCGGCCGTAGACGTCCGCCGTGTCGAAGAGGGTGACCCCGGCGGCCAGCGCCGCATCCAGGGTCTCCCGGGCGGCCGCCTCGTCGGTGTCCCCGTAGAACTCGCTCATACCCATGCAGCCCAGGCCCTGGATGCCGACCACCGGGCCGCCCTTGCCGAGCTCGGCCTGCTCCAGGGTGTCGCGGTACTCCGTCATTGCTGTCCCTTCCCCGAGACCGTCCTCATCGCATACATGTCGATCTTGTAGTCCAGTACGGCCAGTGCGTCCGTCAGCTCCCCGATCCGCGCCCGCACCTCGCACCGCGTCCGTTCCAGCAGCTCACGGCGTTCCTCGACGGTGTGCTCGCCCTCGCGGACCAGCTCGGCGTAGCGGACCATGTCGGCCACCGACATCCCCGTGGCACGCAGCTTGCCCACGAAGCCCAGCCAGTCGAGGTCCTTGTCGGTGAAGCGGCGCTGGCCCGAGTGGGAGCGGTCCACGTGCGGCATCAGACCGATCCGCTCGTACCAGCGCAGGGTGTGCTGGCTCAGACCGGTCCGGGCCTCCACCTCGCTGATCGTGTAGCGCGTCTGCGTCAGGCTCAGGCTGTGGCTCTGGCTCATGGCCCCACGCTAAAACCCTTGAGTGCACTCCAAGCAAGTAGGCTCGGCCGCATGGACAGCAAGGAGGCCCTGAGCGGCATGGAAAGCCTGCGGATCATCGAGACCTGGCCCGTGGACACCGCCGCGGCGGCCGTCGTCACCGCCGACGGGAGCCTCGCCGGCTCGCACGGGCCCGTCGACCACCGCTTCGCGCTGGCGTCGGTCACCAAACCGCTCGCCGCGTACGCCGCCCTCGTCGCCCACGAGGAAGGGGCGATCGAGCTGGACGAGCCGGCCGGGCCCGAGGGGTCGACGGTCCGTCACCTGCTCGCGCACACCAGCGGCCTGGCGTTCGACGAGCACCGCGCGATGGCCGCGCCCGGTACGCGCCGGCTGTACTCGAACGCCGGCTTCGAGGTGCTCGGCGACCACATCGCCAAGGCCACCGGCATCCCCTTCGCGGAGTACGTGCACCAGGCCGTCTTCGAGCCGCTGGGCATGGCGTCGACCACCCTGGACGGGTCGCCCGCCAAGGACGGCGTCTCCACCGTCTCCGACCTGCTGCGCTTCGCCGCCGAACTGCAGGCGCCCCGGCTGCTCGACGTCCGCACGGTCGCCGAGGCCACCTCGGTCGTCCACCCCGGGCTCAAGGGCGTCCTGCCGGGGTACGGGAGCCAGTCCCCCAACGACTGGGGCCTCGGCATGGAGATCCGCGACGGCAAGTCCCCGCACTGGACGGGCCTGACCTCCTCCCGGCGCACCTTCGGCCACTTCGGCCAGGCCGGCACCTTCCTGTGGGTGGACCCGGACGCGCGCGCCGCGTGCGTGGCGCTGACCGACCGGCCCTTCGGCCCGTGGGCGGTCGAGGCCTGGACCCCGTTCACCGACGCGGTCCTGGCCGAACTCCGCTCCGCGTAGACCGGACCGGGGGCCGGGCGGGCCGGGCGGGCGGCTAGGCCGGCAGTTCCCAGATCAGCAGTTCCCCCGGGGACCCGGCGATGATCTCCAGGCCCTTCTCGGCGGTGATCCGCGCCGAGTCCCCGGGGCCCAGCTCCGCCCCGTCCAGGCGCAGGTCCCCGCGCACCACGTGCAGGTACACCCGCTCGGCGGCCGGTACGGCGACCCGCTCGCCCGCGCCGGGGCGCCGTACGTGCAGGGCGGCGCCGGCCGCGGGAACCTCGTAGGGCGTGCCGTCGGGGACGCCCCGCAGCACCTCGTACGAGGGATCGCCGCCCGCGGCGAGCGGCGAGAGCCACATCTGCACGAAGCGCAGCGGCCGGTCGCCGTCGTTGCGCTCCACGTGGCGCGCCCCCGACCCGGCGCTGAGCCGCTGCACGTCCCCGGGCCGGACGAGGCTCTTCTCGCCGGTGCTGTCCTGGTGGGTGAGCTCGCCGTCGATCACCCAGGTCACGATCTCGGTGTGGCTGTGCGGGTGCTCGTCGAAGCCCGCGCCGGCCGCGAGGGTCTCCTCGTTGCAGGCCAGGACGGGGCCGAAGCGCAGGTTGTCCGGGTCGTAGGAGGACCCGAAGGAGAAGGCGTGCCGGGTGGTGATCCCGGCTGCCGGGTCTCCTCCCTCGTACCGGTCGGCGCCGCGGCGTACTTCAATCATGAGGGCCACGGTAGCCCCAGCCGTGGGACGGAGCCGGGCCCGGACACGGGACCGGACTCGGCGCAGCCTTCCCGATAAGGCAGTCTTGTCCCGTGCCTCAACCCGAACGTGAGCATTCGCCCGCCACACACGCCGCGCATCCCGCTCCCGCCCATCCGCACACCGCGACGCTGCGCCGTCTGGAGAAGTCCTCCGGCCGGCTCGCCGCCAACGCGATCGCGCGCATGGACGAGACCCTGCCGTGGTACCGGGCGATGCCACCCGAGAACCGCTCGTGGATCGGTCTGGTCGCGCAGGCCGGTATCGCCGCGTTCACCGAGTGGTTCCGGCATCCGGAGACTCCGCAGGCGATCTCCACCGACGTCTTCGGGACGGCTCCGCGCGAGCTGACCCGGGCGATCACCCTGCGTCAGACCGTCGAGATGGTCCGCACCACGATCGAGGTCATGGAGACCGCGATCGAGGAGGTGGCGGCCCCCGGCGACGAGTCGATCCTGCGCGAGGCGCTGCTGGTGTACGCGCGGGAGATCGCCTTCGCGACCGCCCAGGTGTACGCGCAGGCCGCCGAGGCGCGCGGGGCGTGGGACGCCCGGCTGGAGTCCCTGGTCGTCAACGCGGTGCTGTCCGGCGAGGCCGACGAGGGCGCGCTGTCGCGGGCGGCGGCGCTGGGCTGGAACTCCCCGGAGCACGTGTGCGTGGTGCTCGGCACCGCGCCGGAGGGCGACAGCGAGCTCACGGTCGAGGCCATCCGGCGGGCGGCCCGCCACCACAAGCTCCAGGTCCTGACGGGTGTGCTCGGGGACCGTCTGGTCGTCATCGCGGGCGGCAGCGACAACCCGATGCAGGTGGCGAAGTCCCTGATCGGGCCGTTCGCGGCGGGTCCCGTGGTGGCCGGCCCGGTGGTGCCCGACCTGCTGAACGCGACGAAGTCGGCGCAGGCCGCGGCGGCCGGACTGAAGGCCTGTACGGCGTGGCAGGACGCGCCGCGGCCGGTCCTGGCGGATGATCTCCTGCCGGAACGCGCGATCGCCTCGGATCCGGCTGCCAGAGAACAGCTGGTGGAGGAGATCTACAGACCGCTTGAGGAGGCGGGGTCGGCACTGCTGGAGACGTTGAGCGTCTATCTGGAGCAGGCGAGCAGCCTCGAAGGGGCAGCTCGGATGCTGTTCGTGCACCCCAATACGGTGCGCTACCGGCTACGACGTGTGACCGACGTCACCGGATGGTCGCCGTCCGATGTCCGATCGGCGTTCACGCTGCGTATCGCCCTGATTCTGGGGCGTCTGGCCGACGGCGATGGCCAGTCCTAGACTTTTGTCGGACATCAACAATTACCCCGACGGTTCTTGGTCCCTGTCCCCACGGGCGGCAGGGACCATCCACAAGAGAGAGTGTGAGGGTGCTCGTACTCGTCGCTCCCGGCCAAGGCGCTCAGACGCCCGGCTTCTTGACTCCCTGGCTCGACCTCCCCGGTGCCGCTGACCGCGTCGCCGAGTGGTCCGACGCCATCAAGCTGGACCTTGCCCGCTACGGCACGACGGCCGACGCCGAGGAGATCCGCGACACCGCGGTCGCCCAGCCCCTGCTGGTGGCCGCCGGTCTGCTGTCCGCCTCCGCGCTGGGTTCCACCTCGGTCTTCGGCGCCGTCGCCGGCCACAGCGTCGGTGAGATCACCGCCGCGGCCATCGCCGGCGTGCTGCCCGAGGAGGACGCGCTGTCGTTCGTCCGGACCCGCGGGCTGGGCATGGCGGCGGCCGCCGCCGTCACCGAGACGGGCATGGCCGCGATTCTCGGCGGGGATCCCGCCGTCGTCGTCGCGCACCTCGAGAAGCTCGGCCTGACCCCGGCCAACATCAACGGCGCGGGCCAGATCGTGGCCGCCGGCACGATGGAGCAGATCGAAGCCCTGCAGGCCGACAAGCCCGAGGGTTCCATGAAGGTCGTTCCCCTCAAGGTCGCGGGCGCCTTCCACACGCACCACATGGCCCCTGCGGTCGCCGAGCTGGAGAAGGCCGCCGAGGCCCTCGCCCCGGCGGACCCGGCCCTGAAGTACGTCTCGAACAAGGACGGCCTCGTCGTCACCACGGGCGCCGACGTCGTCGCCCGCCTGGTGGGCCAGGTCGCGAACCCGGTCCGCTGGGACCTGTGCATGGAGACGTTCGCCGAGCTGGGCGTCACGGGGATCATCGAGCTGTCCCCCGGCGGCACCCTGACGGGTCTGGCCAAGCGCGCGCTGAAGGGCGTACCGAGCGTGGCGCTGAAGACCCCGGACGATCTCGAGAAGGCCGCGGCGCTGGTCGCCGAACTGACGGCCTGAGAGAAGGAGCCCACACAGCATGTCCAAGATCAAGCCGGCCAAGGGCTCCCCCTACGCCCGCATCCTCGGCGTCGGCGGCTACCGCCCGACCCGTGTGGTGCCCAACGAGGTCATCCTCGAGACCATCGACTCCTCCGACGAGTGGATCCGCTCCCGCTCCGGCATCGCGACCCGGCACTGGGCCTCGCCCCAGGAGACCGTCGCCGCGATGTCGGTGGAGGCCTCGGGCAAGGCGCTGGCCGACGCCGGTGTCGCCCCCGAGCAGATCGGTGCGGTGATCGTCTCCACGGTCTCGCACTTCAAGCAGACCCCGGCCGTCGCGACCGAGATCGCGCACCGGGTCGGCGCGGTCAAGCCCGCCGCCTTCGACATCTCCGCGGGCTGTGCCGGTTTCGGCTACGGCCTGACCCTTGCCAAGGGCATGGTGGTGGAAGGTTCCGCGGAGTACGTCCTCGTCATCGGCGTGGAGCGGCTCTCGGACCTCACGGACCTGGAGGACCGCGCGACGGCCTTCCTGTTCGGCGACGGCGCCGGCGCCGTCGTCGTCGGTCCCTCGGACGAGCCGGCCATCGGCCCCACGGTGTGGGGCTCGGAGGGCGACAAGTCCGACACGATCAAGCAGACCGTGCCGTGGGACGAGTACCTCGGCAAGGACGCCGGAGAGAAGTTCCCGGCCATCACGCAGGAGGGTCAGGCGGTCTTCCGCTGGGCCGTCTTCGAGATGGCCAAGGTGGCCCAGCAGGCGCTCGACGCCGCCGGGATCACCGCGGAAGACCTGGACGTCTTCATCCCGCACCAGGCGAACATGCGGATCATCGACTCGATGGTGAAGACTCTGAAGCTGCCGGAGCACGTCACGGTCGCCCGTGACGTGGAGACCACCGGCAACACGTCGGCCGCCTCGATCCCGCTCGCCATGGAGCGGCTCCTGGCGACCGGAGCGGCGAAGAGCGGCGACACCGCGCTCGTCATCGGCTTCGGGGCGGGGCTCGTCTACGCCGCGACGGTCGTTACCCTCCCCTAGGGCCGGGATCCACATCCCGGTCTTTCTACCCAGTTACCCAGAGAAGGAGCGCCACATGGCCGCCACGCAGCAGGAGATCGTCGAGGGCCTCGCCGAGATCGTCAACGAGATCGCGGGCATCCCGGTCGAGGACGTCGAGATCGACAAGTCCTTCACCGACGACCTGGACGTCGACTCCCTGTCCATGGTCGAGGTCGTCGTCGCCGCCGAAGAGCGCTTCGACGTCAAGATCCCGGACGAGGACGTCAAGAACCTCAAGACGGTCGGCGACGCCGCGGACTACATCCTGAAGCACCAGGCCTGAGCCTGACGAGCGTTTGTCGCCACCCGGCGGTGGCGCCGTGACAATTCAGCACCCTCTGAGACGTGGAGAAAGAATTCCTGTGAGCCCGACCAATCGCACCGTGGTCGTCACCGGTATCGGCGCAACCACTCCGCTGGGTGGCGACAGCGCTTCGACCTGGGAAGGTCTGCTCGCCGGCCGTTCCGGCGTCAAGCCCCTGGAGGGCGAGCGCTTCGCCGAACTCCCGGTACGCATCGCCGCCCCGGTCGCCGTGGACCCGAGTGAGGTCCTGCCCCGGCCGCTGGCCCGCAAGCTGGACCGCTCGGCGCAGTTCGCCGTCATCGCGGCCCGCGAGGCGTGGGCCGACGCCGGCTACACCGCCCCGGCCGGCGAGGACGAGTCCGTCGCTCCCGACCGCCTGGGCACCGTGATCGCCTCCGGCATCGGCGGCGTCACCACTCTGCTCGACCAGTACGACGTACTGAAGGAGAAGGGCGTGCGCCGGGTCTCCCCGCACACCGTCCCCATGCTCATGCCGAACGGCCCGTCGGCCAACGTCGGCCTCGAGGTCAACGCCCAGGCCGGCGTGCACACTCCGGTGAGCGCCTGCGCGTCCGGTGCCGAGGCCATCGGCTACGCCGTCGAGATGATCCGCACCGGCCGCGCCGACGTGGTCGTCGCGGGCGGCACCGAGGCCGCGATCCACCCGCTGCCGATCGCCGCCTTCGCCAACATGATGGCGATGTCGAAGAACAACGAGAGCCCCGAGACGGCCTCCCGTCCGTACGACAAGGCCCGTGACGGCTTCGTCCTGGGCGAGGGCGCGGGCGTCGTCATCCTGGAGTCCGCCGAGCACGCGGCCAAGCGCGGCGCCCGGGTCTACTGCGAGGTGCTGGGCCAGGGCCTGTCCGCGGACAGCCACCACATCGCGCAGCCCGAGCCGACCGGCCGCGGTGTCGCCGCGGCCGTGCAGAACCTGCTCGACAACACGGGTCTCGACCCGGCCGAGCTGGTCCACGTCAACGCCCACGCCACGTCCACCCCGCAGGGTGACACGGCCGAGATCAAGGCCCTGCGCAAGGTCCTGGGCGACGACCTCGACCACATCGCGATCTCCGCGACCAAGTCGATGACCGGTCACCTGCTGGGCGGCGCGGGCGGTATCGAGACCGTCGCGACCGTGCTGGCGCTGTACCACCGTCTGGCCCCGCCGACGATCAACATCGACGCGCTCGACGACGACATCGACGCGGACATCGTCCGGGACGAGCCGCGCAAGCTGCCGGCCGACGGCCCGATCTCCGCGATCAACAACTCCTTCGGCTTCGGCGGCCACAACGTGACGCTCGCCTTCCGCAGCGTCTGACCCGTTCGACGTGAAGGGCCCCGCACGGCAGTCGCCGTGCGGGGCCCTTCACGTTCCGCCCGACCGTGCCTCCGGTCAGACCACCTGGTGGAGCCAGCGGACCGGTGCGCCCTCGCCCGCGTAGCGGAAGGGTTCCAGTTCGTCGTCCCAGGGCTTGCCGAGCAGTTTGGCGATCTCCGCCTCCAAGTCGGTCTCGCCGCGCGAGGACCGGGCCAGCGCGGCGCGCAGCCGGTCCTCCGGGATCAGGATGTCGCCGTGCAGGCCGGTGACGGCGTGGAAGATGCCGAGCTCCGGTGTGGAGCTGTAGCGCTCGCCCTCGGCGGTCGGACAGGGCTCCGCGGTCACCTCGAAGCGCAGCAGGTGCCAGCCGCGCAGCGCGGAGGCGAGTTT
Source organism: Streptomyces erythrochromogenes (assembly GCF_036170895.1). NCBI lineage: Bacteria > Bacillati > Actinomycetota > Actinomycetes > Kitasatosporales > Streptomycetaceae > Streptomyces > Streptomyces erythrochromogenes. The sequence goes on along the minus strand of NZ_CP108036.1, from coordinate 5,610,285 downwards.
CGAGGCGGTGCCCGCTTCGGCCTGCCAGGAGAACTCGGCTCTCCAGGTGCCCGGGGAGGCGGGCTGCCGGATCCAGTCGAGGTTCACCCGCACCCCGAGCACGCCCGCTACGGCCCATTCCACGTGCGGGCAGAGCGCGCGCGGTGCGGAATGCACGTACAGAACTCCACGTGTCGTCACCGGGACCTCCAGTGGTGGACGAGGTCGGGAATAAACTCCAGAAAACGGACAGTATGTGACGTGATGTAATGTAACGGAAATTATTTGACATTGCGCAACGGGACCTGCGGCCGAAACGCCACGGGAAAAAGCTACCGTGCGCCAGGGGTCCTGGTGTGACGTACGGTCGCTCCGAGGCCGGTAAACACAGAGCTTTCACTCAGCAGGACCCCCCGAACGCGTGGGGGCCACAAGGAGGGGTCCTTCCCATGCGCACCACCGCTCCCCGCCGCCGCGCGCGCCGTGCTCTCGCGGGTGCGGGCGCGACGGTCGCGCTGCTGGCCGGGGCCCTGACCGGGTGCCAGTCGGGCGGATCGGCCGCCCCGGGCGAGCGCGGGGCGCAGTCGGCTCCCCGGTGGAACACGGCGCCCACCTCGATCGCGGCCGCCGGCGACTCCATCACGCGTGGTTTCGACGCCTGTTCGGTCCTCGCCGACTGCCCCGAGGTGTCCTGGGCCACCGGGAGCGACCCCGCCGTCCGCTCCCTCGCCGCCCGGCTGCTCGGGGACGCCGCGGTGCCCGGACGCAGCTGGAACTACGCGGTCACCGGCTCGCGGATGGCGGACCTTCCGGGCCAGCTGACGGCGGCCGCCGCGCACAAGCCCGACCTGGTCACGGTGATGGTGGGGTCGAACGACGCCTGCCGGCCCACCGCTTCGTCGATGACCCCGGTGGCGGAGTTCCGGTCCGGTTTCGAGCAGGCCCTCGCGCAGCTGCGGGCCGCGTCCCCGGCCTCCCAGGTGTACGTCTCCAGCGTGCCCGACCTGCAACGGCTGTGGGAGCAGGGCAAGGACCTCCCGATGGTGCGCCAGGTCTGGAAGCTGGGCATCTGCCAGTCGATGCTCGCCGATCCGCTGTCGCTGGCCACGGGGGCCACGGCCCGGCGCGAGCAGGTGCGGGCGCGGGTGGTCGAGTACAACGAGGTGCTGCGCGAGGTCTGCGGGAAGGACGCGCTGTGCCGCTACGACGGCGGCGCGGTGTTCCAGTACCCCTTCGCGGCGGAGCAGTTGAGCCGCTGGGACTGGTTCCACCCGGGCAAGGACGGGCAGGCGCGGCTGGCGGAACTGGCGCACCGCCAGGTGACGGCGGCCGAACCGCCGCGTTGACGTCCTCGTGCGCGGAGGGTCCGGGGGCGGGAGTCAGGGCCCGCCCCCGGACCGGCTTTCAGGGGTTATTTCCGGCCATACGGCGTGTCACGCGATGTCGAGCGTCGCGGTCAGCCGGGTGTCGCCGTGCGCGCGGCTCGCGCGGACCTCGTACGCGCCGCCGATCCGCCGCCATCCGCGGGCCTCCTCGTCCCAGATCTCGAAGGCCCGGGCGGGCAGCGGGATCTCGGTCTCGACGCTCTCGCCGGGGCCCGCGGCGACGCTCGCGAAGCCGGCCAGCCAGCTCGCCGGGCGCTCCACCGTCGTGCTCCCCGCGCGGTCGGACGCGGTGTCGAGGGGGGCCAGGTAGACCTGGACGACCTCGCGGCCGGGCCGGGTACCGGTGTTGGTGACGCGGACCCGTACGGCGTCGGCGGTGGCCTCCAGGGACTCGTACGCCCAGTCGGTGTAGCCGAGGCCGTGCCCGAAGGGGTAGGCGGGGACGACGCCGTGCTTCTCGTAGGCCCGGTAGCCGATGAAGAGGCCCTCGCCGTACTCCAGGCGCCCGTCGGCGGGGACGACCTCGGTGACGGGCGCGTCCGCGAACCGGGCGGGCCAGGTGGTGGGCAGCCGGCCGCCCGGCTCCGCCTCGCCGAGGAGTACGTCGGCCAGCGCGGCCCCGCCCTCCTGCCCGGGGAACCAGGTCAGCAGGACGGCGGCGACGTCCTCGCGCCACGGGAGCTCCACCGGGGAGCCGGCGTTGACGACGACCACGGTGTTCGGGTTGACGGCGGCGACGGCCCTCACGAGGTCGTCCTGGCGGCCCGGGAGGCCGAGGTCGGGGCGGTCGAAGCCCTCGGACTCCACGCGTTCGGTGGTGGCGACGACCACGACGGCGGTGTCGGCGGCGCGGGCGGCCTCCACCGCCTCGGCGATCAGCTCGTCGGGGTCGCGCCGCGGGCCGAGGTGGAGCAGCGAGAACATGATCGCCTTGAGCGGCATCGCGGTCATGTCGGGGACCTGGTAGGTCAGCGACACCTCGACGGGCTCGCCCTCGGTGAGCGTGACGCGGGCGCGCTCGCTGGGCGCCCCGAAGAAGGCCTCGAAGGGGTCGGCCTCGTCGCCCATCTCCTGGACGCCGCTCCACAGGTGCCGTCCGTCGACCGCGAGGGTGAAGGCGCCGAGTCCGCGGGTGCCGAAGGTGTGCTCACCGCTCTCGCGCGGCACGAACGTGCCGCGGACCTCGATGCTCGCCATCGCCTCGTACGTGGCGCCCGCGGGCAGGTCGTCCCCGATCCACTGGACCTGGCCGGTGGGCAGGCCGCCCTCGCCGAGGACGGCCCCGGAGGCGTCGCGGCACAAGGCGAGGAGCTCGAACCCCTTGTCGGCGGGGGTGGGCTCCTCGGAGGGGTCGGCCCCGACGGCATAGGCCAGGGCTCCTTCCGGGAGGGCCGCGGTGAGCCCGTCGAGCGGGGAGACCACCCGCTCGGGGAAGACGGTGGCGCTGCCGCCGCCGAGCACCCGGGCGTCGCGCGCGGCGGCCCCGAGCAGGGCGACGGTGCGCCCGGCGGAGGCGTCCAGCGGCAGGACGCCCTCCTCGTTGCGCACGAGGACGAACCCGCGGGCGGCGAGCTCGCGGGCGAGCGCCTGGCCGTCGACCGGGTCCGGAGCGGTCTCGACGACGGCGGGGGCGCCCTCCAGGGCCCCGACGCGGGCGGCGAGGCGCAGGACGTTGCGCACGGCGTCGTCGACGGCGGACCCGGGGACCTCCCCGGCGCGGACGGCCTCGGCGAGGGCGGGTCCGTAGACGGTGGTCGGGCCGGGCATGGCGACGTCCATGCCGCCCAGGATGTCGCCGGTGGTGGAGCGGGCGGCCATCCAGTCGGAGACGTTGCAGCCGTCGAAGCCCCACTCGCCGCGCAGGACCTCGTTCACCAGGTACCGGTGTTCGGTCATCGTCGTGCCGTTGACCTGGTTGTAGGCGGTCATGATGCCCCAGGGGTGGGCATTGGCGACGATGGCCTCGAAGGGCGCGAGGTAGAGCTCGCGCAGCGGGCGCGGGGCGATGACGCTGTCGACGGTGAACCGGTCGGTCTCGGCGTCGTTGCCGACGAAGTGCTTGACCGTGGTCCCGACTCCGCCGTCCTGGACGCCGTTCACGTAGCCGCTGCCGATGGCGCCGGTGAGGTACGGGTCCTCGGAGTAGCACTCGAAGTGGCGGCCGCCGAGCGGAGAGCGGTGCAGGTTGACGGTGGGCGCCAGCAGGACGTGGACGCCCTTGCGGCGGGCCTCCTGGGCGAGGAGCCGGCCGGCGCGGCGGGCGAGTTCCGGGTCCCAGGCGGCGGCGAGCGACGTCGGGGAGGGCAGGGCGACGGACGGGTCGTCGGCGGTCCAGCGCACGCCGCGCACCCCGATGGGGCCGTCGGACATGACCAGGGACTGCAGCCCGATGGCCGGGATCGCGGGCAGGGACCACATGTCCTGGCCCGCCAGCAGAAAGGCCTTGGTGTCGAGGTCGAGCTTGCCGAGCGCCGCCTCCACGGCGTCGTCCCGTATCTGATCACGGACCTGATCGGCATCGGTCACGGCCGTGCCTCCTCGTCGAGAGCGGTGCGGTTGCGCGGTGCGGCGCTGTGCGGTGCCCCCATCGTGGACCTGCCACCTGGCGAGCGGTAGGGTTTGTTATCTGTTCGTGATATGCGAATGTCGTACGGTCCTCCTACGGTCCTGCCGACGACGGGACTGCACGGAAGGGGTGCCATGGCGATGCCCAGGGCGAGGAGCGAGGAGCGCCGCGGGGAGATCGTCCGCGCGGCCGTCGAGGTGATCGCGGAGCGCGGCTACCGGGGGGCGTCCCTGGGCACGGTCGCGGAGCGCGTGGGCCTGACCCAGCAGGGGCTGTTGCACTACTTCCCGACCAAGGAGGCGCTGCTCGTCGCGGTGCTGGAAGAACGCGACCGGTGGGACACGGGCGGCGGCTCGCGCGCCGCGGCGGACACCTGGCGCCTGGACCTGCTGGCCTCGCTGGTGGAGTACAACGCGATGCGCCCGGGCATCGTGCAGACCTTCTCGGCGCTGCTGGGCGAGAGCGTCACCGACGGGCACCCGGCCCGGGAGTTCTTCACCGAGCGCTACGCCCAGGTCCGTTCGGAGATGGCGGCGGTGCTGCGCGCCGAGTTCGGCGACCGCCTGCCCTCGGGTCTCACCCCGGAGCAGGCGGCCCCGCTGCTGACGGCGGTCATGGACGGCCTCCAGTACCAGTGGCTGCTGGCCCCCGAGTCCGTGGACATGCCCGCCGCCTTCCGCGCCTTCCTGACCCTGCTGCGGGGCCCGGAGGCCTGAAGGGCCTAGTCGACCTGGAGCTCGCCCATCCGGCTCCAGCCGGTCGCACCCTCGATGGTGGTGCTGACGATCTCGGGCGTACGGGTCACCATCGGCCGCATGGTCTCCAGCGCGGCGCTGAAGTGCTCGGAGGTGACGTGCGCTTCGGCGGCGTCGTCCTGGAAGGCCTCGACCAGTACGTAGGTGTTCGGCTCCTCCAGGCTGCGCGACCACTCGAACCACAGGTTCCCGGGTTCGGCGCGGGTGGCGCGGGTGAACGGCGCGACCTTGTCGGGCCACGCGTCGACGTATTCGGGCTTGACGGGGAATTTCACCACAATGAAGATCACACCGGCATTTTATGCAGGTCGATCCACCCTGCGGGCGGACTCCCCCGCCCGCGGCCCCGGCCGGGTCAGGGGCGCAGGGCGGAGAGGTCCCGGCCCGCCAGCTCCGGACGGGACGTCAGCGCGGCGTGGACCGACTCCAGGATCGGCAGCGGCGCGCGGGCCGTGGCCAGGGCCACGTCCTTCGCTGCCAGGGCGACCGGGAAGTGCGAGGCGTCGGCGTAAGCACGGGCCACCGCGCCCGCCAGCGGTCCGCGGGCCAGTTGCGCGCGGACCAGGTCCTCCGGCAGGCCCAGCGCTCCACCCAGCCTCAGCGCCTCGGCCACCAGGGCCACCCCGCCGACCGCCGTGTTGATCAGCACCAGCTTCAGCGCCGCGCCCGAACCCGCCGGGCCGCACACGGTGACCTCGCCGAGGGCGTCGAGGACCCGCCTGACCGGGCCGGGCAGCGGGTCGCCGCCCGCCAGCACCCACAACTCCCCCGTCGCCGCCCGGTCGACGCTCCCCATCACGGGCGCGTCGGTCAGCGTCACCCCCTCCGGCAGCCGCCCGGCGAGCTCCCGTACCGGCTCCGGGCCGACCGTCGAGGTGTCGATCCAGTGGACGCCGGGGCGCAGGGCGGGCAGCACGCTCTCCGCGACGGCCCACAGGGCCGCCGGGTCGGCCAGCATGGTGATGACGAGGTCCGCGTCGCGGACGGCCTCGGCGGGCGTGGCGGCGACCGTCGCGCCGGCCTCCGCCAGCCGCCGCGCCTTCTCCGGCGTCCGGTTCCACACCATCAGCCCGTGCCCGCGGGCCAGCAGGTGACGGGCCATCGGGGCACCCATGCGGCCGACGCCGAGGAATGCGATCTGCTGCGCTGTGTCCATGCCCACGACGCTAGGTCCGGGCCGTTCATGCGACAAGCGAATGTCTAGCATGGCTGCCATGCCGACTCCGCACAGCCTGTACGAGGTCTTCCTGCGCGTGGCGCGCCTGGCCTCCTTCACCGCCGCCGCCCGCTCCCTGGGCTACACCCAGTCCGCCGTCTCCCGGCAGATCCAGACCCTGGAGGGCGAGTGGGGCGCCCCGCTCTTCGACCGCCTCCCGCGCGGCGTCCGCCTCACCGAGGCCGGCCGCGTCCTGCTCCCGCACGCCGAGGCCGTCGGCGAACGCCTGCGCACCGCCCGCGCCGAGCTCGACGCGCTGCGCACCCTGGGGGCCGGCCGGCTGCGGATCGGCTCCTTCTCCACTGCGGACGCCGCGCTGCTGCCGCGCGCGCTGGCCGCCTTCCGGGCCCGGCATCCCGCCGTCGCGGTCACCCGTACCGAGGGGCCGTCCGCCAAGCACCTCGCCCTCCTCGCGACCGGGGAGCTCGACCTCGCCGTCGTCGCCGACACCTCCGGGCGGCCGCCCCGGGACTGTACCCCGCACCACCTGCTCGACGAGCGCATGTACGTGGCCCTGCCGAGCGGCCACCGGCTCGCCGGACGCACCGGGCTGCGGCTGGCCGAACTGGCCGACGAGGAGTGGATCGCCGCCGGCACCCGCCCCGAGGAGACCCTCATGCACTCCGCGCTGGGGGGTGGTTTCCGCCCCCGTACGGGCTTCGTCGCCGCCGACTGGATCGCCAAGCAGGGCTTCGTCGCGGCCGGGCTCGGCGTCACCCTCGTCCCGGAGCTCGCCGCCTCCTCCGTACGGCCCGACCTCGTGCTGGTCCCGCTGCACCCGGACGACACCCCGCGCCGCGGGGTCTACGCGGCCACCCCGCGCGGGATCGCCCCGTCACCGGCCGCCGCGGCCCTGCTGACCCTCCTGAAGGAAGCCGCGGACGGGTTGGCATCCTGACCCGGTGAAGATCGCCGCAGCACAGATGACGTGCGTCCCCGCCGATGTCCGCGCGAACGCCGCGCGGGCCGCCGCCCTCGCCGCCACGGCCCGTGAGCAGGGCGCCGCACTGGTGGTGTTCCCCGAGTTCACCCTCACCGGCTACGAACTGGACGCGCTCGCCGCCGACCCGGGCCTGTGGACCGCCGCCGACGACCCCCGGCTGGACCCGCTGCGCGCCGCCGGGATCGCCACCGCGGTCAACGTGGCGCTGCCCGGCGACGGCCCGCGTCCGGCCATCGCGACGCTGGTCCACGACGCGGACGGCGCGCACGTGACGACGTACCGCAAGCAGCACCTCTTCCGCCACGAGCAGGACGTCTTCGAGCCCGGCACGGCCGACGGGCGCTTCGAACTCCTCGGGGTCCGCTTCTCGCTGGGCGTCTGCTACGACAACCACTTCCCCGGACTCCCGGGCCGGGGCGCGGCCGACGGCTGCCGGGTCCACCTGGCGAGCTCCCTGTACGGGACCGGCGACGGGATCCGCGAGCGCGCCACCGTGTACCCGGGGATCGCGGAGCGCAGCGGCCTGTACGTCGTCCTCGCCAACCACGTCGGCCCGGCGGGCCCGTGGACCGGCTGCGGCCGCTCGGCCGTGTGGGCCCCGGGCGGAGCGCTGCTCGCCGAGGCGGACGACCGCACCCCGTCGGTGGTGACCGCCCCGGTCGGCCCCGCCCTCTGACGGGGCCGCGGGGCGGGGCGCGTCAGGCGGGCTCGGGCACCCGCCGGCGGCGGTCCGGACGCGGGGTGTCGAGGTCCGGGAGCCGGGCGGCGCCCCCGCGGTCGCGCATCAGGGCGGGCAGCACGACGGCGACGGCCGCCACCGCGTACACGCAGGTCCAGAAGACCCAGCCGCCGGGCGGGGCCCAGTGCGCCGAGGTCGCCACCCACGAACCGCCGGTGCCGACGGCGAACCGGCGCAGCGTCCAGTAGAAGGCCGAGAGGTTCACCAGCGCGAGGCCGACGACGGACAGGCCCACCAGCCGCCGCCAGCGCAAGCCGTGCTCCGGGGCGCGCGTGGCGCAGACGGCCACGGCCATCAGCGGCAGTCCGACGGCGAAGGGCAGCAGGTAGCGGCCCTGCCACACCATGCCGATGCGCTCCGCCTGCGAGGCCTGCGCGACCACCGGCACCATCACGACGGCCACCAGCATGCCGAGCATCGCCACCACCTCGCGGGCACGGCCGTGCACGAGCGCCAGCACGACGACGGTGGCGAGCACCGCCATCCACACCACGTACATGAGGGCCGGGGCGGGGGTGTCCAGCCAGCCGAAGAAGCCGAGCATCTGCTTGATGTAGACCTCGGTGTTGCCGAGGGTCTTCTTCGCGGCCACTCCCGTGGTCAGCGAGTCAGGGATGTCGATCTTCGAGTTGTCGGGGTGCCCCGCCGCCCAGAGCAGCGCGCCGGCCGTCGCCAGGCCCAGCAGGGCCGTCCAGAGCCACAGGGCCTTGCGGCGCAGCACCTGTCCCAGCAGTCCGCGCCGCTGCGTCAGCATCAGGCAGAAGACGACCGCCCCGCCGAACCAGATCAGTCCGAGCGGTCGGATGTTGATCAGCACCAGGCCGCCGATGCCCAGCCGGGCCAGTCTGCGGTTCAGCAGCACGGGGTCGGGCGACAGGACGATCGACAGCAGGGCCGTCCACACCAGGATCCCGGCGGCGATCTCGCCGCCGCTGGGGTTGACCATGCCGGCCATGTAGAGCGTCATCGGGGTGGCGGCGGCGAACACGCCGAGCATCGCCAGCGAGCGCCGGCGCCATTCGGCGGCCGTGACCACCGCACTGGCCAGCAGCGCCGAGCAGAGCAGCGCCGACATGAAGCGCATGAGGTACAGCCCCTTGGGGCCGTCGGCCAGCAGGCTCGGCCAGCCGGTCACCAGGTAGTAGCCGGGGTGGTAGCGGCCGGCCGCCGTGGTGGCCTGCGCGATCTTCTCGGACGTGCCGAGCGAGGGGGCACAGGACGCGGGCTGCGCCTCGTGCCACGAGTAGCACTCGTGCACCTTGGGCAGGTTGCGGTACCACTCCGGGAGCTGCACGCCGGTCTCGGCGAAGTGTCCCTCGATGCCCGCCACCGTGTGCGGGACCATCACCTCGGTCCCGCCGATCTGGCCCCTGGCGACGGCGGCGGCGCGGATGAAGTGCGCGTGCTCGTCGGGGGAGCTCCCGAGGGGGCTGGCGGCCGCCCACGAGCCCGCGAGCGTGAAGAACAGGGCGAAAGAGATCAGCCAGAGCCGCTTGGGTGTTCCGGCCGACCAGTCGGCCAGCCGCGTCAGTGCGGAAGTCATCGGTCCCCCGGAAGTCATCGGATGAAGCCGAGCCAGCTCTGGTCGCCGTCCTTGGAGCACGTGCCGCCGGGCGCGTACTTCGGGCAGCTCCCGTCCCGCTCCGTGATGGTGTGCGAGACCCAGGGCAGGATCCGGTACGTGTTCTCCTTGGCCGGCATGTAGCGGTCGGCCATCGAGGAGGAGACGGTGCCGAGGAGCAGCAGCAGGGCGCACAGGGTCCCGATCACCGCGCCTTCGCGACCGGGGAAGCCGGTGCCCGCCGCGTTCGCCGCACCCTGCCCGGTTCCGGCGCCGGGCTGCGACCGGCGCGCGGCGATCCGCAGCGAGACCAGGTGGACGACGAGCGCGCACAGCAGCAGCCCGCAGTAGAGCAGCTGGTTGTTCGTGCGGGTGTAGAGCTGGACGGTCTGCGTCTCGTACATGTGCGAGGCGATGTACATGCGCATCACCCACGCGCTGATGAACATCGCGGCGATGGTGATCACCATCGGCTTGCGCATGCCCAGCCAGATCGCGGCGCCCACACCGACGAAGGTGACCAGGGCGAACAGCCCGACCCCGCCGTACTCGCCGGGCAGGGGCCACTCGCCGACCTTGCCGGGCATGTCCGTGCGCCACATGAGGTAGTACGCCGGGTCGGTGAAGTTGTCGAACCGGAAGTTGTAGTCCTTGGTGGTCTGCCCCTCGGTCAGCATGACCATGAGGTAGCGCCCGGCGACCACGAGGAACGCCGCCAGGGAGGCGCCGAGGAAGGCCGCGCCCTTGATCCGGCCGAGCCGGCCGTCCCGCCACGGGAAGTACAGCAGTGCGGCGAACAGCACGCCCGCCGCGCTCCACAGGAACCAGCCCGAGTAGGTGAGGAACATGACGCCGAGCAGCGCGCCGAATCCCGCGCCCTTGAGCAGGAGCGTCCGCCAGCCCTGCGTACCGCTGCGGCTCAGCGACACCACCATCGCGACCAGGACCGGGACCAGCACGACGAGGACGGTCTGGCTGTACGGCTTGTAGGCGTCGATCAGTGCGAAGGCGGGGGCCACGCCGAAGGCGAGGGCCCGGACCGGGCCGAGCAGCATGCGCCAGCAGAGGTAGACCAGCGGTCCGAACGCCGCGGCGCCGAGGATCTGCAGGTCCTTGAAGGCGTACGCGGTGTTGCCGCCGCGGAACCACTCGGCGTAGTAGCCGAGGGTGTAGAGGGGGGCCGGCGGGTAGACCGGGGAGCCGGAGGGGCGGCCGTTGGCCACCGCCTGGGCCCACTCGACGATGCGGCCGCTGTCGCCGTTGAGGCCGAACATCGGCCAGGGCGTCCCGTGGAGGGCGACGACCGCGCCGGCGGCGACGAAGCCGCTGGCCAGGCCGGCGAGGGCGGCGGAGGCGAACCGCGTGGCCAGGTCGAAGTGCCGCCCCCTGCGCAGCCGCACGGCCAGCGCCACCACGCCGATGAAGAGCAGACCTATGAGCGCGAACCGCAGCTGGATGGCGGCGAGGCCGCTGACCTGCGCGATCCGGTCCAGGGGATTGAGCTTGAAGCCGCGGGCGAGCAGCGGGAGCACGAGCGCCGCGGCGAACGCGACGACGGCTTCGAGGAACAGGAGCGTGCCGCGTGAGCCGATGCCGCGCCGGGCGGCCGGTATCGGGCGGGCGGGCGCGGCCGGTCCGCCCGGGGGCAGCACGGTCGCGATGCCCTCGGTACTGACTGTCACTGCTGTGTCCCTACTGCTGGTCGGTCCTCGGCCCGGTGGCCGGCGTGGCTCGGCAAGCCGCTGCGCGACTCCGGCCCCCCGCCGAAGCTCCGGGCCAGGGCGAACTCAAGGGCAGTGAGAGACAGCCTTGGCACTTGCTGCCATGCATACTACGGGCCCGCCACGGGTAGGCGGGGGCCGGTAACCGATCTCCGGCCGGTCAGGCCGAATCCGGGAGCAGGTGCTTCGCACCCCACGCCCCCAACGGCCCCAGGGCCGCGTTCAGGTCCTGGCCCAGCGCGGTCAGGGAGTACTCCACGCGCGGCGGGACCTCGTCGTACACCTCGCGGTGCACGATGCCGTCGGTCTCCAGCTCGCGCAGCTGGGCGGCGAGCACCTTCTCGGAGACACCGGGGACGAGCCGGCGCAGCTCGCCGAAGCGGCGCGGACGCTGCTCCAGCATCCACAGGAGCGACACCTTCCACTTGCCGTCGATCACGGACATCGCCGCGGCGATCCCGCACTCATCCGCACCGGGCCTCCGTGTCACCGCCATCGCACACCCTCCCCACCTGCTCGCTCACCTCGGGGTAACCACCTACTCCGAAGTGCGTACTTGAGCACCGCACTGCCTGCAACCAGGCTAAACGCCATGACCGACACCACACCGCGGAATTCGCTCACCCTGCTCGGACTCGGCGACATGGGCACCGCCCTCGCCCGCACCTGGCTCGCCGCCGGGCATTCCCTCACCGTCTGGAACCGCACTCCCGCCAAGGCCGGACCGCTCGCCGCAGAGGGCGCCGTCGTCGCCCCGACCGCGGCTGCGGCGGTCGCCGCGAACGGACTGGTCGTGACCTGTCTGCTGGACGACGCCAGCGTCCGCTCCACCCTGGACGGCATCGACCTGACCGGCAAGGACCTCGTCGACCTCACCACCGGCACCCCGGCCGAGGCCCGCGCCCGGGCCGCCTGGGCCGAGGCCCGCGGCGCCCGGTACACGGACGGCGGGATCATGGCCACGCCCACGATGATCGGCGTACCGGAGGCCGGCGGATACGTCTTCTACAGCGGCTCGCGCGCCCTCTTCGACACCCACCGCGCGACGCTGGAGGTCCCGGCCGGGGCCCGCTTCGTCGGGGAGGACCCCGGGCACGCCGCCCTGCACGACGTGGCGCTGCTCAGCGCGATGTACGGACTCTTCGCCGGCATCTCGCACGCCTACGCGCTGACCGAGGGCGAGGACATCGCCCCGAAGGAACTGGCTCCGCTGCTGTCCGAGTGGCTGGGCGCGATGGGCTTCTTCGTCGGCAACGCCGCCGAGCGGCTCACTTCGCGGGACTTCACCACCGGGGTGGTGTCCAACCTGGCCATGCAGGTCGCGGCGACCGGCACCCTGCTGCGGACCGCCGAGGAGCAGGGGGTCAGTGCCGAGCTGATCTCCCCGTACCTGGACCTGATGCGCCGCCGCCTGACGGCGGACCCGGCCGCCCACGGCGGGGAGGACACGGCGGGAGCCCTCCTGCTGCTGAAGAAGGAGCGCTAGCGGTGGCTACGGGAACGCCGGCGGCGGCGGTCCGAAGCCGGCCGGTGCGGCCTCGGCGGCCGGGGCCTCGTCGGTGCGCATCAGGTCGCGCGCCATCAGCGTGGCTCCCGCCACCGCGCCGGGCATCAGGAGCACCGCGACGAGCGGCACCAGGAACGCCAGCACCAGCGGCACTCCGAAGCCCAGCACCAGCAGCCGCCGGGACCGCAGCAGCACCAGCCGCTCGGGCAGCTCCATCTTGCGGCGCTGGAGGGCCACGGAGGTGAGTTCCTGGGTCAGGAAGTAGCCGGAGACGCAGAACCCGAGCACCGGGACGACCGTCTGGCCGATCACCGGGACGAAGCCGAGGGCGAAGAGCACGAGGCCGTACAGCAGCACCCGCCCGAGCACCTTCACACTGTCCCGGGCCGAGATCCACAGCTCCCGCCAGAGCGGGAGGCCGGACTGCGGGGCGTCGCCGCCCTCGCTGCGGTCGACCTGCTCCGAGAGGGACTCGTAGAAGGGCTGGCCGATCAGCAGGGTGACCGCGGTGAAGGTGATCACCGCGAGGAAGAGCCCCAGGCCGAAGAACAGGGCGGTGAGGAAGCCGCGGAAGAGTCCGATCCACGGGGCGGACCAGTCGTCGGCGAAGGGGGTCGCCCAGGTGGTCAGGTCGTCGGCGCCGTAGCCGAGCCCGACGAGGGCGCCGACGTAGAGGGCGAACGAGACGAGCCCGGGCAGCAGCCCGAAGCCCAGCCACCGGCCGTGTCGCAACACCCATCGCTGTCCGGCCAGCAGGTACCGGAAGCCCCCCGCAAGATCATGCATGGCGTCAGTCTACGGCGAAGGCCGCACCCCGGTCGGGGTGCGGCCTTCGCCGTGCGGCTGCCGGATCAGACGGCGAGCTCGACGGTGATGTTGCCGCGGGTGGCCTTGGAGTACGGGCAGACCTCGTGGGCCTTCTCGATGAGCTCCTTGGCGGTGGCGGCGTCCACGTTCGGGATCACGGCGGAGATCTTGACGATCAGGCCGAAGCCCTCGTCGTTCTTGCCGATGCCGACCTCGGCGGTGACCGTGGAGCCGGAGATGTCGGCGTTCACGTTCTTGGCGACGACGCCCAGGGCGCCCTGGAAGCAGGCGCTGTAGCCGGCTGCGAAGAGCTGCTCCGGGTTGGTGCCGGCGCCGGAGCCACCGAGTTCCTTGGGCGGGTTCACGACGACGTCGAGCTGGCCGTCGTTGGTGGCGACGCGGCCGTCACGGCCGTTCTCGGCGGTGGCCACGGCGGTGTACGCGACGTCGGACTGCTGGATGGACATGAAGAAATGTTCCTCCTGGTAATCGCCGCGACTCGCGCCCACGGTCACGACGGTTGTGGGGTGAGCCTAACCGGTGAAGGAAACGATCATCTTTCCGGTGTTCTCTCCGCGGAGCATGCCGAGGAAGGCGGAGGTCGCGTTCTCGACGCCCTCGACGACCGTCTCGTCGTAGCTCAGCTCACCGGAGCGCAGCCATCCGGCCACGTCCTGGACGAACTGCTGCTGCAGTCCGGCGTGGTCGCTGACGAGGATGCCCTGGAGCCGCAGCCGCTTGCCGATGACCTGCATCAGGTTGCGCGGGCCGGGTGCGGCCTCGGTGTCGTTGTAGTGGGCGATCGCGCCGCACAGGGTGGCGCGGCCGTGCACGTTCATGGAGGAGATGGCGGCCTCCAGGTGGTCGCCGCCGACGTTGTCGAAGTAGACGTCGACGCCCTCGGGGGCGGCGGCGCGCAGCTGCTCGGCGACGGGGCCGTTCTTGTAGTTGAAGGCGGCGTCGAAGCCGTACTTCTCCGTGAGGAGCGTCACCTTCTCGTCCGAGCCGGCGGAGCCGATCACCCGGGACGCGCCCTTGATCTTCGCGAACTGGCCGACGAGGCCGCCGACCGCACCCGCGGCGCCGGAGACGAAGACGGAGTCGCCCTCCTTGAAGGAGGCGACCTCGAAGAGCCCGGCGTAGGCGGTCAGGCCCGGCATGCCGAGGACGCCGAGGTAGGCGGAGAGCGGGGCGAGGGAGGCGTCGACCTTGGTGGCGTACTTCGCGTCGAGCTCCGCGTACTCGCGCCAGCCCAGGCCGTGCAGGACGTGGTCGCCGACGGCGAAGCCCTCGGCGGCGGAGGCGACGATCTCGCCGACCGCGCCGCCGTCCATCGGGCGGTCGAGCTGGAAGGGCGGGACGTAGGACTTCACGTCGTTCATCCGGCCGCGCATGTACGGGTCCACGGACATGTGCAGGTTGCGCACGAGGATCCGGCCGGCGGCGGGCTCGGCGTTGACGGGCACCTCACGCAGGGCGAAGTCCTCGGCGACGGGCCAGCCCTGCGGGCGACGGACGAGGTGCCACTCGCGGCTCACGGCGGGAATCTCAGACATTGCGGCGCTCCTGGTAACGAATTGCTTCACTAGGTGAAACAACCATGCGCCTGGATATTTCATGTTGTCAAGTAAATGGGTACTCTGGATCCATGCCCAGTCGTCGTGTAGACCCAGTGACCGTCGAGGTCGTCGAACTCATCGGTGACGTCGTGAGCCGGTACCACATGGAGTACGAGCATGCGGCCGCCACCCATCAGCTGACCGGCGCCCAGGCCAAGGTGCTGAACCTGCTCTCCCTGGAGCCGACGCCCATGCGCCGCATAGCGCAGAAGCTGCGGTGCGAGCCCTCGAACGTGACGGGCATCATCGACCGGCTGGAGAGCCGCGGTCTGGTGGAGCGCCGTCCGGACCCGGCCGACCGGCGGGTCAAGCTGGCCGCCCCCACCGAGGAGGGGCTGCAGACGGCGGAGCGGCTGCGCGAGTCGCTGGACTTCGCGCGCGAGCCCCTGGCCGGGCTGTCCCCGGCGGAGCGGGCCGTGCTGCGGGACCTGCTCAAGCGGATGCTGGGGGGCTAGTCAGTCGCCCCAGCACAGCATGCCCAGGAAACCGCAGTCCTTGGTCGGCGTCGGCGTGGGCTTCGGCGGGGGCGGCGGCGCGGGCGACGCCGTCGCACTGCCGGAAGCACCCTGCGAGGGCTGCCCCGTCCCACCCTGGACGGACTTCCCCGGGCCGGGGGTACCGGACGTCCGCCCCGACGTCGTCGGAGCGGGGGCGGACTCCGTCGGTCCGGGCTGACCGGCGCTCCCGGTCGGCGCGCCGCTGCCGGATTTCTTCGTGGTCGAGCCGCCGGCCTTCGCGGTGGCCTTGCCGGAGCCCGTGGGCGCTCCGGCCGTCGGCGCTTCCGACAGCGGAGCGGGATCCTGGGGCGCGTCGTCCACCAGGACGACGTCGGAGGCCCGGTCGGTGCGCTCCCCGTCGGCTGCCATGCTCACGACCATCAGGGAGCCCGCGGTCGCGAGCAGCACGCCGAGCGAGAGGGACAGCACGGTGCGGCGGCGCCGCCGGTGCGTGACCCGGCGGCGGGCGCCGGCCCTGCGTTCGTTCGGGGCGGAGAGCACCACGAGCGAGTCCGCGTACACGTCGGCCAGGACGGCCGGCGGATCGGCGGCGGGCCCCTCGACGACGGGCGGCACGGGCGGCCCGGCCGCAGCGGGCGCGGCGGGTATCAGGTACTCGGCAGGCGTTCCGCATCCGGCGCACGCCAGCGCGCCGTTGAGGTGCCTCCGGCAGGCGTGGCAATAGTTCATGGCGCCCGCAGGCTACGCGGTGTGCGGCAACATCCGGATCCCGAGAACGTAAGGATCCTGTGTGGAATCGTTCCTTCCATGACATCTTTCGGGCCTACAGGGTTCCAGTTGGTGCTATTGCGGCGGATGGCCGACTTCCAGCCGGACCGCGCCGACGAGGCCCGCCGCCGGCTGGGCGCCTCGCTCGCGGACCAGCGGGAGGCGAACAAGCACTGGCAGGCCATGGTCCGCTCGCCGCGCTCCCGCGGAGCGCTGGCCCGGTACCGCTCGGTGCTCGGTCCACCGGAGTCCGCCGAGCACCGCACGATCGGCGACCTGGAGTGCGAGGCCCTGCTGTGGCCGCTGCCGCTCTGGCCGGACCTGCGCTTCGAGGTGCTGGCCGCGCCGGACGGGGCGGTGTGGAACGAGTGGCTCGTACGGGCCCCGGGCGCGCGGGGGCCCGTACTCCGGTCGCCGGACGACCTGCTGCCCTGGTCGGCGACGGTGGACGAGGTGGCGCGGGCCTTCGCGCCGGTGCGGCCGATGGAGGGCACCGCGCCGACGCGCTGGCGCCTGGCCTTCACCGCGCAGGGCCGACCCTGCGTGGCGGAGTTCACCTACGGCCTGCTCCAGCGCGTCGGTCCTCAGACGCAGCGGTAGGCGCCCCGGGCCGTGTGGGTGATCCGGCGGACCCGCGACAGGGCGTACCCGGCCGTCACGTACCCCGCGCCGACCGACAGGGGCCCGAGCGCGGCCAGGACCGGCAGGGCGGACAGGAACAGCGGGGCGTGGACGCGGTCCCGCCCGGGGGACGGACAGGAGGACGGCCCGCCGGCCCCCGGGCCCTCGCAGCCGGCGGGCGCCAGGACGGCGGTGCTCTCGGGGCCCAGCCCCAGAACCGGTCGGCTCCCCCTGTTCACGGCCTGTTCGGCCAGCAGGAGGGCCACGACGAGGAACGCCGTCCCGGTCAGCATGAACACCCCGCCGTAGAGGCAGGTGAGGCGCAGACGGGTGACGGAACGCCGCGGCGGCGCGGGCCGCTCGTCGGCGGCACGGGCGCGGACCCGGTACGGCATCGGCACTTCCTTCCCCCTCAGGACGTGACGGCCTCCCCACTGTTGCCCGTACCCCCTAAGCAGCGCGTCAGCACCGTCGCCGCCCCCGCACGGGGCGCGCGCCTACGACGCGAGGAAGGCGCGCACTCCGGCCGAGGTGCCGTCGTCGCCGAGCAGGTCGTTGTGCCCCAGGCAGCCGACCGGCGTGTTGGCGGCGCCCGTGAGCGGGACGCTGTCGTCGGGGTTGATCACCTCGTCGCAGTTCGACCAGAAGGTCGCGTACTTCACCGCGCCCGGGGTCGGGTCGCCGCCGCCCAGGTTCTTCACCACGTACGACCCGGGGGTCATGTCCCGGCAGGCCTGGTCCCACAGGGCGCAGGCCCAGGCGGTGGAGGTGCCGCGGTTGGGGCCGGCCAGTGAGACCCAGTGGTCGACGGTGGCCGTGCCCCCGCCGAACTTGACGTACCAGCGGCTCACCAGCGAGCCGAAGGAGTGCGCCACGACGTCGACCTTGGCGGCGCCGGTCTCCCGGCGGACCTGTTCGACGTAGGCGCCGAGCCGGCCGGCGAGGACCTCGTTGACGGACTGGTGGGTGTCGTAGCCGAAGGAGAAGAGCTCCGCGTCGGCGTACCCGTCGGCGCGCAGGTCGGCGCGGAGGGCTCCCCATACGCCCGGGTCGGCGTTGTACCCGTGGACGAAGACCACCGGACTGCGCGGTGATGCCCGGTCAGGGGCGGGGACCGGACCCCGGTCGGAGGCACGGGCCGCGGCGGGCGCCGCGAGCGAGGCCAGGCAGAGCGTCAGGAGCGCGACCAGTGCCTGTCGGGCCGTCAGCATCGGTTCCCCCATACCTTGTTACGTGCGAGTAGCACGTGCAGTGCGGGCATGGTGCTGCCTGTCGGTACAGAAATCCACCCCCATGCAGCCCCGACACACCCACGGCCGGAGCATTCCAACGGGCGGATAGCCCCAAATGCCCGGGATGATATGTAAAGCGACCGGCACTTCCGCCGGTCCCTTTGCGTCAGCGCTCTCGGGAGGTACTGCCGTGACCGTCAGTCTTGAGCAGTTGCGCCGCTGCCACGTCGCCGTCGACCTGGGGGCGGCCAGGACCCGCGTGTACGTCAAGGGCGCCGGCCTCGTGGTCGACGAACCCAGCGTCGCCGCGGTCAACACGCGCACCGGCGCACTCATCGCCGTCGGAACCTTCGCCGAGCGGATGACCGGCCGTACGCCCGACTACATCCGGGTCGTGCGCCCCGTCTCCGGCGGCACCGTCGTCGACATCGAGATGGCCCAGCGGATGCTGCGCCACCTCCTCGGCGAGAAGCTGCGGCGCGCCCTGCGGCGCAAGCCGCGGCTGCGGGCCGCCGCCTGCACCCCGCACGACGCGGATCCGCTCGCCCAGCGCGCGGCCGTGGAGACCCTGGTCGGGCTCGGGGCGCGGCGCGTCGAACTCGTCGACACCCTGATCGCGGCGGCCGTCGGCTGCGGACTGCCCGTGGAGCAGCCGACCGCGACGATGATCATGGTGTGCGGGGCCGCGGCCACCCAGGTCGCAGTCCTCTCCCTCGGTTCGATCGTCACCGCCGAGCGGATCCCGGTCGGCGGCGAGGCCATCGACCACGCCGTCGTCCAGCACCTGCGCCACGCGCACGAGCTGATGCTGCCCAGCCAGGCCGTCCGGCCGCTCCAACTGGCCCTGCACGGCAACGGCCTCACCTCCGAGGGGCCGGCCTCCACCCTCATCCACGGCCGTGACGTGGCCACCGGTCTGGCCCGTTCCGTCCACGTGGACACCGCGGCCGTGCGGGACGCCATCCACACGCCGCTGACCGCGGTCCTCGACGGGATCGGCAAGGTGCTGCGGGACTGCCCGCCCGACCTGGTGGCCGACCTGACGGACCGGGGGATCATGATGGTGGGCGGCAGCGCCCTGCTGCCGGGCCTGGACCAGATGCTGCGGGACGCCACCGGAATGCCCGTTGCCATCGCCGAACGGCCCGACGTGTGCGCCGTGATGGGACTCGGCGCGATGCTCGAAGGGAAGATCGCCCCGATGGTCCTCAACCCGCTGGCCGGATGACGGACGAAGGGCACGGGAGGCCCGCCGGGCGGTCCGACGAGGACGCGGCGAGCCTCCCCGTGCTGCTGGAGGCCGTACTGAGCGTCGGCTCCGAACTGGAGCTGCGCGCCACCCTCCAGCACATCGTGGATTCGGCGGCCGAGCTGTGCTCGGCCCGGTACGGCGCGCTCGGGATCCTCGACCCCGAGCGCGCCCTGGTGACCGCGCTGTTCACGGCAGGGCTGACCGAGGAGCAGCGGGCGGCCGTCCCCCATCTGCCGGACGGTCGCTCCGGCCTGCTCGGGGTCCTCGCCCGGGACCCGCGGCCGCTGCTCCTGGACGACCTCACCCGGGACCCGCGGGCTGCCGGCTTCCCGCCCGGCCACCCGCCCATGCACAGCTTCCTCGGCGTCCCGATCCGGGTCCACAACGAGGTCTTCGGCAACCTCTACCTCACCGAGAAGCACGGTGGCGGCCCCTTCACCGAGGAGGACCTCGCCCTGGTGCGCGTCCTGGCCGCGCAGGCGGGCATAGCGATCGGCAACGCCAGGCTCTACGAGACCGCGCGCCGCCGGGAGCGCTGGATCGACGGGGCCGCCGCCGTGACGACGACGCTGCTGGCGGGACGCCCTGCGGCGGACGCCCTGATGTGCGTGGCGGAACGGGCCCGGCTGCTCGCCGACGCCGCGGCCGGGGTGGTGCTCCAGCCGACCCCCGAAGGCGGCATGGAGATCGTGGCCGCCTCCACCCAGGGGGACCCCGGGGACCTGGTCGGGACGGCGATCGCCCCCGGATCGCCGGTGCTGGAACAACTCCTCGGCGGCGAACCCGTCTTCATCGACGACTCGGCCACCGATCCCCGGATGACCACCCACGTCCGGATGCGGTTCGGGCCGAGCATGATGCTCCCGCTCCAGAGCGGCGGCCGGCTGATCGGCACCCTGGCCCTGCCGCGCGCCCGGGGCGGCCCGGCGTACGACGCGGTGGACCGGCTGCTGGCCTCGCAGTTCGCCTCCCAGGCCGCGCTGGCCCTCGTACTGGCGGACGCAGCGCACGACCGGGAGCAGCTCGCGGTGTACGAGGACCGCGACCGGATCGCCCGGGACCTGCACGACCTGGTGGTCCAGCGGCTCTTCGCCACCGAGATGATGCTGGAGAGCACCCGGCGGCGCGCCGCGAACGCCCCCTCCGGGGACACCGTCGGCGACGAACTCACCCGCGCCGTCGACGAGCTGGACTCCACCATCCAGGAGGTCCGCACCGCCATCTTCGCCCTCCAGCAGCCGCCGACCGATGCCCCGACCACCTTCCGGGGCCGGGTCCTGCGCGAGACGGGCGGCGCGGCGGTCCTGCTCGGCTTCCAGCCGTCGGTGCACTTCGCGGGCGCGGTGGACGCCCTGCTCCCGGCGGCCGTGGCGGCCGATCTGCTCACGGCCCTGCGCGGCGCCCTGGCCGCGGCGCACCGGCGCAGCGGGGTCACCTCGATCGAGGTGGTGGTGGATGCGTCCCCGGCCCGGGTCCGCCTGACCGTGACGGACGACGGCCGTACGGAGCGGGGTGCGCGGGACACCACGGTGACCTGGGAGTCGGCACTCTGACGGCGAGCGGCGCGGTGCGGGTGCGGGTGCGGGGCCCTCAGGGCCGGCCGGGGCGTTCGGCGGCGCGCAGGGCGATCCGGGTGTTGGACTGGGCGACCCCCGCCTCCCGCTTCAGACGGCGCAGCAGCGCGTCGAGGGCGGCGGGGTCGGCGGCCCGGGCCCGTACGAGGTAGTCGTGCGCCCCCGTCACGTGGACGACCTCGGTGATCCCGGGGAGCTTGGCGACCTGGCGCTCGAACTCCTCGTTGGTGGTGTCCTGGCGCAGCGTGACGTCGATGAAGACGACGAGACCGCCGGCGGTGTCGGCGGCCGGGTCCACCACGACGGTGAACCCGCGGATCACGCCGTCCCGGCGCATCCGCCGCACCCGGTCGGCGGTGGCGTTGGCGCTGAGGCCGACGCGGACGCCGAGGTCCCGGTACGAGATCCGCGCATCCTGCTGGAGGATGCCGAGGATTTCCCTGTCGAGGCGGTCCATGCCGCGATTCTCGCAGTCAAGCCCGGTATTGGCGCTCGTATCCCGGGGGTGAGGGCCGACCCTCGCCCGTATGAGCGAACTGATGACACCGGCCCTGGCGGGTGCCGCCGCCGGTCTGGGCGTGGCGATGCCGATGGGTGCGATGAGCGTGCTGCTGCTCCAGGAGGCGATGCGGCACCGGCGGACGGCGGTGGCCGCGGCCATGGGCATCGCGGTGGTCGACCTGGGCTACGCGGCCCTCGCCACCGCCGTCGGCCCCTGGGCGGCCTCCCACGTCTCCCCCGTCGAGGCGTGGGTCCGGCTGGCCTCGGCGGCGATCCTGCTGGCCATCGCGGCGCACGGCCTGGCCGGGGCCCGTCCCGAGGCGGCCCCGCCCGTGCCGGCACCGGATCCCGCCGCCGCACCGGGCGCCACGCGGACCACCACCGGCGTGCGGCCGGCCAAGGCCTTCGCCCGCTTCGTCGCCCTCACCGCGATCAACCCCACCACCGCCCTCTATTTCGCGGCC
Source organism: Streptomyces erythrochromogenes (assembly GCF_036170895.1). NCBI lineage: Bacteria > Bacillati > Actinomycetota > Actinomycetes > Kitasatosporales > Streptomycetaceae > Streptomyces > Streptomyces erythrochromogenes. The sequence continues at coordinate 5,588,617 of NZ_CP108036.1, read as the reverse complement.
CTCACCACCGCCCAGGGCGCGAGCCTGGGCACCGGCCCGGCCGGAGCGGCCTTCCTCGTCGGCGTCGGCGCGGCCTCCCTCCTCTGGCAGCAGTCCCTCGTCGCCCTCGGCTCCTTCGCGGGCGCCCGCATCTCCGCCACCGCCCGCGTCTGGACCTTCCGCCTGGGCTACGGCCTGGTCGCCGCCTACGCGGTGAAGATCGCCCTCCCGCTCCCCTGACGGCCGCCGGTCCCGGCAAAGCGCTTGCCCGCACGGCGGACGGCCGGGAGACTCCCCTGCCGTGAACATGGGGATCTCCGGCTTCGAACCGGCCTACCTGATCGGGATCGACGCCGTACGGCAGGCACACGGCCCGCGTCTCGCGGCGCTCGCCGGCAGACGCCTGACGGGCTTCGCCCTGGTGCGTTTCGCCGAGGACGGCGACTGGTACGCCGACTGCCCGGTGGTGCTGGACTTCGAGGGCACCCGAGTGGAGATCTGCCACCGCACGTTCGACGAACTCTCCCTCGGCTGGGACACGATCCACACCTCGGCGGCGATCACCGGCTGGGAGTGGTCCGAGCTGACGCCGCAGTGGTCCCACCGCGACGAACGCCTCGAAGCGTTCGCCGGTCACAGGCTGCTCGGCGTCGCACTGCTCGAATGGCGGCCGGCGGGCCGTGACCTGGCGGACGGAACCGTCGCGCTGGAGTTCGTCTTCGACGCGGGACGCCTGCGGATCGCCAACGGACTCGACGAGAACAGCATCGAAGTCGGCCCGACTCCGCCCGGATTCGTCCGGTACGAGCCGGTGCCCCGACCGTGTTCATGAGATCGTCACGCACCCGGTCCGCCTGATGCGCCATTCTGGGCCGGTGGACGGTGAAGAGGCCCGGGGGCGGGCGGCGTGACGTGGTCGACCGGGCTGCTCGGATTCGCCGCCGGGCTCCTCATATCCGTGGTCACCGCGCCCGTGGGGGTCTCCGGAGCGGTCTTCCTGCTGCCCGTCCAGGTCAGCGTCCTGGGCGTGCCGAGCCCGGCCGTGGCACCGACCAACCTCCTCTACAACGTCGTGGCCGGCCCCGGGGCCCTGCTGCGCCACCACAGGACGGGGAGCCTGAGGGGGCCGCTCACCCGCCTGCTCATCGCCGGGACCGTGCCCGGCGTCGTCCTCGGCGCGGTGATCCGCGTGTTCGCCGTCCCCGGCCCGCGCATCTTCCGCCTCCTCATAGCCGCCCTTCTGCTGCCCCTGGGGCTGTGGCTGCTGCTGCGCACGCTGCGCCCGGCGCCGGCCCGCACTCCCCGCCCGCCCTCGCCCCGCGCCACGACCGCACTGGCCCTGACCGTCGGCGTGGCCGGGGGCGTCTACGGGATCGGCGGCGGCTCCCTGCTCGGCCCCGTTCTGGTCGGCCGCGGGGCGCCGGTCGCCGTCGTCGCGCCCGCCGCCCTGGCCGCCACCTTCGTCACCTCGGTCGTCGGCGCGGCCACGTACGCGCTGCTCTCCCTCGCCGCCACGGGCGACGTGTCCCCGGACTGGTTCCTCGGGCTGTCCTGCGGGGCCGGCGGCCTGCTCGGCGGACACCTCGGCGCCCGGCTCCAGCCCCGCCTGCCCGAGACGGCGCTCCGGCTGCTGCTCGCCACCCTGGCCACGGCCATCGGCGCGCTGTACGCCGCCCAGTTCCTGACCTGACGCGCCGCGGCGGCCGGGAATCGCCGCCGAAGTCCTGTCGCCCGGACGGGAATTCGACCGCGCCCCCTAGGGTGAAAGGGTGACGACCCGCCTCTCGGCCCGCGCGGCCATCGCCTCCGTGACCGACCCCGGCAGCTTCGCCGAACTGCTTGCCCCCCGACGGGAGTCCCCCGCCGACGGCCCGCTGGCCTGGGCCGGCTACGACGCCTCACGCGCCCGCGCCGCCGAACGCACCGGCGAGCAGGAGTCCGTCGTCACCGGCACCGCCCGCCTCGGCGGCCGCGAAGCCGTCCTGATCTCCTTCGAGTTCGGCTTCCTGGGCGGCTCCCTGGGGCAGCGCACCGGAGACCGGCTCGAAGCCGCGTACACGCACGCCCGCGAGCACCGCCTCCCCCTCGTCTCGCTCATCGCCACGGGCGGCTCCCGGATGCAGGAGGGCATGCTCGCGCTGACCCAGCTGCAGCGCGTGGCCCGCCAGAGCGTCCTGACCCGTGCCGCCGGGCTCCCCCAGCTCGCCGTCCTGCGCGATCCGACCACCGGCGGCGGCTGGGCCACCCTCGGGGCCGGCGCCGACGTGGTCCTCGCGCTGCCCGGCGCCCAGGTCGGCTTCGCCGGGTCCCGGGTGCGCCCGGCCGACGCGGACCCGGCGGCGTACTGCGCCGAGGGGCAGTACGCCGCCGGTCACGTGGACGCCGTGGTCCCCGCCGCCCATCTGCCGGGCACCCTCGCGAACTGGCTCCGCGTCCTGGCCGCGCCCCGCTCCGGCGGGCCGGTCGAGCCGCCGGCCGCGCTGGCCGACGTAAGCCCGCCCGCCACCGGCTGGGACGCGGTACGGCAGGCCCGCGACCCCGGCCGACCGCGCGCCGAGGCGTACCTGGACGCGTATTTCGAGCTCCGCCTGCACCTCTCCGGGGACCGGGCCGGCGGTACGGACCCGGGGATGCTGTGCGGGTTCGGGCTGCGGGAGGGCCGGGCCGTGGCCTACGCCGCCCAGTGCGGGACGGCCACCCGCCCGGCGGGATACCGCACGGCAACCCGCGTGGTCCGCCTCGCGGACCGGCTCGGCATCCCCGTGCTCACCCTGGTGGACACCCCGGGCGCGGCCAACGACGCCGCCGCCGAGCACGCGGGCGCCGGCGCGTCCATCGCCGACACCTTCGCGGCGCTGGCGGCGGCCACCGTCCCCGTCACCACCCTGCTGATCGGCGAGGGCGGTTCGGGCGGCGCCCTCGCGCTGGCCGCTCCGGGGAACACCTGGGTCACCCCGGACAGCTACTTCTCGGTCATCGCCCCGGAGCCGGCCGCGGCCATCCTCAAGCGCCCCCCGTCGGCCGCCCCGGCCACGGCGGACCAGCTGCGCATCCGCCCCCAGGACCTGGTGGCCCTGGGCGTCGCCCGCGGCATCGTCGGCCCGGGACGTACACCTTGAGGACCGGCGGGACCCGGGGAGGCGGAGCTGCTCGGTGGAAGGGGTCAGCAGCGGTTTCGGTGTTCCGTCACCACCGCCCGGTGATCGGGACGTCACCGGGAACGCCGAACCGGACGCTGTAGATGACCCGGTCGGAATCTGACCGAGCGCGGGGGCATGGTGCGCACCTGCCCGACGCCCCCCCCGCATGCTCGTCTTCGACCGCCGGGTCGCCGTCGTGCCGATCGACCCGGCCGACACGAAGCGCGGTGCGATCTGCATCAGCGAAGCCGGGGTCGTCGCCTCCATGGTCGCCCTGTTCGAGCAGACATGGCACTCCGCGGTCCCGCTCGGTGCCGACCGCTCCAAGGACGCCCGCACCGGACTCAGTACGTCCGAGCAGGAACTGCTCACGCTCCTCGCGTCCGGCCTCACCGACGAGGTCCGGGGCGGCGGCTCGGCATCTCGGCCCGCAGCGTGCGGCGGCAGATGTCGGGGCTCATGGAACGCCTGGACGCGTCGAGCCGGTTCGAGGCCGGACTGAAGGCGGCCCGGCGCGGCTGGCTCCGGTAGGGCCACCGCGGTTCTCCCGCGGGACTTCCCCCCGGCCTTCACGTCCGGGCGGACCGGGCGAACCGCGCCGGGCTGGTCCCCACGTGCCGTCCGAAGTGCCGGGTCAGGTGCGCCTGGTCGTAGAAGCCCGCGGCCGTCGCCACCTCGGCCGGCCGCATCCCCGCCAGCAGCAGCCGCCGCGCCAGCTCCACCCGCCGCCCGGTGAGGTACGCGTGCGGCGGCAGCCCGTACGCCGCCCGGAAGCTCCGGATCAGGTGGGTGGGGTGGACGTGGCCCAGCTCCGCCGAGGCCTCCTCCAGGCCGATTCCCTCGGCCACCCGCGCGTCGAGCAGCTCGCGCAGCCGTACGGCGAGCCCTGCGGCCGGCGCCCCGTACTCCGTCGGCGCGCGCCCCGCGAGCCACCGGCGCAGCCGTTCCCGTACGAAGGCCAGCCGGGACTCGGCCTCCAGCCGCTCGACCGCTCCGGCCGGCAGCTCCCGCGCGCCCAGCGCCAGGTGCAGGCCGTGCACGCGCTCCCGCAGCGCCGGGTCGGGCAGCAGCGGGGCGTCGACGGCGGCCCCGGTCAGGCCCTCGGGCAGGACGGAGGCGTCGAGGTGGAGGACGCGCTTGCGGAACCCGGCCTCGGTGACCGTCCGCCCGTCGTGGGCCACCCCGGGCGGCAGCAGGATGACCGTGTCCCGGACGCCGACGCCGTGCCGCTCGCCGTCCAGTGCGAAGTCGACCCTCCCACCGTCCAGGATCATCAGGGCCCAGGTGTCGTGCACGTGCACCGGGTAGGCGTGGTCGGTGAACCGGGCGTGCAAGACCTCGGCGATCCCCGCGACCGGCGGCCTCCAGGCGCTGACGGTGCTGCGCGGACGTATCGCGGCCATGTCAGGAACGTACAAGACCGCCCGCGCGCCCGCCGCCAGGCTGTCCGCATGACGACACAGAAGATCGACATCGCCGGGAAGCTGGCCGGTTTCACCGAGCAGTGGGCGCCGCGCCGCATCGCCCGCGTCAACGACTACGAGGTCAAAGTCGCCAAGGTCCGGGGCGAGTTCGTGTGGCACACCCACGAGGACACCGACGAGCTCTTCCTCGTCGTCGCCGGCACCCTGACGATCCGCCTGCGGGACGGGGACGTGGTCCTGGGCCCCGGCGAGATGTACGTCGTCCCGCGCGGGACGGAACACTGCCCGGCGGCGGACCAGGAGGCCCACATCCTGCTCTTCGAACCGTCCGGCACCACCAACACCGGCACCGCGGGCGGCACCCGCACCCGAGAACCGGTGGACGCGTAGCCCGCCGGGCCCGGCCTAGGCCTGGGGCGAGCGGGCGTCGTAGTGGGCGAAGTTCCGCCAGCGCAGGGCGAGCAGGCCCACCAGCAGCACGCAGGCCAGGCCGCCGCCGGTGACGGCGACGGCGGGCGAGGTCAGGTCGGCGGCGGTCCCGGCGAGGAAGTCCCCGAGCCGGGGCCCGCCCGCGACGACCACGATGAAGACGCCCTGGAGGCGCCCGCGCATGTCGTCCGGCGTGGCGGCCTGGAGCATGGTGGTGCGGAACACCATCGAGACGGTGTCCGCGTACCCGGCGAGGGCCAGGAAGAACAGCCCGAGCCAGAGGTTCCGCGTGAGCCCGAACACCGCGATGGCCAGCCCCCATGCCGCGACCGCCAGCAGGATCGCCAGCCCGTGCCGCCGGACGCGGGCCTGCCAGCCGGAGAACAGCCCGCCCAAGAGCGCCCCGGCGGCGATCGCGGCCACCATCAGGCCGACCGTCTTCGCGTCGTCGCCGTACCAGAGCACGGCGATGGCGGGGAACAGCGCCTTCGGCTGCGCCAGCACCATGGCGGCCATGTCGGTGAAGAAGGTCATCCGGATGTTGGGCCGGGTGCCGAGGAAGCGCAGCCCGTCGACGACCGAGGCCCTCCCCCGCACTCCCTCGGCCCGGTCCGGCTTCATGGACGGCAGCCGCCACATCGCGTAGAGCGCGGCGCAGAAGGTCACGGCGTCGATCAGGTACGCCCACTCGTACCCCCCGACGGCGACGACCAGTCCGCCCAGCGCGGGGCCGACCATCGTCCCGAAGGTCATGGTCACGGAGTTCAGGGCGTTGGCGGCGGGCAGTTGCTCGGCCGGCAGGAGCCTCGGGATCATGGCGGACCGCGCCGGCCCGGTGAGCGCCCCGCAGACCGCCTGGAGCGCGACGATGCCGTACAGGAACCAGACCCGGTGGAAGCCGAGCAGCGCGGCCGCGGCGAGCGCGACGGACAGCACGGCGGCGCCGAGGGAGCTGTACAGGCCGAGCTTGCGCCGGTCGACGGTGTCGGCGATGGCGCCGCCGTACAGGCCGAAGACGACGAGCGGGACGAGCGAGAAGAGGCCGACCAGCCCGACCGAGAAGCTGGAGCGGGTGATGTCGTAGACCTGGAGCGAGATCGCCAGGGTGGTCATGGCCTGGCCGACCCAGGAGATGGTCCCGCCGATCCACAGCCGCTGGTAGTCGGCGGAGGTGCGCAGGGGGGTGAGGTCGGCGAATATGCGCCGCCTCGGAGCGGTCGGAGCGGTCGCACGAGTCACATCGGATGATAACCAGCAGCCCGCCGCCGGTCCGCGGGGATTTCCGGCCCTTTCACACACCGGCAACAGTCGCCCCACCCTGCTCCGGGCTCCCGGAGCAGGCGGGCCATTGCCGCTAACTCGCCACTATCACCGCACATTTGACTGAATCGACGTGCGCTCCTCGCCTCTCGTTCAGCTCATGATGAAAAGACTCGTATGTCCAGGGAGGCGTAGTGATCGAACCTGGCAACAGCACCACGAGCACCGGCACGACGCAGAACACGGTGCGCCCCACCGTGCCCCTCACGGTCGGCGTCGAGGAGGAGTTCCTGCTCGTCGACGCCCGCACTCTCCGGGTGGTCCCCGCCGCCCCGCAGGTCCTGGCGACGGCCGGCGGGCTGCCGGGCGAAATGCACCCCGAGGGCACCCGCTACCAGGTGGAGATATCCACCCCGATCGCCGACTCGGCGGCCTCGCTGCGCGCCGAGCTCGCCGCGCTGCGGCGCACCCTCGGCCGGGCGGCCCGCGCCCACGGCTGCCGGCTGCTGGCCGCGCCCTCGCCGGTCGTCGCGGTGGAGGGGCCGCTGCACCTGACGGACGACCTGCCGCGCCAGCGCGAGCAGCACCGCCGCTTCGGCGCGCTCACCGACACCCTGGTCAGCTGCGGCCGCCACATCCACATCGGCACGCTCGACGTGGACACGGCGGTGGCGGTGTCCAACCGGATCAGACCGTGGCTGCCCACACTGATCGCGCTGGCCGCCAACTCGCCGTTCTGGGGCGGCCGTGACACCGGTCACTCCAGCTGGCGGGCGATGGCCTGGTCCGGCTGGCCCTCGGCGGGCCTGCCTCCGCAGTTCACGTCCACGGCCCACTTCCGGCGCTCCGTGCAGACCCTGCTCGGCTCCGGAGCGGCCCTGGACACCAAGATGGTCTATTGGGACCTCCGGCCCTCCGGGCACTGGCCGACGCTGGAGTTCCGCGCGCCGGACATGTCCCCGGACGTCGACTCGGCGGTCCTCCAGGCGGAACTGGCCCGCGCACTGGTGGCGACGGCGCTGCGCGAGATCGCCGAGCGGCGTCCGGAGCCGGCCTTGCGGGACGACGTACTGCGCCTGGCGCGCTGGCGGGCGGCCCACGACGGCCTGGAGGGCTTCGGCCTCGACCCGTACACGGGCACGGAACTCCCGGCGGCCGACCTCGCGGAGGCCCTGCTGGACCTGGTCGCCCCGGAACTGGCCGCCGCCGGCGACCTGGACCACGCGGCCAAGACCCTGGCCGGGCTCCTGCGCGACGGCTCGGGAGCCCACCGCCAACGCGCGGCCTACGCCCGCCGCCAGGACCTGACGGACGTACTGCGCCAGCTCGTGGACGAAACGGAGGACTTCTAGCCGGGCACCCCGGAAAACGCCGAAGCCGCAGGTGCAATCGTTTCTGCACCTGCGGCTCGTGGTGGGGCGGGTGGGACTCGAACCCACGGCCGACGGATTATGAGTCCGCTGCTCTAACCGGCTGAGCTACCGCCCCTTCACGGCGTGGCGCGTACATCTGTGCGCGCCGTCTGCCGCAGCATAGCCGCTCATACGATCTCCTGCTTCGGATGCCTCGCATGATCGGCTTCGCCTGTTCAGAGAGACCGCGCTGCGGGCTGCCCGGTTCCCGAAAAGGGCGGCAAAGAAAGAAGAGGGCCCCGTAGGGCCCTCTCCTCTTCCTGCTCCCCCGGCTGGACTCGAACCAGCAACCCTCCGGTTAACAGCCGAATGCTCTGCCAATTGAGCTACAGGGGACTGCGCTCCCCCGACTGGACTCGAACCAGTAACCTGCCGGTTAACAGCCGGCTGCTCTGCCAATTGAGCTACAGGGGATTGCTGCGGTGCATCGAACAGCCCACCTCCGGCCTTGCCGGGGGGCGAGCGCCCGCTGCGAGACATAGATTAGCGCAAGCAGGGGGGTGCTCCGCCAATCGGTATCGCCAGCGGGCCGGGCACCACACGACGAAGGGTGACAGGCATGCGGTACAAGGTCACGTTCGTGGTCGGACTGGCCCTCGGGTACGTGCTCGGGACCCGGGCCGGGCGCGAGCGCTACGAACAGCTGAAGAAGTCCGCCCGCCAGATCGCGCAGAACCCGGCGGTGCGCAACGCCGCCGAGACCGCGGGCCACACCGGGCGGGAGTACGCCGGGAAGGCCTTCGCCGTGGTGAGCGAGAAGGTCGGCGACGCCGTGCCGGACTCGCTCGCCGGACGGGTCCGCGGACTGCGCGGCCGGGCCGGCGGCGGGATCGCCGACGACGACTGGGGCACCAGCAACACCTGACGCGTCACCGGCCGTACCCGGAGCCCCTGGGACCCATGTGGTTTCAGGGGCTCCGGGCGGTCAGGACCGGCCCCGCGTGCGGCAGAATTCTCCGCATGGGGATAGTCGCCGGGCTGGACAGCTCTTCCGCCTTCACACGCATCGTCGTCTGTGACACCGAGACCGGCGCCGTGCTGCGCCAGGGGTACGCACCCCATCCGCAGCCCGTGGGCGAACCCGACGGCGCCAACCCCCACGAGACCGATCCACAGGCCTGGCTGCTCTCGCTCGGCGAGGCCGCCGGCGGCGGGATCCTGGAGGGCGTCCAGGCCATCGGCGTCTCCGCGCAGCAGCACGGCCTGCTGCCGCTGGACCCGCAGGGCGCGCTGGTGCGCCCGGCCCTCGTCGGCAACGACAAGCGCGGCCAGGTCGCGGCCGCCGACCTCACGGAGGCCCTCGGCGGGCGGCACGCCTGGGCCGAGGCGGTGGGCTCGGTCCCGCACTCCGCCCAGCCCGTCGCGAAGCTGGCCTGGCTGGCCCGCGCCGAGCCCGAGGCGGCCCGGCGGGTGGCCGTGCTGATGTCCCCGCACGACTGGCTGGTCTGGCAGCTGCTGGGCCGCCCGGCCCGCCGCACCACCGACCGCGGCGGCGCCTCCGGAACCGGCTACTGGTCGGCGGCCGCCGGAGCCTGGCGGCCCGACCTGGTCGAGCTGGCGCTCGGGCACCGGGCGCTGCTGCCCGAGGTGCTCGGCCCGGCCGACGCGGCCGGGACCACGCCCGAGGGGCTGCTGATATCCGCCGGTACCGGCGAGACGATGGCCGCGGCCCTCGGCCTGGGGCTGGGCCGCGGCGACGCGGTGGTCTCGCTGGGCGCCTCCGGTTCGGTGATGGCGGTGCACCACGAGGCGCTGTCGGAGCCGGGCGGGCTGATCACCTCCCTGGCCGACGCCACCGGCATGCACCTGCCCGTGGTGAACACCTCGAACGCCGTACGGGCCCTGCGCGGCACCGCCGAGCTGCTCGGCACCGACCTGGAGGGGCTGTCCGACCTCGCGCTGAAGTCGACGCCGGGCGCGCACGGCCTCGTGCTCCTGCCGTACCTGGAGGGTGAGCGGACGCCGAACCTGCCGCACTCCGCCGGCACCCTCACCGGGCTGCGCCGGGACTCCATGAAGCCGGAGCACCTGGCCCGGGCGGCCTTCGAGGGCATGCTGTGCGGCCTCGTGGACGCCCTGGACGTGCTGCGCTCGCGCGGGGTCGAGATCCGCCGGGTGTTCCTGCTGGGCGCGGCCGCGGAGCTGCCCGCCGTGCAGGCTGCGGCCCCCGGACTGTTCGGGACGCAGATCGTCGTGCCGGCGCCGGCGGACTATGCGGCGCTGGGCGCGGCCCGCCAGGCGGCCTGGGCCCTCGGTGTGGCGCAGGGCACGCTGGCCCCGCACACCCCGCCGGTCTGGCCGGCCCCCGCGGCGCAGGTCTTCGAGCCGGGAGAGGACTTCCCGGCGTGGCAGGGCGTGCGCCAGCAGTACATCGCGACGCGGGAGCAGATCCACCCCGGGGCGTTCTGACCGGGCGGCGGCGGGGGTCGTAGGACCCCCGCGGCGGGGCTGGTCCTTTTGACCGGCCTTTGCGAAATCCGGTGGGGATCCGTGGGCCGATTGGCCGAAGATGGGTTGAACCCCCTCGATTGCCGACCGGAGCCTGCGCGTGCTCATACGACTTCTGCGGACCCACCTGGGCCCGTACCGGAAACCCATCGCGGCGCTGGTCCTGCTGCAACTGCTGCAGACCAGTGCCAGCCTCTACCTGCCCACACTCAACGCCGACATCATCGACAACGGTGTCGTCAACGGCGACACCGGATACATCCTGCGCTTCGGCGCGCTGATGCTCGGCGTCTCGCTCGTCCAGCTCGTCTGCAACGTCGGGGCCGTCTACTACGGCGCCCGCACGGCCGCGGCCGTCGGTCGCGACGTCCGCGCCGCCGTCTTCGACCGGGTGCAGAGCTTCTCCGCGCGGGAGCTCGGCCAGTTCGGCGCCCCGTCCCTGATCACCCGTACGACGAACGACGTCCAGCAGGTCCAGATGCTGGTGCTCATGACCTTCACCCTGATGGTCTCGGCGCCGATCATGTGCGTCGGCGGCATCGCCATGGCGCTCTCCCTGGACGTGAAGCTGTCGGGCGTCCTGCTGGCCGTGGTACCCGTGCTCGGGATCGCGGTCGGCGCCATCGTCTTCAGGACGCGGCCGCTGTTCCGCCAGATGCAGGAGCGCCTGGACACGGTGAACCGGGTGCTGCGCGAGCAGATCACCGGCAACCGGGTGATCCGCGCCTTCGTCCGCGACGACTACGAGAAGGACCGCTTCCGCGAGGCCAACGCCGACCTCACCGGGGTCTCGCTGGCCGCGGGCAAGCTGCTGGCCCTCATGTTCCCGACCGTGATCGTGGTCGTGAACATCTCCAGCGTCGCCGTCATCTGGTTCGGTGCGATGCGCGTCGACAGCGGCGGCATGGAGATCGGCCAGCTGACGGCCTTCCTCGCCTACCTGATGCAGATCGTCATGTCCGTGATGATGGCCACCTTCATGTTCATGATGGTGCCCCGCGCCGAGGTCTGCGCCGAACGCATCCAGGAGGTGCTGGACACCGAGTCCAGCGTCGTCCCGCCCGCCGACCCGGTGCGCGAACTCACCCGCAGCGGACTCCTGGAGCTGCGCGGCGCCGACTTCCACTACCCGGGCGCCGAGGCCCCGGTCCTGCGCGGCGTGGACCTGGTGGCCCGACCCGGCGAGACCACGGCGGTGATCGGCTCCACCGGAAGCGGCAAGTCCACGCTGCTGGGCCTGGTCCCGCGGTTGTTCGACGCGACCGGCGGCGAGGTGCTGGTCGACGGGGAGGACGTGCGCGGACTCGACCCCGAACTGCTGGCGAGGACGGTCGGCATGGTGCCGCAGAAGCCCTACCTGTTCTCCGGCACCGTCGCCTCCAACCTGCGCTACGGGCGCCCGGACGCCAGCGACGAAGAGCTGTGGCAGGCCCTGGAAGTGGCCCAGGCCAAGGAGTTCGTCTCGGCGCTGGAGGGCGGCCTGGAGGCTCCCGTCACCCAGGGCGGCACCAACGTCTCCGGTGGCCAGCGCCAGCGTCTGGCCATCGCCCGCACGCTCGTGCAGCGCCCGGAGATCTACCTCTTCGACGACTCCTTCTCGGCCCTGGACTACGCGACGGACGCGGCGCTGCGCGCGGCGCTCGCCCGCGAGACCGAGGACGCGACCGTGGTCATCGTCGCCCAGCGGGTCGCCACGATCCGCGACGCCGACCGGATCATCGTCCTGGACGAGGGGCAGGTCGTGGGCGAGGGACGCCACCACGAGCTGATGGCCGGCAACGAGACCTACCGGGAGATCGTGCTCTCCCAGCTGACGGAGGCGGAGGCCGCATGAGCGGGCCCGGAGGACGGATGATGATGGGGCCGGCCCAGCGGTCCCTGGATTTCAAGGGATCGGGCAAACGGCTGCTGGGCCAGATCGCACAGGACCGGGCCAAGCTGTGGGGCATGGTCCTGGCCGTCGTCGGCAGTGTCGCCTGCGCGGTCGTCGGGCCGAAGATCCTCGGCGAGGCGACCGACCTGGTCTTCGCGGGCATCGTCGGCCGGGAGATGCCGGCCGGTGTGACGAAGCAGCAGGCGCTGGACGGGATGCGCGCGCGGGGCGACGACGGCATGGCGGACATGCTGTCCGGTACCGACTTCACCCCGGGCCAGGGCATCGACTTCGGCGCGGTCGGGGTCGTGGCGATCTGGGCGCTGGTGGTCTTCACCCTGGCGGGCCTGCTGATGCTGGTCGCCACCCGGCTGTCGAACCACGTCATGAACGGCACCCTCTACCGGATGCGCGAGGAGCTCCAGGCGAAGCTGTCGCGGCTGCCGCTGTCGTACTTCGACCAGCAGAAGCGCGGCGAGGTGCTGAGCCGGGCCACCAACGACATAGACAACATCGGCCAGACGCTGCAGCAGACGATGGGTCAGCTGCTGAACTCGCTGCTGACCATCGTCGGCGTGCTCGCCATGATGTTCTGGATCTCGCCGCTGCTGGCGCTGGTCGCGGTGGGGACCGTACCGGTCTCGGTCTACGTCGCCGCGAAGATCGGCAAGAAGTCGCAGCCGCACTTCGTGGAGCAGTGGAAGACGACCGGCACGCTCAACGCCCACATCGAGGAGATGTACTCGGGGCACAACCTGGTCAAGGTCTTCGGCCGGCAGAAGGAGTCCGCGGCGGTCTTCGCCGAGCAGAACGAGGCGCTGTACCGGGCCTCGTTCAAGGCGCAGCTGGTCAGCGGCATCATGCAGCCGGTGATGTTCTTCATCTCGAACATCAACTACGTGCTGATCGCGGTGGTCGGCGGGCTGCGGGTCGCCTCCGGCACCCTGTCGATCGGTGACGTGCAGGCCTTCATCCAGTACTCGCGGCAGTTCTCGATGCCGCTGACGCAGGTCGCGTCGATGGCGAACCTCGTGCAGTCCGGTGTCGCCTCGGCGGAGCGGGTCTACGAGCTGCTGGACGCCCCGGAGCAGGAGCGCGACGCCGACGTGCCGGAGCGTCCGCAGGAACTGCGCGGCCAGGTCACCTTCGACAAGGTGGCCTTCCGCTACGAGCCGGACCGCCCGCTGATCGAGAACCTCTCGCTCTCGGTGGACCCGGGCCACACGGTCGCGATCGTCGGCCCGACGGGCGCCGGCAAGACGACCCTGGTGAACCTGCTGATGCGGTTCTACGAGGTCACGGGCGGGGAGATCGCCCTGGACGGGGTGGACATCGCCAAGATGACCCGCGAGGAGCTGCGCGGCGGCATCGGCATGGTGCTCCAGGACACCTGGTTGTTCGGCGGCACCATCGCGGAGAACATCGCGTACGGCGCTTCGCGCGAGGTCACGCGCGCCGAGATCGAGGAGGCTGCGCGGGCGGCGCACGCGGACCGGTTCGTCCGGACGCTGCCGGACGGCTACGACACCGTGCTGGACGACGAGGGCGCGGGCGTCAGCGCGGGCGAGAAGCAGCTGATCACCATCGCCCGGGCGTTCCTGTCGGACCCGGTGATCCTGGTCCTCGACGAGGCGACGAGCTCGGTGGACACCCGCACGGAGGTGCTGATCCAGAAGGCGATGGCGCGGCTCGCGCACGGCCGTACGTCCTTCGTGATCGCGCACCGGCTCTCCACGATCCGCGACGCCGACCTGATCCTGGTGATGGAGAGCGGCTCGATCGTGGAACAGGGCACGCACGAGGAGCTGCTGGCGTCGGGCGGCGCCTACGCCCGCCTGTACGCGGCGCAGTTCGCCCAGGCGGTCGCCGAGGTCGACTGACCGCGGCGGCGCGAGCGGGTGGGGGCGTCCTCCGGGGCGCCCTTTCCCGTTCCGGCCGGGTGCCGTGGTGCCGTGCCCGCTTCAGTCGAGGTAGCCGCGCAGCTGGTCGGCGAAGGCGTGGTCGCGCAGCTTGTTGAGGGTCTTGGACTCGATCTGGCGGATCCGCTCGCGCGTCACGCCGAAGATCCGGCCGATCTCCTCCAGGGTGCGCGGCCGTCCGTCGGCGAGCCCGTAGCGCAACTGCACGACCTTGCGCTCGCGTTCGCCGAGGGTCGACAGGACCGCTTCCAGGTGCTCGCGCAGCAGGAAGAAGGCGGCCGACTCCACGGGGGAGGCGGCGTCCCCGTCCTCGATGAGGTCGCCGAGCGCGACGTCGTCCTCCTCGCCGACGGGGGCGTGCAGGGAGACCGGCTCCTGGGCGAGCCGCAGCACTTCCAGGACCCGCTCGGGGGTCAGCTCCAGGTGGACGGCGACCTCTTCGGCGGTGGGCTCGTAGCCGCGTTCCTGGAGCATCCGGCGCTGTACGCGGACGACGCGGTTGATCAGCTCGACGACGTGGACGGGCACCCGGATGGTCCGGGCCTGGTCGGCGAGGGCCCGGGACATCGCCTGCCGGATCCACCAGGTGGCGTAGGTGGAGAACTTGTACCCGCGGGCGTAGTCGAACTTCTCGACGGCCCGGATCAGCCCGAGGTTCCCCTCCTGGACCAGGTCGAGCATGGTGAGCCCGCGGCCGACGTACCGCTTCGCGACGGAGACGACCAGCCGCAGGTTCGACTCGATGAGGCGGCGTTTGGCCATGCGCCCCATGACGACCAGCCGGTCGAGGTCGACGGCGAGCTGGGAGTCGAGGTCGGGGGTGGTGCCGAGCTTCTCCTCGGCGAACAGCCCGGCTTCGACGCGCCGCGCCAGGTCCACCTCCTCGGCGGCGGTGAGCAGCGGGATCCTGCCTATCTCGCGCAGGTACTGCCGGAACAGGTCGGCGGAGGGTCCCGCTCCGCTCCCGCTCCCGTCGCTGTCCCGCCTGCGCTGTACAGGAACCGGCTCGATCAGCTCCAGTACCTCGGGCTCTTCGTCCACGGCTTTGGCCTCCGAGGACTCGCTCGCGTTCACGGTCAGGGTCCGGGTCTGCACGGGGGCGACCTCCAGGGCTCCGAGGACGGGGGCACCGCATTCAGTGTGGGGTAAGACACATCGCTGCCACGAGGGGCGTGCGAGCACTTTCTGAGTCCGGCGCGTGACCGATGGTTACCCCCTGCCGGGAACCCCGATGCGGATCGGACACATGTCCGAGATGATCGGCTCCATGCATGAGTACGAAACCCACGTGACGGTGCGCTGCGCGGACGCGGCGGAGCTGGCGCGGCTCGATGCCTGGGCCGCTGCGCGGGAGTTGAAGGTGACCCACATCCAGCTGGCGCGGGGACGGATGGTGTCGCAGCCGATGCTGACCCTGCGGGACCGCACGGGCCACGAGCGGCTGGTGCCGCAGCTGCGGGCGGACGGCTTCGATCCGGTGCGGGTCAAGGTGGAGACGGTCCCCTGGACCACGGACCTCCCGGGGCCGGGCGGCGGCTACTTCGAGCACCACCTCAAGGTGCTGCTGCCCGCGGACTTCGACCGCCCGGCGCTGGAGGCCCTGGTGGCCCCGCACGGGGCGCACCTGTCGTGGAACGCGCGCCGGGTAGGGGGCGGGGGCTGGCACACGCGGTTCGTGACGCAGCGGTGGCGCGGCGCGGAGGGGGCGGCCGGTGCGGGTGCGGCCTTCGACGCGCTGGTCGAGGCGCTCGGCTCGGCCGGGTACGAAATGGGCACGGGAGAGCGGGAGTTCGTGCTGTACGACAGTGACCTGTCGGTGGACGACGGCTGGATCGGGCAGGAGGCGACGGCATGAGCGTGACGAACGCGCGAAACGCGGTCGGCAGCCTCCGGCGGGCACGCGAGCACGAGCTGCCGCGCACCTCCACGGCCGGGATGGGTGCCGTGGCGGAGGCGGCGGAGGCGGCGGAGCGGGTCACCGCCGAGACCGCGGACGCGTTCGAGCGGTTCGAGGGGGACCGGCTGGACGGGCTGGACGGGCTGGACGGGCTACGCCGGCGTCGACCGTTCCGGTCGCCGGCAGGAGGACCGGATGCCGGCGCTGTGGGAGAAGACCTTCGGGGAGGGCGCCCGATGAGCTCGTGGCGGGAGTTCGGCATCAGCAGCACGCACCTGCCGAGCGAGCCCCTGGACGAGGAGACGCGGGCGGCCCGGCACCTGCCGCGGACGCTGCGTCCGGTCGTCGGGGACGACGTACGGCAGCGGGCGGTCTTCGACCCGTCGCTGCGGCACAACTTCCAGGGCTACCGGGCCGGCGACCCGGTCTTCGACGACCCGGAGCGGACCGCCGCCTGGGTGCGGGCGCGGCGGGCGGCGATGGACGCGGTCCTGCTGGCGGTCTCGGAGTCCGAGTGGGCGGGCTCGCTGGTGCTGCGGGGCAGCGTGCTGCTCGCCGACCGGTTCGGGGAGGAGGCCAGGGAGCCCGGCGACCTGGACTTCGTGGTCGTTCCCGAGACCTGGCGGATGGAGGACGGCCGGACCGGCCGGATGCTGGACGGCATCGCGGCGGCGGCCGACGGACGGGCCGGGATCAAGGCCTCGGGGGCGGTGTCGGAGGACATCTGGACCTACGACCGGGTGCCGGGGCGGCGCATGGTGCTGCCGTGGTCCGTGCCCGGTCTGCCGGACGGGCAGGTCCAGCTGGACTTCGTCTTCAACGAGCGTCTGCCGGTGGCACCGGAGCCGGCCGAACTCGCCTGCGGGGCGGTGGTCCTCGCGGCGACGCCGGCCCTGTCACTGGCCTGGAAGGTGCTGTGGCTCATCAGCGACCGGCACCCGCAGGGCAAGGACCTGTACGACGCGGTCCTGCTGGCAGAACGGCACCGGCTGCCGAACGCGCTGCTCCAGGAGGTGTTCCGGCAGGCGGGCGAGGCCCCGCAGCCGAACCGGGACGTGGAGCTGCTGGACATCGTGCACATCGCCCCCGAGGGCTGCGTGGGCGCCGAGTGGGAGCACTTCGAGGCGGAGTACCCGCAGCTGGCCGCCCCCGGGGAGGAGGTCTTCCTGGCCCGTCTGGTGGAGGCCCTGCGCCCGACCTTCGAGGACGTCTTCTAGGCCGGCTCGACACGGACCGCGCAGACCTTGAACTCCGGCATGCGGGAGGTGGGGTCGAGGGCCGGGTTGGTCAGGGTGTTGGCGCGGCCCTCGCCCGGCCAGTGGAAGGGCATGAAGACCGTGTCCGCGCGGATGGCGTCCGTGATGCGCGCCGGGGCCACCGCGCGGCCGCGGCGGGACGTGACCGCCAGGGGGCTGCCGTCGACCGCGCCGAGTCGGGCGGCGAGGCGGGGGTGGAGTTCCACGAAGGGGCCGGGGGCTGCCTCGTTGAGCTCGTCCACCCGGCGGGTCTGGGCGCCGGACTGGTACTGGGCGACCACGCGGCCGGTGGTGAGCAGGAGCGGGTAGTCGGCGTCGGGGACCTCGGCGGCGTCGCGGTGGGTGACGGGGACGAAGCGGGCCCGGCCGTCCTCGGTGGCGAAGCGGTCCAGGAAGAGGCGCTCGGTGCCGGGCGAGCCCTCGGGGCAGGGCCAGAAGACGCCCTGTTCGGCCTGGATGCGGTCGTAGCTGATGCCCGAGTAGTCCGCCGGGCCGCCGGCCGAGGCGCGGCGCAGTTCGTCGAAGACCTCCTCGGGGTCGGTGGGGAAGCCCTTCTCGACGCCGAGGCGGGCGGCGAGCCCGTGCAGGACCTCCAGGTCGCTGCGGACGCCCGGGGGCGGGGTGAGGGCGCGGCGGCGCAGCAGGACGCGGCCCTCCAGGTTGGTGGTGGTGCCGGTCTCCTCCGCCCACTGGGTGACGGGGAGGACGACGTCGGCGAGGGCGGCCGTCTCGGAGAGGACGACGTCGGCCACGGCGAGGAAGTCCAGTGAGCGGATCCGGTCCTCGATGTGTGCGGCGCGCGGCGCCGAGACCACCGGGTTGGAGCCCATCAGGAGGAGGGACTTCACGTCGGTGCCGAGGGCGTCGAGGAGTTCGTAGGCGCTGCGGCCGGGTCCGGGGAGGCTGTCGGGGTCGACGCCCCAGACCCCGGCGACGTGGGCCCGCGCGGCCGGATCGGTGAGCTTGCGGTAGCCGGGGAGCTGGTCGGCCTTCTGCCCGTGCTCGCGGCCGCCCTGGCCGTTGCCCTGGCCGGTGAGGCAGCCGTAGCCGGAGAGGGGGCGGCCGGCCCGGCCGGTGGCCAGGCACAGGTTGATCCAGGCGCCGACGGTGTCGGTGCCCTTGGACTGCTGCTCCGGGCCGCGTGCGGTCAGCACCATCGCGGAGTCCGGGGCGCAGAAGAGGCCGACCGCCTCGCGCAGGGCGGGGACGGGGACGCCGGTGATCCGTTCCACCAGCTCGGGCCAGTGGGCCATGGCGGCGGCCCGGGCCGCTTCCCAGCCGGTGGTGCGGGCGGCGATGAACTCCTCGTCGGTGCGGCCGTCGGCGACCAGGAGGTGCAGGAGGCCGAGGGCGAGGGCGAGGTCGGTGCCGGGGCGCGGGGCCAGGTGCAGGTCGGCCTGTTCGGCGGTGCGCGTGCGGCGCGGGTCGATGACGATGAGGGTGCCGCCGTTGGCCTTGAGCTCGGTGAGGTAGCGCAGGGCGGGCGGCATGGTCTCGGCCAGGTTCGAGCCGACGAGGATCACGCAGCCGGTGCGGGGGATGTCCTCCAGCGGGAAGGGCAGGCCGCGGTCGAGCCCGAAGGCCTTCTGGTGGGCGGCGGCGGCCGAGGACATGCAGAAGCGGCCGTTGTAGTCGATCTGCGAGGTGCGCAGGGCGACGCGGGCGAACTTGCCGAGCGCGTACGCCTTCTCGTTGGTGAGGCCGCCGCCGCCGAAGACGCCGACGGCGTCCGGTCCGTGCGCGCGGGCCGTGCGGGCGAGGCCTGCTGCGACGGTGTCGAGGGCCTCCTCCCAGGTGGCGGGTTCGAGCCGCCCTGCGTGGGTGCGGACGAGCGGCTCGGTCAGGCGCACCCGGGAGGAGAGCACGGCGGGAGCGGTGCGGCCCTTCCCGCACAGCGCGCCCCGGTTGACCGGGAAGTCGGCGCGCTCCTCCACCGCCACGCCCGCGCCGCCCGGCTCGGGGCGCAGGTTCATCCCGCACTGCAGCGCGCAGTAGGGGCAGTGCGTGGCGGTGGCGGCGGTTGCTCCCGGGGTGTGCATACGGTCCAGCGTGCGTCGGCGGTGTTACACGGGCCGCCGCCCCGCGTTACGGCTCGGGGTGCTCCACCTCAGCGCGGTGCGCCGCCGCCGGTGAGGGCAGCGGTGAGGGCCGGCCGCAGCTCGGGCCTGTCGAGGACCTCCACGAACATGATCCGGCCGTGGACGACGTCGAGGATCAGGTACCCGCGGGCCGGGAACAGTGCCACGTTGCGGTGGCCCGGCCCGTAGGGCGTCCCCGGCGGGTGGGGCTCGGTGCGGAAGCTCTGGCAGAAGTCGTCGCCGCAGCCGCAGTCGGCGAGGAGGCGGAGGTCGTGGGCGCAGATGGCGAGATCGCGTTCGCCCTCCTCCTCCAGCAGCCGCACGAGTTCGGCGCTCAGCCCGGGGAGGACGTCGCGCAGCAGGGGTGCGGTGGTGTGGTCGTCGTGTTGCACAGGGCGGACCGTAGCCCGGCACCCCGGTCGACGGCACGCGGTTATGCGGCCGTCGGACGGGAGCGGGCGCGGGACACGGCGGGCGCGGAACGCGGTGCCCGCCGGACACGGCGAGCACCGGACACGTCGGGGGCGGGGCGCCGGAAGCCGTGGGCCGGAAGCCGTGGGCCGGCGGTGGGCGGTGTCAGCGGGCGGTCAGGTGTTTTGCCGTCAGGCCCGCCGTCCAGCCGCCGTCGACCGCGAGCTCGGCGCCCGTCATGTAGGCGGCGGCGTCGGAGAGGAGGAACGCGACCGCGGCGGCCACCTCCTCGGGGACGCCGACGCGGCCCATGGGGGCGCCCGGGTAGTTGCCCTCGCCCGCCTGGATGCCGACCGGGGCGGTCATGGGGGTCAGCGTCATGCCGGGGTGCACGGAGTTGACGCGGATCCCGGCCTCGGCGAGCTCCACCGCCCCGATCTTCGACAGGCCGCGCACACCCCACTTGGACGCGCCGTAGCCGGCGGTGAGCGCGAGGCCGGTCAGGCCCGCGGCGGAGGAGATGTTGACGATGGACCCGCCGCCGTTCGCGCGCAGCAGCGGGATCGCGGTCCTGATCCCGATGAACACGCCGACCAGGTTGATCTCGACGACGCGGCGGAAGCTCTCGACGCTCTCGTGCTCCAGCAGCCGGCCGGAGGCTATGCCGGCGTTGTTGACGAGGCCGTCGATCCGGCCGAACTCGGCGACCGCGTACTCCAGCGCCGCCGCCCAGTCGTCCTCGCTGGTCACGTCGTGCCCGATGAAGCGTGCCGCGCCGCCCAGCTTCGCGGCGGTCTCGGCGCCCTCCGCCTCCAGCACGTCGGTGATCAGCACCCGGCCGCCGCCGTCGGTGACGGCCTGCGCCGTCGCCGCGCCCAGACCGCGGGCTCCGCCGGTGACGACGACGACCTTGCCGCTCAGATCCACTCCGGTCACGTTCCACACCCCTGACGCTCGTAGCGACCGATCAGGCATATGACTAATCGGCACATGCAGCGTTGCGTCAGTCTGCCAGAGCCGCCAGGGCCCGCGTCACCCCTTCCTCCTTCGGGCCCAGGAACCGCGGGGAGGGCTTGAGGGCCGCGTCCAGTGCCGCCTTGCCCGATGCGAAGAACTCGCGCGTCTGGCCGTAGTACCAGGTGGCGTCGTGCACGTCGGCCACCCCGACGCCGTACGAGTCCAGGCCCGCCGCCTGGCACAGGGCGACGGCCCTGCGTATGTGGAAGCCCTGGGTGACCAGCACGGCCCGCTCGACCCCGAAGATCTCCTTGGCCCGCACACAGGAGTCCCAGGTGTCGAAGCCGGCGTAGTCGCTGACGATCTGCGTGTCCGGAACCCCGTGTTCGGTCAGGTACCTGCGCATGGCGTCGGGCTCGTCGTACTCCTTGCGGCTGTTGTCCCCGGTGACCAGCACCACTCTGACCTTGCCCGTGCGGTACAGCTCGGCCGCGGCGTCGAGCCGGTCGGCCAGATAGGGCGTGGGCCGCCCCCGCCACAGGCCGGCCCCGAACACCACCGCCACGTCGGCGGCGGGCGCGTCGGCCGTCGTCCGCAGCCGGTCGGCGGCCGACGCGTGCGTCCACGCCGACGGCAGCAGCGCCAGCACACAGGCCGCCATGACGGTCTGCACCGCCAGCCGTCTGCCCCGGACTCCCCGCAGCCGCCGCGGCCGTCCCGGCCGCCGGTCCGCCACCGCGCGCACCAGGGCCCCTGTCCTCGCCCGCACCTTCGGCCCCACCACCGCCACCGCCCTCGCCCTCGCCCTCGCCCAGCCCTTGATCTCCATGACCGCCCCTCCCGCACACCGCCCGCACACACCGTTCGCACACATTGACGATCACCGCCGTGCCCGGAGTTCCGCCACCGCCCCCTTTCACCCGTACGAACGATCGAGTGAGCACCCCGCAAACACCCGTCACCCCGGCGCAACGCACCCGCAATCTGCAGCCCGCAGGATCGGTTCATGACGGAGCCGGTGCACCCTTCCGACAGCCTCTCCCTCCCTTCCCTCCCCTCCCTCCCGTTCGGCAGCGCGGCCGAGCTGCTGACCCGGATCACCGCCCAACTCGGCACGCAGCTCAGCGGACTGCGACCGCCCCGCACCCGCCCCCTCGGAGACCGCCCATGCAGCAGCCCGCCCTCGTCGCCGTGGCCCACGGCAGCCGCGACCCCCGCGCCCTGCACACCGCCCTCGCCCTCCTCGAACGGGTCCGCGAGCTCCGCCCGCGGCTCGACGTCCGGCTCGGCCACATCGAGCTGAACGAGCCGCTGCTCGACGACACCCTGCGCGGGACGTCCGGCGCGGCCGTGCTCGTCCCGCTGCTGCTCGGCCGCGGGTACCACGTCAAGCACGACCTCCCCGCGGCCGCCGCCCGGGCCGGCCACCTGCGCACCTGCGTCGCCGCCCCGCTGGGCCCGCACCCGCTGCTCGTCGAGGCCCTGTACGAGCGGCTCCTGGAGGCCGGCTGGACCCCCGGCACCGCCGTGGTGCTCGCCGCCGCCGGCTCCCGCGACCCCGACTCGGCGGCCGACACCCGCCGCACCGCCGCGCTGCTCGCCGGCCGCCTCGGCGGCGTCCCCGTGGTGCCCGCCTACGCCTCGGCCGCGACGCCCAGTGTCCCCGAGGCCGTCCGGGCCCTGGCTGCCCGCGGCCACCACCGGACGGCCGTGGCCTCGTACTTCGCCGCTCCCGGCCGCTTCGCCACCCAGACCGCCGCGGCCTCGCCCGGCCCCGCGGCCTCCCCGCTGGGTGACCACCCGGCCCTGGCCCGCCTGCTGCTGCGCCGCTACGACGAGGCCCTGGGCCGCCCCGCCGCCCTCCCCCGGCCGGAACTCGTCTCCGCCTGATCCCGGTTTGTCAGTCGTTGCGGTTACCGTCTTGTCATGGAAGGCACCGCGCACGCCCCCGCAGACGACCTCTACTCGCCCTACGACCCGGCCGACACCGAGCGCTGGGCCGCCGAGCCCGACAAACGCCCCGGCCGCACCGCCTTCCAGCGCGACCGCGCCCGCGTGCTGCACTCCGCCGCGCTGCGCCGCCTCGCCGGGAAGACCCAGGTGGTCACGCCCGGCACCCGCTCCTACGACTGGGACGCCAGCCCCCGTACCCGCCTCACGCACTCCCTGGAGTGCGCCCAGGTCGGACGGGAGCTCGGCGCCGCGCTCGGCTGCGACCCCGACCTCGTCGAAGCCGCCTGCCTCTCGCACGACATGGGCCACCCGCCCTTCGGCCACAACGGCGAGGAAGCGCTCAACGAGTTCGCCAAGGACTGCGGCGGCTTCGAGGGCAACGCCCAGTCGCTGCGCCTGCTGACGCGGCTGGAGCCCAAGCGGTTCGTGCCCGACGCGGCGAGCGGGCGGCCGGTCAGCGTCGGCCTCAACCTCACCCGGGCCTGCCTGGACGCCGCCACCAAGTACCCCTGGGCCCGCGGCGACCACCCGACCGACCCCGACTCGGTCAAGTTCGGGGCGTACGAGGACGACCTGCCGGTCTTCGAGTGGCTGCGCCTCGGCGCCCCCGCCGACCGCAAGTGCTTCGAGGCCCAGGTCATGGACTGGGCCGACGACGTCGCCTACTCCGTCCACGACTTCGAGGACGGCCTGCACGCCGGACACCTCGACCCGAACCTCCTCTTCGCCGAGCCCGAGCGGGCGGCGATCTGGCAGGTCGCCATCGGCCGGTACGTCCCCGCCGACACCTCCCCCGACGAGCTGCGGGCCGCCCTCGACCGGCTGATGGAGCAGGAGTGGTGGCCGCACGGGTACGACGGTTCCGCCGTCGCCCAGGCCCGCCTGAAGGACGCCACCAGCCAGCTGATCGGCCGCTTCTGCCTGGCCGCCGAAGGAGCCACCCGGGAGGCGTACGGCTCGGGCCGCCTCACCCGGTACGGCGCCGAACTGGTGGTCCCGCGGGACGCGCGCAACGAGTGCGCGGTCCTCAAGGCGGTCGCCGACCTGTACGTCATGCAGCGCGACGAGCAGGAGCGCATCCGCGCCGACCAGCGCATCGTCCTGGCCGAACTGGCCGAGGCGCTCAGCGCCCGCGCCCCCGAGGGCCTGGACCCGCAGTTCCGGGCCATCTTCGACGCCGCCGCGGACGACAGGGCCAGGAAGCGGGCCGTCATCGACCAGATCGCGTGTCTCACCGACGCTTCCGCGCGTTCCCTGCACGCACGCCTCACCCGGCGCACCCGACGCGCCGAAGGGTGAGCTGATCGAGCCACTCCCCCTTCACGCGGCAGGCTCAGTGCGGGACGCTCGCATGTGGTCGCATGTGGCGTAGAGGTTATGAGGAGGCATCAGGTGGTCGACGCACACCGGACATTCGTCATCGTCGGCGCGGGGCTCGCCGGGGCGAAGGCGGCCGAAACGCTGAGGGCCGAGGGGTTCACGGGGCGGGTGATCCTGATCGGCGACGAGCGTGACCATCCGTACGAGCGCCCCCCGCTGTCCAAGGGCTACCTGACGGGCAAGGAGGAGCGCGAGAGCGTCTTCGTCCACGAGCCGTCCTGGTACGCGGCCTCCGACATCGAGCTGCACCTCGGCCAGCCGGCCGTGCACCTCGACCGGGAAGCCAAGAGGGTGGTCCTCGGGGACGGCACCGTCGTCCACTACGACAAGCTGCTGCTCGCCACCGGCGCCGAGCCGCGCCGCCTGGACATCCCCGGCACCGGCCTGGCCGGCGTGCACCACCTGCGCCGCCTCGCCCACGCCGAGCGGCTGCGCCACGTCCTCGCCGGCCTCGGCCGGGACAACGGCCACCTGCTGATCGCGGGCGCCGGATGGATCGGCCTGGAGGTCGCCGCCGCGGCCCGCGGGTACGGCGCCGAGGTGACCGTCGTCGAACCGGAGGCCACCGCGCTGCACGCCGTGCTCGGCCCCGAGATCGGCCGGCTCTTCGGCGACCTGCACGCCGACCACGGGGTGCGCTTCCACTTCGGCGCCCGGCTGACCGAGATCATCGGCCAGGACGGCATGGTGCTGGCCGCCCGCACCGACGACGGCGAGGAGCACCCCGCGCACGCGGTGCTCGCCGCGATCGGGGCCGCGCCGCGGACGGCCCTCGCCGAGACCTCCGGGCTGGCCCTGGTCGACCGGGAGCACGGCGGCGGGATCGCCGTGGACGCCTCCCTGTGCACCTCCGACCCGGACGTCTACGCGGTCGGTGACGTGGCGGCGGCCCACCACCCGGTGCTCGGCACCCGGCTGCGGGTCGAGCACTGGGCCAACGCGCTGAACGGCGGCCCGGCCGCCGCCCGGGCGATGCTGGGGCACGACGTCGCCTACGACCGGGTGCCGTACTTCTTCTCGGACCAGTACGACGTGGGCCTGGAGTACTCGGGATACGCCCCGCCCGGCGGCTACGACCAGGTGCTGATCCGCGGCGACGCCGGCAAGCGGGAGTTCATCGCCTTCTGGCTCTCCGAGGGGCGCGTCCTGGCCGGAATGAACGTGAACGTGTGGGACGTCACCGAGCACATCCAGGCCCTGATCAGGTCAAAGGCACCCGTGGACCGCGAGGCTCTTTCGGACCCGTCGGTTCCGCTTGCCTCGCTGATCCCGGCGGAGGGGGCCTGACGGGTTTGTCCGCGCCCGGCCGTAGACTTCACGGGTGGCAGGACGGATCAATGACGACGACGTGAAGGCGGTACGGGACGCGGTCCCGATCGACGCCGTGGTCTCCGACTACCTCCAGCTGCGCAACGCGGGCGGAGGCAACCTCAAGGGCCTGTGCCCCTTCCACGACGAGAAGTCCCCTTCCTTCCAGGTGAGCCCCAGCAAGGGCCTCTACCACTGCTTCGGCTGCCAGGCGGGCGGGGACACCCTCGACTTCGTCATGAAGATCGACCACCTCTCCTTCTCCGAGGCGGTGGAGCGCCTGGCCGGCCTGGCCGGGATCACCCTGCGCTACGAGGAGGGCGGCTACACCGCCGGCACCAGCGGCCGCGGCGAGCGCATCCGGCTGGTCGAGGCGCACCGGGAAGCCGCCCGGTTCTACGTCGACCAGCTGGACGGCCCCGAAGCCGAGATCGGCCGCAAGTTCCTGGCGGAGCGCGGCTTCGACCAGGCCGCGGCCGCCCACTTCGGCGTCGGATACAGCCCGGCCGGCTGGGACCACCTGACCCGCTTCCTGCGCGGCAAGGGCTTCACCGACAAGGAGCTGATCACCTCCGGGCTCGCCCAGGACAGCCGCAGCGGCAAGCCGATCGACCGCTTCCGCGGCCGGCTGATGTGGCCGATCCGCGACACCAGCGGCGAGGTCGTCGGCTTCGGCGCGCGCAAGCTGCGCGACGACGACAACGGGCCGAAGTACCTGAACACCCCCGAGACGGCGATCTACAAGAAGTCCCAGGTGCTGTACGGCATCGACCTGGCCAAGAAGGAGATCGCCAAGACCTCCCGGGCCGTGGTCGTCGAGGGCTACACGGACGTGATGGCCTGCCACCTGGCCGGCGTCACCACCGCCATCGCGACCTGTGGCACCTCCTTCGGCGGGGACCACATCAAGATCCTCCGCCGGCTGCTGATGGACAACGCCACCGCCGAGGTGATCTTCACCTTCGACGGCGACGCGGCCGGACAGAAGGCGGCCCTGCGGGCCTTCGAGGACGACCAGAAGTTCGCGGCCGAAACCTCGATCACCATCGCCCCCGGCGGGATGGACCCCTGCGACCTGCGCCTCGCACAGGGCGACGCGGCCGTCGCCGGCCTGGTGGAGGCCCGCACCCCGCTGTTCGAGTTCGCCCTGCGGCACATCGTCTCCCGGCACAACCTGGAGAACCCGGCGGGACGGGCGGCCGCACTGGCCGAGGCCGCACCGGTCGTCGCGAGCATCAAGGACCTCTCGATCCAGCACGAGTCGGCGGTCCAGCTGGCGGGCATGCTGGGCATCCTCGACGAGCAGTTCGTCGTCAAGCGGGTGGCGCAGCTCGCGCGATGGGCGCGCGAGCGCGGCAACCAGCCGCAGCCGCAGGGCCGGGGCCGCGCCCAGCAGCCGGTCCCCGCGCCGACGCCGCCGCCGGCCGGTGGCGGCGGCCCCGCCCTCAACCTGCGCAGCCCGGCCCACCGCACCGAGCGCGAGCTGCTCAAGCTGGCGCTCCAGCGTCCCGCCCTGGTCTCCCCCGCGTTCGACGCGTACGGGATCGACGAGTTCACCGCCCCGCCCTACGCCGCGGTCCGCCAGGCCATCCAGGACGCGGGCGGCACCTCGCAGGCCGACGACGGCTACCTGGCCCGCGTGCGCGACGCCGCGCCGAACGACACCGTCCGCGCGATGGTCACGGAGCTGGCGGTGGAAGCCATCCACGCCAAGACCGTGGACGAGGTCTACGCCGGGGTGCAGCTCGTCCAGGTCCGCCTGCGTGCCGTCGACCGCCGGGTCCTGGAGATCCAGGGCACCATGACCCGCCTGAGTCCGCAGGCCCCGCCGGAACAGCACGCCGCCGTCCAGGAGGAGCTGTGGGTGCTCCAGCAGTACGGACAGCGCCTGCGCAACCGCGGCGCCGAAGGGCTCTAGCCGGCCCTACCCCAAGGGGTGTCGGGACGGCTCGGCGGAACGGTTGAACCAGTCGCCCCCGGGTATCTCCGCCCCCCTTTCCCGCAGGTCGCGGGCGATCAGCGGGGACGCCAGATAGACCCAGGCGCGCACCGTGGTGCCGTCGGGGCGCAGGGCCTCGCGGGCGAACCGGTCGTAGACGTTCCCCGGCCGCCCCGGGCCCTCGTACTCCTCCAGCCGGTCCAGCTCGGCCAGCAGTTCCCGGTACGTGCCGGGCTCCGCGGTGATCAGCTCCCCGACGACGGCGGTGCCCGGCCGGTGGACCGCGTACGGATAGCCCGGGCCGTCGTAGAGGACAGCGTCCGGGAGGGTGGCGGGCTCCTCGGAGGCCGTGCGGCCGCGCAGGAACAGGTCGTGGTTGACCTCGCCGGGGCGCAGGGTCCCGTACACGAAGAACGGGAGCTCGGCGGTGGTCGTCTCTTGCGGCCGTTCGACCGATGTCACGGAGCCCTCCCTCGGGTATGGCGCAGCGCTCCGCGGCCGGGCCGAAAGTCCCGACTTCGCTGCGTCCCCCCCACCGTACGCACCGCTGTTACACAACGTCCCGGTGCCCGTGACCCGGGCCGTTCAGCGTCGGATCACACCCCTCCGACCTCACGGTTCTACGTCCATGACCCCTTCGCGCCGCCGCTTCGCCGCCGCCCTGCCGGCCGCTCGGCGTTGAGCGTCTACGCGGTGGCCGGGGACAGCATCGTCTCCGTCCTGTTCACGATCGGTCGGCAGCTGGCCGCCGAGACCATCGGAACCGACCTGCTGGTCCGCATCGCCGCCGACGACGGCTCGGAACAGGCCGTGCGCTACCACTGGGACGGGCACCGGATGACGGTCGTCAACGACGAGCGGCGCTTGCGCAAGTCCGGCCCCGACTGCGACGCCGAGGGGACCGGGGCGGCCTCCCCTCCCGCCGGGGGCGGGAGGAAGACCCCGTGAAGCGGCTCCCGGCGTCCGGGCAGGCGCAGGTCATCGGTGCGCGGGCCGGGCTCGCCAACCCGCGTGGCGGCGGTGCGGCGACCACGGTGACGCTCCCGCCGGCCTGAGGCTGCGCCCGGCCGCCCTCGATGCGCGTCCGCCGTCGGCGCCCGGCGGCGCTCGGCGGCCGTACGGGTCATCCGGTCACCCGGACGGCGCGGGTGGCCCGGATGGCTCCACACTCATGGTGACCTGCGCGAACGAACCGCGGCAGGAGGCAATGGGGCATACCTGACGGGACATCAGCAGGCGCGCTCCGGGCGGGGCGGGTTTCCTCGGATACACGACCCCGTGTCTTCAGGGAGAGTCCCATGCGCCGACGTACCGCACACGTGCTGACCGCGACCGCGTTGACCGCCGTCGCGTTCACCGGCCCGGTCGCCGGCGCGGTCGCCGCCGCGGACCTCGGCATGGTGGGCTTCGCGCCCGGGGACTTCGCCGCGCTGGAGGTCTGGCCGAAGTCGGCGGCCCCCGGCGCGACCGTCACCGTGAACACCACGGCCTGCGGCCCGGGAAGCCACGCCGACGGCGATGCCACCACGGTCGGCGGCGGCCGGTTCAAGCTGGTTCCGGGCACCCACAAGGAGGTGGTCGTGGGGCAGTTCCAGGTGGCCCGCGGCACCCGGCCCGGCACCTACGGCATCGGCGCGACGTGCGCGAACGGCAAGTTCGCGACGGGCGACCTGGTGGTCACCGAACGCGGCCCGCAGGGCCACGTCAACTCCGGGGTGGGCGGTGGGACGACCACCACGACCGACCCCGCCAAGATCGCGGCGGGAGCGGCCGTACTGGCCGCGACCACCGTCGGCGGTACCTGGCTCCTGCGTCGCCGGGCGAGCGGCACGCGGAGCTGACGGACGCCCACCGCGGCTGAGGCCGCGGTCCGACCGGTACCGTCCCCCGTCGCCCGCCCCGCGAGGTCCCCCCCCCGTTCGCGGGGCCGGGCGACGGCCAGTCACCTCGGACGAGAGGCGGAGGGGTTCTTCATGGCCGGCGACTTCCGCCCGACCGCCCGCCACGGGGGACTCGTCGCGCTCGCCGCCTGCATCGGCATCTGGCTCGTGACCAGCGGTTCCCGGGAGCCGGTGGGGCCGCCGCTGCCCTCCCCGGCCGAGGCCCTGACCGCCGCCGGGGTCGTCGGCCCCGGCATCGCCCCGCTCCCCGGCTCGCCGCCCGGCCGGATCAGGATCCCCTCCATCCAGGTGGACGCCCCGCTGGTCGGGCTCGGGCTGGACCGGGGCGGCCACCTCGAAGTGCCCCCGCCCGACCGGCGGGACCTCGCCGGCTGGTACCGCGAGGGCACCACCCCGGGCGCCACCGGCACCGCCGTGATCGCCGGGCACGTGGACGACTCCGCCGGGCCGGGGGTCTTCTACCACCTGGGCGCGCTGCGCCGCGGGGCCGCGATCGAGGTCCCGCGCGCGGACGGGCGCACGGCCGTGTTCACGGTCCACGCGGTCGAGGTCCACGACGCCAAGACCTTCCCCGACACCCGCGTGTACGGCCCTTCGTCGCGCGCCGAGCTACGGGTGATCACCTGCGGCGGCGGATTCTCACCGCGTACGGGCTACCGCGGCAACGTGGTCGTCTTCGCCCACCTCACCGGGACGTACTGAGCGGCTCCGGCCGGTCAGCCCCACTGCTCCAGGCCGAGCTTGACCACCAGTGCGCCGACCACGGTCAGCAGCACCCCGCGGACGAAGCCGCTGCCCTTCTTGAGCGCCATCCGGGCGCCGATCATGCCGCCGGCCAGGTTGAACACCGCCATCAGCGCGGCCAGCTGCCACAGCACCATGCCCTGGTAGGCGAACATCGCGAGCGCCCCCGCGTTGGTGCAGCAGTTGACGATCTTGGCGGTGGCGGAGGCGGTGACCAGGTCGAGGTGGAGCAGGGCGGTGAGCGCGAGCACCAGGAAGGTGCCGGTGCCCGGCCCGATGAGGCCGTCGTAGAAGCCGATGCCGAGGCCGGCGAGCCCGATGGCGAGCAGCACCCGGGCGCGGCTGACGGGCGAGGTGGAGGGCGCGGTGCCGAAGCCGGGCCGGAAGAGCACGAACCCGGCGACGATCACGAGCACCACCATGATCATCGGGCGGAGCGCGTCCTTGCTGATGCCACCCGCGAGCGCGGCGCCGCCCATCGATCCGGCGAGCGCCGCCAGGCCGATGCGGACGGCCAGCTTCACGTCCACCGGGGCCTTGCGGACGTACGTCACGGCCGCGCCGGCGGTGCCGACGATGGCCACCGCCTTGTTGGTGCCGAGGACGGTGGCGGGGTGCGCGTTGGGCAGGCCCAGCAGGAGTGCGGGCAGGAGCAGCAGGCCGCCGCCGCCGACCACCGCGTCGATCCAGCCCGCCGCCGCGGCCGCCACGCACAGCACGATGATCATGGTCGTTGATATGTCAGGCACGAACCGACCCTATGGAGCTGTTGGGTGCAGTGACCATTCAATTCCCTGAAACTTGCGCAAAGGTTGAGCTTTGCCGGGCCGGAACCCGGTCCGGAGCCACCGGAGCGGCCGGGTCCACGACCGCCGTGAGCACAGTGGCGGCCAGCACGCTCGCCGCCCCCAGCCCCGCCGCGAGCCGCCCCGCCGGGGGTACGAGGGCCAGCGCGGCCAGCGCGCTCCGCACCGGCGAGGGCCTGCGCGGCTTGCGGTGCCGGGCGGCCGTCGCCGGGGTCGGGGCCGGGGCCGGTACTCCGACGGGTACGGACAGGGCGACGTGCAGCGGGTGGCGCATGGGGCGGGAACTCCTCGGGGACGCAGGGGGGCCATGGATGCGGCGGGGGACGGCGGCGTACGCCGGTCGCGCGGACCGGGCGCACCCGGCGCGGCTCAGAAGCTGAAGCACTCCGAGTGGATCCGCCCGGCCGGCACCCCGGCCCGCAGCAGCGCGGCCCGGGTCGCCTCGGCCATCCCCGGCGGCCCGCACAGGTAGACGTCGTGCTCGGCCAGGTCGGGCACCAGCGCGGCCAGCGCCTGCGGGGCCAGCGGGTCGTAGGCGGCGCCCGACGGCCCGAGCAGGTAGTGCAGCCCGGCCCGCCGCTCGGCGGCGATGGCCTCCAGCTCGGCCCGCAGCACCAGGTGCTCCTCGGTGCCCGCCCGGTAGAGCAGGGTGATGTCCCCGGGACCGCCCGGCAGCGTCTCGAACAGGGCCCGCATCGGGGTGATCCCGACCCCGCCCGCGATCAGCAGCACCTTGGTCCGGGTCCGCCGGGCCGCGGTCAGCGCCCCGAACGGCCCGGTGGCGAGGACCCGCGTGCCGGGACGCAGCCGGCGGATGCGGCGGGAGTGGCCGCCGAGCCCCTTCACGGTGATCCGCAGCGTGTTCCCGCGGACCGGCGCGGACAGCGAGAACGGCAGCGCGGTCGGCCACAGCCCCCGCTGCAGGAACCGCCAGCGCAGGAACTGGCCCGGCTCCGCCCGCAGTTCCGCCAAGTGCTCGCCCCGGACGACGACGGAGACGACCCCGGGCCCCTCGAAGCGGACCTCCGCGACCCGCAGCGCGTGCCGCAGGGCCTGCCGTACGGGCACCACGGCGCGGTACCAGAGCAGCAGCACCGCGACCACGGTGTGGGCGAGCGCCCAGAACCAGGCCGCGGCGGCGAGGTCGGGCCCGGCCAGCTGGTGCCCGAAGCCGAGCGCGGCGGCGAGGTATACGAGCAGGTGCACCCCGCGCCAGGTTTCGTACGACATCCGGCGGCGTACGGCCCGGGCGGAAGTCGCACCGACCGCGGCCAGGAGGACGGTCCCGGCCGCGGCGGCGGCCAGGGCGGGGTAGCCGAGCAGCTCCCGGACGGCGCGGACCAGATCGGCCCCCGTGTGCACGGCGTACCCCAGCAGGGCGAAGAGTCCGTGCCCGAAACACAGGAGTAGGACGTGGCGGCCGCCGAACGCGTGCCAGCGGGCGAGCCGGTCGGCGCCGACCCCGTGCTCGACCGCGGGCACCCGGGCCATCAGGAAGAGCAGCACCAGCACCCCGTAACCGGCCAGCAGACCGGTCAGGTGCGCGGCGGTGGCGAAGAGCGCGTCGGGCCGCGCCGAGGGCCGGACCTGCACCGCCCAGAGCAGGAACACCACCCCCGCCCCGCCCAGGATCCCGCTCCTGACCCGCACCGCCGCATCTCGCATGCGGATCACGCTAAGGGCCCCCGGAGCGGCCTCGACGGCCTTTAAGGCGGCCTTGAGGAAGGCCTCACCGACCCTTAAACCGGGCGCTGAGGTCGGCGTTCCGTCCGGGTAACAGGAGCGATGCGGCGGGGAAACAGCGGCCGCGCACCCTCATGGCATGACCTCGGAAAAGCGTGTGGTGGTGATCGGCGGCGGCCTCGCGGGCCTGCGGCTCGCGGACCGGCTGGGCCCGGCCGCGGCGGTGACCGTCCTCGGCGAGGAGTCCCACGTCCCGTACAACAGGGTCCTGCTCGCCGAAGTCCTGGCAGGGCGGTACGCGCCGGAGGTGACCGCCCTCCCGGCCCCCGGCCCGGCGCTGCGGCGCGGGGTCCGGGCGGTGCGCGTCGACCGGGCGGAGCGGGCCGTGCACTGCGACGACGGCACGGTGGCCCCCTACGACACGCTGGTGCTGGCCACCGGTTCGAACGCGGTGCTCCCGCCCCTGCGCGGGCTGTTCGAGCCCGAGGGGCGGGACCTCCCGGACGGGGTCCACGCCTTCCGCACGATGGACGACTGCCTGGCCCTCTCGGCGGCCGTACGCCCCGGGGTGCGGGCGGTGGTCATCGGCGGGGGCCTGCTGGGCGTCTCCGCCGCCCGGGCGCTCGCCGCGCGCGGAGCGTTGGTGGTCCTGGCCCAGCAGGGCGAGCGCCTGATGGAACGCCACCTGGACGCCGACGCCTCCGCCCTGCTGGCGGCGCACCTGACCGAACTCGGCGTGGAGATCCACACCGAATGCCGGGTCCGCGGGCTCGTCACGACAGGACCACCTGCGGCTCCGCTGCCGGGACTCCGCCCCGGACCCCGCGCCTCGAACGCCGGCGGGGCTGGTTCTTCAGCCCGGCCGGCGTTCGAGCACCGGGTCCGGGCGGAGCCCGGCGCACGGCGCGGCGCGGGCGCTCCGCGCAAGGTCACCGGCGTCGAGCTCGCCGACGGCTACCGGCTGGAGGCCGACGTCGTCGTCCTCGCGTGCGGCGTACGCCCCCGCACCGGCCTCGCCCAG
This sequence comes from Streptomyces erythrochromogenes, assembly GCF_036170895.1. Taxonomy (NCBI): domain Bacteria; kingdom Bacillati; phylum Actinomycetota; class Actinomycetes; order Kitasatosporales; family Streptomycetaceae; genus Streptomyces; species Streptomyces erythrochromogenes. Next base: position 5,555,399 of record NZ_CP108036.1, on the reverse strand, counting down.
GCCGCCGGCCTGGACGTCCGCACCGGCATCGTGGTCGACGACCACCTGCGCACCAGCGACCCCCGCATCCACGCCATCGGCGACTGCGCCGAGCACGCCGGGCAGGTGTACGGCCTGGCCGGCGCCGCCCTGGAGCAGGCCGACGCCCTCGCCGCCGTCCTCGGCGGGGCTCCCGCGCCGTACACCGGCACCCGCGCCCTGACCCGCCTCACCCTCGGCGGAGCCGGCACCGGCTCCCTCGACCTCGCCGCCTTCGGCGAGACCACCCCCCGCCCCGGCGACGACGTGGTCCGCCTCGCCGACGCCACCCGGCGGACCTACCGCAAGGTCGTCCTGCGCGGCGACCTCCTCGTCGGCGGGGTGCTGCTCGGCGAGCTCTCCACGGTGGGCGCCCTCGCCCGCACCTGGGAGGGCGGGGAACCACCGCACGACCTGTTCCACCTGCTCACCGACGACGGAGGCCACTGACATGACCGAGCCCTCGCCCACGATCGTGCTCATCGGGCACGGCATGGTCGGCCAGCGCTACCTCGAAGCGCTCGCCGAGCGCGGGATCACCGCCACGCACCGGATCACCGTGCTCTGCGAGGAGCCCCGGCCCGCCTACGACCGCGTGCACCTGACCTCGTACTTCTCCGGCAGCACCCCCGAGGACCTGTCCATGACGCCCGCCGGGTTCATGGAGCAGCACGGCATCGCCCTCCACCTCGACGACCCGGCCGAGCACGTCGACCGCGCCGCCCGCACCGTCACCTCCCGCTCGGGGCGGGTGTTCCCGTACGACGTGCTGGTCCTGGCCACCGGCAGCTACCCCTTCGTGCCGCCCGTCCCCGGCAAGGACGCCCCCGGCTGCTTCGTCTACCGCACCATCGAGGACCTCCTCGCCATCGAGGAGTACGCGAAGGACAAGACCACCGGCGCGGTCGTGGGCGGCGGACTCCTCGGGCTGGAGGCCGCCGGCGCCCTCCAGGGGCTCGGCCTCGCCGCCCGCATCGTCGAGTTCGCCCCGCGCCTGATGCCCGTCCAGGTCGACGAGGGCGGCGGCGCCGCCCTGCTGCGCACCATCGAGTCCATGGGCCTCACCGTCCACACCGGTGTCGGCACCCAGGAGGTGGTGACCGGCGAGGACGGCCACGTCAGCGGAATGCGGCTCTCCGACGGCTCGACGGTCGACACCGAGCTCGTCGTCTTCTCCGCCGGCGTCCGCCCCCGCGACCAGCTGGCCCGCGACGCCGGGCTGGACGTCGGCGAGCGCGGCGGCATCGCGGTCGACGCCCGCTGTCTGACCTCCGACCCGCACGTCTACGCCATCGGCGAGTGCGCCCTGGCAGTCGACGGCCGCGTCTACGGGCTGGTCGCCCCCGGCTACGAGATGGCCGAGACCGCCGCCGACGACCTGCTGGGCCGCGAGAAGGAGTTCACCGGAGCCGACCTCTCCACCAAGCTGAAGCTGCTCGGCGTGGACGTGGCCTCCTTCGGCGACGCCCACGGCACCGCCCCCGACAGCCTCGACGTCGTCTGGTCCGACTCCCGCTCCGGCGTCTACAAGAAGCTGGTGGTCTCCCCCGACGGGGTCCTCCTCGGCGGTGTCCTGGTCGGCGACGCCGACGCCTACGGCCTGCTGCGCCCGCTCACCGGCAGCGTCCCGCCCGTCGCCCCCGAGCAGCTGGTCCTGCCCGCGGGGGTCGGCGCGCCCGTCGCGCTCGGCCCGTCCGCCCTCCCCGACCACGCGGTGATCTGCTCCTGCCACAACGTCACGAAGAAGGCCATCACCGCCTGCTCCACCCTGCCCGAGGTCAAGAAGTGCACCAAGGCGGGCACCGGCTGCGGCTCTTGCGTCAAGGTGATCGGGCAGCTGCTCCCGGCCGCCGCCGACAAGGGGCTGTGCGGCTGCTTCCCGTACACCCGCGCCGAGCTCTACGAGATCGTCCGCACCCGCCGGCTGACCTCGTACGAGCAGATCCTCGACAACCACGGCCGCCCCGAAGCCCGCGGCAGCGACGGCTGCGAGGTCTGCAAGCCGGCCGTCGGCTCGATCATCGCCTCGCTCGCGGCCACCCTCGGCGCGAGCGGCTACGTCCTGGACGGGGAGCAGGCCGCCCTGCAGGACACCAACGACCACTTCCTCGCGAACATGCAGCGCAACGGCTCGTACTCGGTCGTGCCGCGGATCCCCGGCGGTGAGATCACCCCCGACAAGCTGATCGTGATCGGCGAGGTGGCCCGCGACTTCGGCCTCTACACGAAGATCACCGGCGGGCAGCGCATCGACCTGTTCGGCGCGAGCGTGGACCAGCTCCCGCGGATCTGGGCGCGGCTCGTCGACGCCGGCTTCGAGTCCGGGCACGCCTACGGGAAGGCGCTGCGGACGGTGAAGTCCTGCGTGGGGCAGACCTGGTGCCGCTACGGCGTCCAGGACAGCGTGCGGATGGCCATCGACCTGGAGCTGCGCTACCGGGGGCTGCGCGCCCCGCACAAGCTCAAGTCGGCGGTGTCCGGCTGCGCCCGCGAGTGCGCGGAGGCGCAGAGCAAGGACTTCGGGGTCATCGCGACGGCGAGCGGCTGGAACCTCTACGTGGGCGGCAACGGCGGCGCCACCCCGCGCCACGCCGACCTCCTCGCGCAGGACCTGTCGGACGCGGAACTGATCCGGCTGATCGACCGGTTCCTGATGTTCTACATCCGCACCGCCGACCGGCTGGAGCGGACCTCCACCTGGCTGGAGCGGCTGGAGGGCGGCCTGGGCCACCTGCGGGACGTGGTCGTGCACGACTCGCTGGGGCTGTGCGCGGAGCTGGAGTCCCTGATGGCCGACCACGTGGCGCACTACCGGGACGAGTGGGCCGAGACGCTCCAGGACCCGGAGCGGCTGCGCAGGTTCGTGTCCTTCGTGAACGCGCCCGGCGCCCCCGACCCGACCGTGAAGTTCGTCCCCGAGCGCGACCAGGTCAAGCCCGACCTGGCCGTCCTGACCATAGGAGGTGCCGTCCGATGACCGTGGAACTGCAAGTGGCGCAGGGCTGGCTGACGGTGTGCGAGCTGTCCGCGCTCGTCCCCGGGCGCGGGGTCGCGGCGCTGCTGCCCGACGGGAGCCAGGCCGCGGTGTTCGTCGACCGTGCGGGGCGGGCGTACGCCATCGGCAACCAGGACCCCTTCACCGGCGCGCAGGTGCTCTCGCGCGGCCTGGTGGGGGCGGCGGCGGGCCGGCCCTTCGTGGCCTCTCCGCTGCTCAAGCAGCGCTTCGACCTGGAGACGGGGCGCTGCCTGGACGATGAGGAGGTGGCGGTCCGCACCTACCCGGTGCGGACCGCCGCGACCTCCTGACCTGCAGGGGCGGGCCGGCCGGTCAGGCCTGCTTCTGGATCACGGCCGGGTCCATCCACATGATCTCCCAGGTGTGGCCGTCGAGGTCGTCGAAGGCCCGGCCGTACATGACGCCGTGGTCCTGGGCCGGGCGGGGTTCGGTGGCGCCGGCCGCCAGGGCCCCGTCCACCAGCTCGTCGACGGCGGTGCGGCTCTCGGCGCTCAGACACAGCAGGACCTCGGACGTCTTCGTGGCGTCCGCAATCTCCTTGTGGGTGAAGTCCTTGTAGCGGGCCTCGGTCAGGAGCATCGCGACGATGGTGTCGCTGATGACCATCGAGGCACAGTTCTCGTCGGTGAACTGGGCGTTGAAGGAGTAGCCCAGCTTGCCCCAGAAGGCCTTGCTGGCGTCCAGGTCCTTGACGGGCAGGTTGACGAAGATCATGGTCGCGGACATCGAGGTCCCTCTCTCTTGCTGCTCGGTGCTCGGTGCTCGATCGGTGCTCGATCGGTGCTCGATCGGTGCTTTCGAGAGGTAGACCGCGGGGCCTCGGGAAACTCATCGCTGCTCGCGAATTTTTCTGAGGTTTTCTTTCGGGACGACGAAACCGCAGGTCAGGCCGCCGAGCGCAGCTCCAGTGCCGCGAGGGGGACGAAGCCGGTGGTGCCTTCGCCCCGCAGGTCGGCGTCCGGTCCGACGAGGCGCCGGTGGAGGGTCAGTGCGATCCGCTCGCCCTGGGCCTTGGCCCGCTCGGCGTTCGGCCCGCTGTGCAGTCCGTCGATCGTCGCGTGCCACAGCTGCACCCAGCGGCCGAAGTCGGCGGCGGTCAGTGCGCGCACCGCATGCAGCGCGGCGTGCGGGGCGAAGGCGTTGCGCCGGTACGGGGCGGTGCGGAAGAGGGCCCGCTCCCAGAAGTCGGTGATGCGGGGCAGGTGGACGTCCAGGTCCGTGCCCGCGATGGGGGTGAAGAACGGACCGATCCGCGGGTCGGCGAAGGCGGCCGTGTAGAAGCGCCGCAGCACGATGTCGAGGTCGGCACGGCCCGAGATGTCGGCGGCGAAGCGGTTCATGCCTCCACGGTCCTCCTCCGCCCGGCGCCTTCCCAGGGCACAAGGTCCCGCCATGGGCCAATTCTCGCCACCGCGTGCGGGCACCTCCTAAACCCCGGCGGCCGAGACAGGCCGGAACTGGTCGGTGTGATCCGCCGGGCGCGCCGCGGCGCGGGCGCAGATGTCGCGAGTCTTCGCGGACGCGGCGCTGTGCGAACGCCGTAGGCCACGCGGAGACCAGGCCCACGGGAATCCGGCCGCGGAGACGCCGCGGAGGTCCGGAAGGCCCTCGGGAAAGAAAGCCCGGGCGTCCGGGAAATCTCCGCCGAAGGATTGAACGCCGACCGGTCGCTCGGGCGTAATGAGGATTTGGCGCCACGTCAACTGGCGTCTCCTAGGTTCCTCGACGCGTGCGACCCCGCGTCCGACCGGCCGCGGGGCCTTCCTCCCACAGGAGTGACCGTGGAACGTCGTACCTTCCTGCGCGGCGCTGTGATCGGTTCGTCGGCCGCCGCCTTCGGCGGCACGTTGATGCACGGGGCGGCCTATGCGGCACCCGCCCAGCCCGGGGCCGGACCCTACGGGGCGCTCGGTGCCGCCGACGCCAACGGCATCATGCTCCCGAGCGGTTTCACCAGCCGGGTGATCGCCCGCTCGGGCCAGACCGTCAGCGGCACCTCGTACACCTGGCACAGCGCCCCCGACGGCGGCGCCTGCTACACCGACGGCTCGGGCTGGATCTACGTGTCCAACTCGGAGATCAACCCCTCCGGCGGCGCGAGCGCGGTGAAGTTCAACTCCTCCGGCACCGTCACCGGCGCCTACCGGATCCTCTCGAACACCCGGCAGAACTGCGCGGGCGGCAAGACCCCCTGGAACACCTGGCTGTCCTGCGAGGAGGTCGACCGCGGCTTCGTCTACGAGACCGACCCGTACGGCGTGAACGCGGCCGTCCAGCGCCCGGCGATGGGCCGCTTCAAGCACGAGGCGGCCGCGGCGGACCCGGTCCGGCAGGTGATCTACCTGACGGAGGACGAGACGAGCGGCTGCTTCTACCGCTTCATCCCCACCACCTGGGGCAACCTCTCCTCCGGCACCCTCCAGGTCCTCAAGGCCGGAACGGCCACCTCCGGCTCCTTCACCTGGCAGAACGTCCCGGACCCGGACGGCTCCCCGACGGCGACCCGCAGCCAGGTCTCCGGCTCCAAGAAGTTCAACGGCGGCGAGGGCTGCCACTACGCCAACGACACCGTCTGGTTCACCACCAAGGGCGACAACCGGGTCTGGCAGCTCAACCTCACGAACAACACGTACGAGCTGGCCTACGACGACTCGCTCGTGCCCGGCGGCGCGGCCCCGCTGACGGGCGTCGACAACGTCACCGGCTCCTCGTACGGCGACCTGTACGTCGCCGAGGACGGCGGCAACATGGAGATCTGCGTGATCACCCCGGACGACGTGGTGGCGCCCTTCCTGCGGATCACCGGACAGTCCTCCTCGGAGATCACCGGCCCGGCCTTCTCGCCCGCCGGCAACCGGCTCTACTTCTCCAGCCAGCGGGGTACGAGCGGCAGCTCATCCGGCGGCATCACCTACGAGGTGACGGGCCCGTTCCGGGTCTAGCCCCGCCAGGGGCACCTCCCAGCGGTAGCTGGGGGAGTTCGAGGCGCGGGGGCCGGGGTCCGGCGCGGAGCCCCGGGAGGAAGCGCCGCGCCCGCACGACCGGCCGCACCCCGACGGGTCGAACCCGTCGGGGTGCGGCGGCGTTCACGAGGCCACGGCCCCGCCCTTGAGGAGCGCGGCTCCCAGCGGGGTCACGGTGTGCAGGACCGCGTTGCCGCGGCGCAGGGTGGTGACCAGGCCCGCCTCGCGCATCACGCAGGCGTGCTGGCTGGCGGAGGCCAGCGAGACCCCGGCCCGGCGGGCCAGCTCGCTGGTGGTCGCACCGTCCCCTATGGCCCGCAGCACGACCGAGCGGGTGTGCCCGACCAGCTTGCCCAGCGTGCGCTGGCGCTGCTCCTCCGCGGGCCGGGTGGCCTCGCCGCTGCCCGGGGCGGAGGCCAGCTGCGCGGCGGCCGGGTAGACCAGCACCGGCGGCAGCTCCGGGTCGTGGAGGGTCACCGCGGTGCGCCGGCAGAAGAAGGACGGCTGGAGCAGCAGCCCGCGCCCCCGCAGCCGTACGTCGCGGTCCACTGGATAGTCGCACTCCAGCACCGGGGCCCGCCAGCGCAGCATGGGCGGCAGCGAGGCCAACAGCTCGTCGGCGCCGCCGTCGAGCAACGCGCGGCCGCGTGCCGCCCGTTCGGCTTCTATCTGGGCCTGTATGTGGGTCCAGTACGGCTCCACGGCGGCCCGGTGGTACGCGCGCAGCTCGCCCATCAGCCTCGGGAGCTGCTTGGTGCCGCCCTCCATGAAGTCCCGCAGCCGCGGTGTCACGGGCGCTCCGGCACCCAGCAGCTGGAGCTCACGGCGCATGCGCTCGGGACGGATCCCGCGCAGCGCGTCGAGGCCCACGTCCCACCCGTACTGCCCCTCCACAGGGGTCAAGAAATCGGGGAAATAACCGCGACTCGGTATGAGCATACCGAGCGTGCGTGTTTCACTATTCAACCTGCTCCGGGTTTCCGTACGCCATTCACCGAACAACCGGGCATCGCGCCGGTCTCTTAAGCGGTGAAAGCTGAGAATCGTTTCCCACAACGCATCGGGACGCCCTGCCATCCGTACGCGTGCCAGGTCCACTCCAGTGAAATGGATACGCAGCACCGAACCCCCACCTGTGCAACCGCAATCCCCCCGCCCCATGAGTATGCACGCAGTCACACGTGGTCACCACGCCCTTTCGGCCACAGTTGAAACCCCTTTCGGCAGGGGCGTGACAACCGAAATCCTGTACTCCGCCGGGCACACTCCGGTGCGACCGAAACGCTCCGCGAAGGCCGTGGGGGGCTTTGCGGGGCCTGGCGGTCGGTCGCACTGGGAAGCGCCGACGTGCCCGGCAGAATGACAGCGGCGGTGGACGGGTGGGGATCCGTCCACCGCCTGCTGGCGTAAAGACTTGTTGAACAAAAAAATTGAGGCGCGCCCGCCCCCGGGCAGTCAGGGAACCCGGGGACAGGCGCGGTCTATGGGGCCCCTGTGGGGCCGGCGGGGTCAGCGGCTGTCGCTGCCCTTCGCCTCGGCGGCCGCACGACCGGCCTCCAGGCGCGCCACCGGAATCCGGAAGGGCGAGCAGGAGACGTAGTCGAGGCCGACCTCGTGGAAGAAGTGGACGGACTCGGGGTCGCCGCCGTGCTCGCCGCAGACGCCGAGCTTGAGGTCGGGACGGGTGGCCCGGCCCTGCTCGACCGCGTAGCGCACGAGGGAGCCGACGCCGTCCTTGTCGATGGTCTCGAAGGGCGAGACCCCGAAGATGCCCTTCTCCAGGTAGGCGGTGAAGAAGCTGGCCTCGACGTCGTCGCGGGAGAAGCCCCACACCGTCTGGGTCAGGTCGTTCGTGCCGAAGGAGAAGAACTGCGCGGCCTCGGCGATCTGGGCGGCCGTCAGGGCGGCGCGCGGCAGCTCGATCATGGTGCCGATGGAGAGCTTGAGGGTGGTGCCGGTGGCGGCCTCGACCTCGGCGATGACCGCGTCGGCCTCCTCGCGGACGATCTCCAGCTCCTGCACGGTGCCCACGAGCGGGATCATGATCTCGACGCGGGGGTCGCCCTTGGCGTTCTTGCGCTCGGCCGCGGCCTCGGCGATCGCCCGGACCTGCATGGCGAACAGGCCGGGGATGACCAGGCCCAGGCGGACACCGCGCAGACCCAGCATCGGGTTCTGCTCGTGCAGCTTGTGGACGGCCTGGAGCAGGCGCAGGTCGTTCTCGTTGGCGTCCTTGCGGGACTCGGCGAGGGCGACGCGCACCGACAGCTCGGTGATGTCGGGCAGGAACTCGTGCAGCGGCGGGTCGAGCAGGCGGACCGTGACGGGCAGGCCGTCCATCGCCTCGAACAGCTCGATGAAGTCCTTCTTCTGGAGCGGCAGCAGGGCACTGAGTGCCTGGTCGCGCTCGTCGTCGGTGTCGGCGAGGATCAGTCGCTCGACCATCTCGCGGCGCTCACCGAGGAACATGTGCTCGGTGCGGCACAGGCCGATGCCCTGGGCGCCGAAGCGGCGGGCGCGCAGCGCGTCCTCGGCGTTGTCGGCGTTGGCGCGCACCCGCAGGCGGCGGACGCGGTCCGCGTAGGCCATGATCCGGTGCACGGCGGCGACGAGCTCGTCGGCGTCGTCGGCGCCGGCGTGCATGCGGCCCTCGAAGTACTCGACGACCGGGGACGGTACGACGGGTACCTCACCGAGGTAGACCTTGCCGGTGGAGCCGTCGATGGAGACGACGTCGCCCTCTTCGATGACCGTGTCGCCGACCGTCATGCGGCGGCGCTTGGTGTCGACGTCGAGCTCCTCGGCGCCGCAGACACAGGTCTTGCCCATGCCGCGGGCGACGACGGCCGCGTGGGAGGTCTTGCCGCCGCGCGAGGTCAGGATGCCCTCGGAGGCGATCATGCCGTCCAGGTCGTCGGGGTTGGTCTCGCGGCGGATCAGGATGACCTTCTCGCCGGAGCGGGACCACTTGACGGCCGTGTAGGAGTCGAAGACGGCCTTGCCGACCGCCGCGCCCGGGGAGGCGGCGATGCCGCGGCCGAGCAGGGTGGTCTTGGCGCCCTCGTCGAAGCGCGGGAACATCAGCTGGGCCAGCTGGTGGCCGCTGACGCGCTGGAGGGCCTCGGCCTCGTCGATCAGGCCCTGGTCGACGAGCTGGGTGGCGATGCGGAAGGCGGCGCCGGCGGTGCGCTTGCCGACACGGGTCTGCAGCATCCACAGCTGGCCGCGCTCGATGGTGAACTCGATGTCGCAGAGATCCTTGTAGTGGGTCTCCAGCGTCGTCATGATCGTCATGAGCTGGTCGTAGGAGGCCTTGTCGATGGCCTCCAGGTCGGCGAGCGGCACGGTGTTGCGGATGCCCGCGACGACGTCCTCGCCCTGGGCGTTCTGCAGGTAGTCGCCGTAGACGCCCGCGTGGCCGCTGGCGGGGTCGCGGGTGAAGGCGACGCCGGTGCCGGAGTCCGGGCCCAGGTTGCCGAAGACCATGGAGCAGATGTTGACCGCGGTGCCCAGGTCGCTCGGGATGCGCTCCTGGCGGCGGTACAGCTTCGCCCGGTCGGTGTTCCACGAGTTGAAGACGGCCTCGACGGCGAGGTCCATCTGCTCGCGGGCGTCCTGCGGGAACTCGCGGCCGGCCTCCTTCGCCACGATCTTCTTGAAGACCTTGACGAGCTTCTTCAGGTCGGCGGCGTCGAGGTCGGTGTCGACGGTGACCTTCTTGGCGGCCTTGGCCTCGTCGAGGGCGTCCTCGAAGAGCTCGCCCTCGACGCCGAGGACGGTCTTGCCGAACATCTGGATCAGGCGGCGGTACGAGTCCCACGCGAAGCGCTCGTCACCGGCCTGGGAGGCGAGGCCGACGACGGACTCGTCGGAGAGGCCGATGTTCAGGACGGTGTCCATCATGCCGGGCATCGAGAACTTGGCGCCGGAACGCACGGAGACCAGCAGCGGGTCGTCCGACTGCCCGAGCTTCTTGCCCATCTTCGACTCGAGGGCCGCAAGGTGGGCGCTGACCTCGTCGCGCAGCGCGGCCGGGGCCGAGCCGCTCTCGAGGTAGACCTTGCAGGCCTCGGTGGTGATGGTGAAGCCGGGAGGGACCGGCAGACCCAGGTTGGTCATCTCGGCGAGGTTGGCTCCCTTGCCGCCGAGAAGGTCCTTGAGGTCGCGGTTGCCCTCGGTGAAGTCGTAGACGAACTTCTGATCTTTGTTTTCCGACACGGGTCTCGACTCCTCGAGGCTCGGTGGCTGCCCTGACGGCCAGGAACATACCCAGATCGAAGGCTTCTGGGTACGTCCACTTGGCCGTCATACGGCTGTAACCACCCGTGCGCCAGCAGATCGAAAGTAACTCAGGGGTAACCAGAACGCACCCACAGCGTTCAGATCCCGAAGGGTGAGGGGACTCCTGAGGCTTGTTTACGCTCGGATGAGCGATCATCGATACATTTGCGTTCAAGTCTTGAACGCACAAAGGGTGGCACCCAGTGCCACCCTTTGAAAGTCTTACCCGTGACTTAGCTGCTCATCTGAGCGAAACCTCTCCCATGCGTGGCGTATATCACGCACCACGGAGGGCGATTTGTCAGCCTCCGGAGGTGTCCAGTTCCGCGTCCTCGCTCACACCCGCGCAGTCGTACGGGTCCTTCAGCCAGCCGTCCGGCAGGACAACTCGGTTGTTTCCGGACGTCCGGCCGCGCGGGCCGTCGGCGCTCTCCGGCCATGCTTGATCCAGATCGAGCTCGCTCAGATGAGCGTCCAACTCGGCCAGCGAAGAGGTCACCGCGAGCTTCTTCCGCATCTCGGAACCGACCGAGAAGCCCTTCAGGTACCAGGCGACGTGCTTACGGAAGTCGATCACGCCGCGCGTCTCGTCGCCGATCCACTCCCCCAGCAGCTGGGCGTGCCGGTGCATGGTCCGCGCGACCTCGCGCAGCGTGGGCTTGTGGAAGTCCTCAGGACGCCCCTCGAAGGCCGCCACCAGGTCGTTGAACAGCCACGGCCGACCCAGGCAGCCGCGGCCCACGACCACGCCGTCGCAGCCGGTCTCTCGGACCATGCGCAGCGCGTCCTCGGCGCACCAGATGTCGCCGTTGCCGAGTACCGGTATCTCCGGCACGTGCTCCTTGAGCCGCGCGATGGCGTCCCAGTCGGCGGTGCCGCCGTAGTGCTGTGCGGTGGTCCGCCCGTGCAGGGCGATGGCGGTGACCCCCTCCTCGACGGCGATGCGGCCGGCGTCGAGGTAGGTGAGGTGGTCGTCGTCGATGCCCTTGCGCATCTTCATGGTCACCGGCAGGTCGCCGGCTCCGGCGACGGCCTCGCGCAGGATCGCGCGCAGCAGGTTGCGCTTGTACGGCAGCGCCGAGCCGCCACCCTTGCGGGTGACCTTGGGGACCGGGCAGCCGAAGTTGAGGTCGATGTGGTCGGCGCGGTCCTCTTCGACGATCATGCGGACCGCCTTGCCCACCGTCGCCGGGTCGACCCCGTACAGCTGAATCGACCGGGGCTTCTCGGTCTCGTCGAAGTGGATCAGCTGCATGGTCTTCTCGTTGCGCTCGACCAGGGCGCGGGTCGTGATCATCTCGCTCACGAACAGCCCCTTGCCGCCCGAGAACTCCCGGCAGAGGGTACGGAACGGGGCATTGGTGATGCCGGCCATGGGCGCGAGCACCACGGGGGGCTGCACGGTGTGCGGGCCGATCGCGAGAGGCGGGGGGAGCGTGGTCATCCGCCCATTGTCCCGCATGCCGAGGGGGTCGTGCGGACGTAGCATCGGCGCATGATCGAGCCGAGTCACCGGCAGCGCATGATCGTCCTGTCGATCTGCTGCATGAGCCTGCTCATCGTCAGCCTCGACAACACCGTGCTCAACGTCGCGCTCCCGTCGATGCGCCGCGAGCTCGACGCCTCGGTCGCGGGGCTCCAGTGGACCATCGACGCGTACACGCTCGTCCTGGCCTCGCTGCTGATGCTCGCGGGCTCCACGGCCGACCGGATCGGCCGCCGCAAGGTGTTCGTCGCCGGTCTGCTGGCCTTCGGCCTCGGTTCGCTGCTGTGTTCGCTCGCTCCGAGCCTCGGCTGGCTCATCGTCTTCCGGATGGTGCAGGCGGTCGGCGGCGCGATGCTCAACCCGGTCGCCATGTCGATCATCACCAACACCTTCACCGATCCGGCCGAGCGGGCCCGGGCCATCGGCGTGTGGGGCGCGGTGGGGGGCATCTCCATGGCGGCGGGCCCCCTGATCGGCGGGGTGCTGGTGGACACCGTGGGCTGGCGCTCGATCTTCCTGATCAACCTGCCGATCGGCCTGGCGGCGCTCGTGCTGACCCTGCGCCACGTCCCCGAGTCCCGGGCGGCCCGTCCGCGCCGCCCGGACCCGCTGGGTCAGGTGCTGGTCATCGCGCTGCTCGGCAGCCTGACGTACGGGATCATCGAGGCGCCCGCCGCCGGCTGGCGCTCACCGCTGATCATGGGCTGCGCGGTGGTGGCCGTCGCCTCCTTCGTCGGACTGCTGGTGCACGAGCCCAGGTGCGCGGAGCCGCTGATCGACCTCCGGTTCTTCCGGAGCGCGCCGTTCAGCGGCTCGACGATCATCGCCATCAGCGCCTTCGCCGGGCTGGCCGGCTTCCTCTTCCTGAACACCCTCTACCTCCAGGACGTACGGGGGCTCAGCGCCCTGCACGCCGGGCTGTACATGCTGCCGATGGCCGGGCTGACCGTGCTGTTCGCGCCGCTGGCGGGGCGGCTGGTGGGCAGCCGGGGGCCGCGGATCTGCCTGCTGATCGCGGGGGTGGCGATGGCGGCGAGCGGCCTGCTGTTCGCCCTGTTCGAGGCGGAGACGTCCAACCCGCTCCTCTTCACCGGGTACGTGCTGTTCGGGCTCGGCTTCGGCATGGTGAACGCGCCGATCACCAATACGGCGGTGTCCGGGATGCCGCGCTCCCAGGCGGGTGTCGCGGCCGCCATCGCCTCCACCAGCCGGCAGACGGGCGGCACGCTGGGCGTGGCGGTCATCGGCTCGGTCCTGGCAGCGGGGCTGGCGAGCGGCGCCGACTTCTCCGGGGCGGCCCAGCCTGCCTGGTGGATCATCACGCTGTGCGGGCTGCTCGTGCTGGTCGTGGGCGCGGCGACGAGCGGCAGCTGGGCCCGCGGGACGGCGGAACGCACGGCCCGCACCCTGGAGGAGAGCAGCGGGCCTGCGGCGGCCGTGGGGTCCCCGCGCACCTAGAGCGCGTCGCGGCGGGCTGCCGAGCGGCGTCGCGGCGGGCTGCCGGGCTCGCCCGGGCGGGCCCCTACTCGCCGCAGTCGAAGTCGTCGGCCGAGGTGTTGACCCGGTCGAGGAGGGCGCGCAGGTGGTCGCGCTCCAGGGCCGACAGGCCCGCGAACATGCCGTCCTCGACCTCGTCGAGGGCGGCGTTCGTCTTCGCCAGGGCGGTCTGCCCGGCGGGAGTGATGCCCACGTTGTGCCGGCGGCGGTCGGCGGGGTCGCGGCGGCGCTCGGCGAGGCCTTCGCCCTCCAGGTCGTTCAGGACCCCGACGAGCACGCTCGGGTCGACCTCCAGCCGGTCGGCGAGAGCCCGCTGGCTGATGGGGCCGCCTTCCAGGTGCATCAGTGTCATCGCGTGCCGGGGGGTGAGCCCGGCCGCGCCCAGGGCGTGCTTCATGCGGGTCTGGGTGACCGCGCCGTGCCAGGCCAGCAGCAGGCCCAGTCGCTGCGGGGGGTGCGATCCGCCCTGGTCTGCCGTCATGGTCCACATCGTAGCGCCTGAGAAATGATTGCAATCGACATATCGTTGATGCTATTCAATGATCTGACATTGCCAATCGTTGGAGCTTGCCACGTTCATAGCCTACGCCGTCGTCGGCGGCCTGCTCGCCCTCGTCCTGACCGCCTCCGCCGCCTTCACCCTGCAGCGCAACGACCAGATCGTCGCGAGCATGCAGAAGGTCCAGGTCCCCGACTCCTGGCTGCCACGGCTGGCCACCCTCAAGGCGGCCGGCGCGATGGGCCTGGTCGCCGGCCTGTGGGTCACTCCGCTCGGCGTGGCCGCCGCGGCCGGCGTGACCCTCTACTTCATCGGCGCCGTCATCAGCCACCTCCGGGTCAAGGACTACGAGCTCGCACCGGCGGCCGTCCTCGCGCTGGTCGCGGCGGCGGCACTGGTCCTGCGCATCCTCGCCTGACACTGACGGGTGACAGATATTGAAATCTGTCACCCGTCATGTCATTCTCGTTCCATGACGAAGAACGAGAACATCTCCACGACCACCACCGGCACGACTACCGGCACCACCGCCGCCACCTCCCGGCGCCTCGGCACCACCGGTCCCTCCGTCTTCCCGCTCGGGCTGGGCTGCATGGGGATGTCCGCCCTCTACGGGGAAGCCGACCGCGCCGAATCCGTCGCGACCATCCACGCGTACCTGGACGCCGTCCCCGAAGGCGCGAACGCTCTGCTCGACACCGGCGACTTCTACGGCATGGGCCACAACGAGCTGCTGATCCACGAAGCCCTGCACACGGCACCCGCAGCGGTCCGCGACCGGGCGCTGACCAGCGTCAAGTTCGGCGCGCTGCGCACGGTCGAGGGCGGCTTCACCGGCTACGACGGCCGTCCCGAGGCCGTCAGGAACTTCCTCGCCTACTCCCTCCAGCGGCTCGGCCGGGACCACATCGACGTCTACCGGATCGCCCGCGTGGACCCGGACGTGCCTATCGAGGAGACCGTCGGAGCCATCGCCGAAGCGGTCCAGGCCGGGCACGTGCGCCACATCGGCCTCTCCGAGGTCGGCGCCGACACCTTGCGCCGGGCCGCCGCAGTGGCTCCGATCTCCGACCTCCAGATCGAGTACTCGCTGATCTCCCGCGGCATCGAGGAGGAGATCCTGCCCACCGCGCGCGAGCTCGGCATCGGCGTCACGGCGTACGGGGTGCTGTCCCGCGGCCTGATCAGCGGCCACTTCACCCGCGACCGCGCCCTGGCCCCGGGCGACTTCCGCGGGATGAGCCCCCGCTTCCAGGGCGAGAACCTCGACCGGAACCTGGACCTCGTCGACGCCCTGCGCAAGGTCGCCGACGACAAGGGCGTGAGCGTCGCCCAGACCGCCATCGCCTGGGTGCTCTCGCGCGGCGACGACATCGTGCCGCTGGTGGGCGCCCGGCGCCGGGACCGTCTCACCGAGGCACTGGGTGCCATGGATATAACCCTCAGCCCGGCGGACCTGGCGGCCATCGAGGAGGCCGTGCCCGCCGGTGCGGCGTCGGGCGACCGGTATCCGGCGGCGCAGATGGCCCACCTCGACAGCGAGCACTGAGCTGGCGGTACGGTCGTACCCATGCCACCCGCTGCCTCCGAGCCCCTCACCCCCGACCGCATCCTCGAGACCACCGAGGAAGTGCTGCGCCGCTTCGGCCCCACCAAGGCGACCGTGGTGGACGTGGCGCGCGCCCTGGGCGTCAGCCACGGCAGCGTCTACCGGCACTTCCCCTCGAAGGCCGCGCTGCGCGAGGCCGTCACCGACCGCTGGCTCGCCAAGAGCGTCGTCATGCTGGAGCAGATCACCTCGGCTCCCGCCGGGAGCGCGCCCTCCAAGCTGGAGGCCTGGCTGGAGGCGCTGTTCGAGGCCAAGCGCCACAAGGCCGGCGACGATCCGGAGCTGTTCGCGACGTACACGGTGCTCCTCGCCGAGAACAGCGGGACGGTGGAGCAGCATCTGACCGAGCTGATCGACCAGTTGGGCCGGATCATCGCCCAGGGAGTCGCCGACGGTTCGCTCGCGGCACCCGACGTACCGGCCGCGGCCCGTGCGGTCTTCGACGCCACCGGCCGCTTCCACGACCCGCAGTACGCGGCGGAGTGGTTCTCCCCGACCATCGCCGCGGAGTTCGAGGCGGTCACCGCTCTGGTGATCCGGGGCCTGCGCGCCTGACGCACGCCGGATCCTCCCGAACAGGCCGCCCGGCACGGCTTTGTGATCATTTTGGGTGCGCCCTGCTTGTCCGTGCACAGCCAAGATTCATACGGTTCCCCCACCGCCTCATCAGGCACGTCACGGGGGAACCATGACCGCACCAGAAGCTCAGACAGAACGACCCGCGCCTCCGGCACGCAAGGGCGGCGCTGCCGCCCTCGGCTGGATCCTGACCATCGGGCTCAACGTGGTCGCGCCGATCATCACGTACCACCAGCTGCGCGACCACGGCTGGAGCGAGTTCGCGGCGCTCCTGCTCAGCAGCGTGTGGCCCGTGCTCGACAGCGCGGTCAACCTGGCCTGGCGCCGCAAGCTCGACGAGTTCGCCGTCGTCACCCTGGTCTTCCTGGTGATCACGGCGGTGGTCTCGCTGATCGGCGCGCACTCGGCCCGCGCCCTGCTGATCAAGGACTCCGGTGTCACCGGGCTGTTCGGCCTGCTCTGCCTGGCCACCCTGCTCGCGCCCCGGCCGCTGATGTTCTACTTCGGACGCAAGTTCGCCACCGACGGCACTCCCGCGAGCACGGCCTGGTGGAACGGACTGTGGCAGTACGAGGGCTTCCGCCGGACGATGACCGTGATGACCACCGTCTGGGGCGTCGCCTACCTCGTCGAGGCGGGGGTGCGGATCGCCCTGGCCTTCGTCGTGGACACCGACACGATGGTCGTGGTCAGCCCGGTCATGATCTACACGGTTCTGGGCTGCCTGGGCGTGTGGACCGCGATGTACGGCAAGCGCTCGCAGGCCGAGGGCGAGAGGCGGGCCGCCGAGGCGGCGGCCGAAGCCGATGCCGGGGCCTCGGCAGCCTGACCGCGGCCGGCGGGACGACGACCGGTGGCCCGGTGCGCACGTTGCGCACCGGGCCACCGGTCGTCGTCTGCGGCGCTCGTCAGCAGCCGAGCAGGCGGCTGCCGAGGTAGGTCTGGATCTGGTCCAGGGAGACGCGCTCCTGCTTCATGGTGTCGCGCTCGCGCACGGTCACCGCGTTGTCGTCCAGGGTGTCGAAGTCGACGGTGACGCAGAACGGGGTGCCGATCTCGTCCTGGCGGCGGTAGCGGCGGCCGATGGCGCCCGCGTCGTCGAACTCGATGTTCCAGAACTTGCGCAGGTCGGCGGCGAGGCCCTTGGCCTTCGGCGACAGCTGCGCGTTGCGGGACAGCGGCAGGACGGCGACCTTGATCGGGGCCAGGCGCGGGTCGAGGCGCATCACGGTGCGCTTCTCCATGACGCCCTTGGCGTTGGGGGCCTCGTCCTCGTTGTACGCGTCGAGCATGAAGGCGAGCATGGCGCGGTTGACACCGGCCGCCGGCTCGATGACGTACGGGGTGTAGTGCTCGCCGGCCTCCTGGTCGAAGAAGCGGAGGTCCTGGCCGGAGGCCGCGGAGTGCGCCTTGAGGTCGTAGTCGGTGCGGTTGGCGACGCCCTCGAGCTCGGAGAACTCACTGCCGCCGAAGTTGAAGCGGTACTCGATGTCGGCGGTGCGCTTCGAGTAGTGGGACAGCTTCTCCTTCGGGTGCTCGTACCAGCGGATGTTCTCCTCGCGGATGCCGAGGTCGCGGTACCAGTTCCACCGCTCCTGCATCCAGTACTCCTGCCACTGCTCGTCCTCGCCCGGCTTGACGAAGAACTCCATCTCCATCTGCTCGAACTCGCGGGTGCGGAAGATGAAGTTGCCCGGCGTGATCTCGTTGCGGAAGGACTTGCCCATCTGCGCGATGCCGAAGGGCGGCTTCTTGCGCGAGGTGACCTGGACCTGGGCGAACTGCGTGAAGATGCCCTGGGCGGTCTCGGGGCGCAGGTACGCCTTGGAGCCGGTGTCCTGGGTCGGGCCGAGGTGGGTCTCCAGCATGCCGGAGAACTGCTTGGGCTCGGTGAACTGGCCCTTCACACCGCAGTTGGGGCAGTTGATGTCGGCCAGGCCGTTCGCGGGGAGACGGCCGTGCTTGGCCTCGTACGCCTCCTCGAGGTGGTCGGCGCGGTGGCGCTTGTGGCAGGAGGTGCACTCGGTCAGCGGGTCCGAGAAAGTGGCGACGTGGCCGGAGGCCACCCAGACCTCGGGGGCCAGGATCACGGACGAGTCGAGACCGACGACGTCCTCACGCCCGGTGACCATCGCCTTCCACCACTGGCGCTTGATGTTCTCCTTGAGCTCGACACCCAGCGGACCGTAATCCCAGGCGGCCTTGGAGCCGCCGTAGATCTCACTGCACGGGAAAACGAAGCCACGGCGCTTGCTCAGGCTGACGATGGTGTCGATCTTGTCGGCGGCCACGGTGCTCTCTTCATTACGAGGACGAACGGCGAAGTCTTTAGGTTACCGGCGCCCGCACCCCCCCTTTCAAATCGGTTCCCCTTCCACGCCCGGCCGCCCGTCCCTCCCACCTGGGTTTTTGACAATCGTTTCCATCTTTGATGAAAATGGATGTCATGAACGTACGACGCCTCATACCCACCGCCGCCCTTGCCGGCGCCGTCGCCCTCGGCGCCACGGCCCTGACCGCCTGCTCCGGAGCAGGTGCGGTCGGCAGCAAGGACGGCAAGCTCGGCGTGACGGCGTCGTTCTACCCGCTCCAGTTCGTCGCCGAGCAGATCGGCAAGGAGCACGTGAAGGTCGACGGCCTGACCAAGCCCGGCGTCGAGCCGCACGACCTGGAGATCACTCCCAAGCAGACCGCGCAGCTCGGCGAGGCCGACGTGGTCCTCTACCTCAAGAACCTGCAGCCCGCCGTCGACAAGGCCGTCGCCCAGTCCGGCGTGAAGAACGTCGTCGACGCCGCCACCCTGACCGAGCTGGAGGCCCACGGCGCCGAGCCGGGCCACGGCGAGGAGGGCCACGCGCACCAGGAGGGCGACGAGCACTCGGGGGAGCACGCCGGTGAGCACGACGGCCACGACCACGGCGGCGGCACCGACCCGCACGTCTGGCTCGACCCGGTCAAGTACGCGGAGATCGCCAAGGGCGTCGGTGCGGCCCTGGAGAAGGCCGACCCCGACCACGCGGCGGACTACAAGAAGAACACCGACGAACTGGTCGGCAAGCTGGGCGCGTTGGACACCGAGTTCAAGGACGGCCTGAAGAACACGGCCTCCAGGACCTTCATCACCACCCACTCCGCCTTCGGCCACCTCGCCGAGCGCTACGGCCTCGACCAGGAGGGCATCGCCGGCGTCGACCCCGAGTCCGAGCCGAGCCCGGCCCGCATGAAGGATCTTCAGGCGGTCGCGAAGAAGGACAATGTCACCACCGTGTTCTTCGAGACGCTGGCCAGCGACAAGACGGCCAAGACCCTCGCGACGGACACCGGCCTGAAGACCGACGTCCTCGACCCGCTCGAGGGCATCACCGACAAGTCCCAGGGCACCGACTACTTCGAGGTCATGCGGTCCAACCTGAAGAACCTCCAGAAGGCACTCGGAGCCAAGTGATGACAGCAGCAACGGAGGCGCGAGCCATGCAGTCACCGCCCCGACCGGCCGACGACCGGCCCGTCATATCCCTGCGCGGGGCCAAGGCCTCGCTCGGCTCGCGCCCCGTGCTGCGCGGAATCGACCTCACCGTCCACCGCGGGGAGGTCGTCGCCCTGCTCGGCGCCAACGGCTCCGGCAAGTCCACGGCCGTCCGCGCCGTGGTCGGCCAGGTCCCGCTGACCGACGGCTCCCTCAGCCTCTTCGGCACGGACTTCAAGCGCTTCCGCGACTGGTCACGCATCGGCTACGTCCCGCAGCGCACCACCGCGGCCGGCGGCGTCCCGGCCACCGTCCGCGAGGTCGTCTCCTCCGGCCGGCTCGCCCGCACCCGCTTCGGGCTGCTGCGCAAGGCCGACAAGGCCGCCATCGAGCACGCCCTGGCCCTGGTCGGCATGGACGCGCACGCCGACGTCTCGGTGGACGCCCTCTCCGGCGGCCAGCACCAGCGCGTCCTCATAGCCCGGGCGCTCGCCGTGGAACCCGAACTGCTGATCATGGACGAGCCGATGGCGGGCGTGGACCTCGCCAACCAGGAGGTCCTGGCGAACGCCCTGCGCGCGCAGGTCGCGGCCGGCTCCACCGTCCTGCTCGTCCTGCACGAGCTGGGCCCGCTGGAGCCCCTGATCGACCGCGCCGTCGTCCTGCGCGACGGCTGCGTCGTCCACGACGGCCCGCCCCCGGAGGCCGTCGGCCAGCACGCCCTGCCCGGCCACGACCACGTACACCCCCACGCGGCGCACGACGCCGAGCCCCTGCGGACGGGACTGCTGAGCTGATGGACATCCTCGATTACGCCTTCATGCAGCGAGCGCTGATCGCGGCCGCCCTGGTCGGCATCACGGCCCCCGCCATCGGCACGTACCTCGTCCAGCGCCGCCAGGCGCTCATGGGCGACGGCCTCGGCCACGTCGCCATGACCGGTGTCGCCCTCGGCTTCGTGCTCCAGACCAGCCCGGTCTGGATGGCCACCCTCGTCGCCGTCGTCGGCGCCGTCGGCATGGAGCTGATCCGCGCCCGCGGCAGGACCAGCGGGGACGTCGCCCTCGCCATGCTCTTCTACGGCGGCCTCGCCGGCGGTGTCATGATCATCAACCTGGGCGGCGGGCAGACGGCCAGCCTCCTGGGCTCCATGTTCGGCTCGATCACCACGGTCGCCGCCGAGGACGTGACCGCGATGGCGATCCTCGCCGCCTTCGTCCTCGCCGTCGCCATCGGCCTGCGCAGGCAGCTCTTCGCCGTCTGCCAGGACGAGGAGTTCGCCCGGGTCACCGGACTGCCCGTGCGCGCCCTGAACCTGCTGATCGCGGTCACCGCCGCGGTCACCGTCACCGTCGCCATGCGCATCGTCGGCCTGCTGCTGGTCAGCGCGATGCTGGTGATCCCGGTCGCCGCCGCCCAGCGGCTCACCCGCAGCTTCGCCACCACGCTGGGCCTGGCCATGGCCATCAGTGTGACCGTCTCCCTGACCGGCACGGCTGCCACCTACTACATCAACGTGCCCTCGGGCGCGACGATCGTGCTGCTCGCGATCGGCGTCTTCATCGCGCTGACCGCCCTCTCGGCTCCCCTGGCCCGCCGGCGGGCCAGGGCCGCGCTGGCGGCCGAAGAGGTCTGCACGCGCGACGATGTGAAGGTCTAGCGGGCTGGCACAATGGCCGCAGGCCTATACGAGGAGGAACCGGTGGCGACTGCGCCTGGCGAGATGAATACCGCGCCAGTACGAGGACGATCCACCCGCCAGCGGGCCGCAGTGGCGGCGGCGCTGGACGAGGTGGACGAGTTCCGCAGCGCCCAGGAACTCCACGACATGCTCAAGCACCGTGGCGACTCCGTGGGCCTGACCACCGTCTACCGCACCCTGCAGTCCCTGGCGGACGCGGGCGAGGTCGACGTCCTGCGCACCAGCGACGGCGAGTCCGTCTACCGCCGCTGCTCCACCGGCGATCACCACCACCACCTGGTCTGCCGCAAGTGCGGCAAGGCCGTCGAGGTGGAGGGCCCGGCCGTGGAGAAGTGGGCCGAGTCCATCGCCGCGGAACACGGCTACGTGAACGTCGCCCACACGGTGGAGATCTTCGGCACCTGCGCCGACTGCGCCGCCGCCGTCTAGAGCCTTCGCAGCTTCCGCTCCAGGAGCTCACGGATCCGGTCCAGCTCCTGGTCGGTCAGGGCGGCGCGCTTGGGCAGCCACAGCAGCGTGCCGTCCTCCTTCGTCAGCAGCAGGATCAGGTTGCGGCTCTCGCCGAAGCCCGCGCACTGGCTCCACAGGATCTGGGACGCGGTCCCGTCGGGCATCCGGGTGACCACTCCCGCCTCGGAGTGCGTGCAGCGGTACTCACGGTGCCGGGCCGCCCACTCATACCTCCGGTGCGCCTGCCGGTCCAGGCTCAGGTACGCCCCGTAGCAGCCGACGAACGGGCCCAGAACGGCCAGCAGCAGCAGCTGCTCGGCCGCCATGCCCTGGACCGACCCCATCACGACGGGCACCAGGGGCAGCCCCAGCCACATCAGCATCCACATGCGGCCCTTCGCCGTCCTGCGGGCGTACCACCGCAAGGCCTCGCGGGCATCACCGGGCCGGGGGCTGTAGTACGCCTCGATCTCCGCGCCGACGGCCGGCTCCGCCCCACCTGTCGTGTTCATGGGGGCAGAGCCTAGTGCTGTGGCCGGGAAGGTTTGCCGTGCCGGGCGTCGTGACCCGGTGAACCTCTCCGGTCACAGCACTGGGGGGTGCAGGACACCCCCTGACGCCGGGGTCAGCCCGTGGAGCCCTCGGGCTGGTTGGGGACGGCGCCGCCGAAGCGGCGGTCGCGCTGGGCGTACTCCAGGCACGCGGCCCAGAGGTTGCGCCGGTCGAAGTCCGGCCACAGCACGTCCTGGAAGACCATCTCGGCGTACGCGCTCTGCCAGAGCAGGTAGTTGGACGTGCGCTGCTCGCCGCTCGGGCGCAGGAACAGGTCCACGTCCGGCATGTCCGGGTAGTAGATGTACTTGGCGAAGGTCTTCTCGTTGACCTTCGACGGGTCCAGCCTGCCCGCCGCCACGTCGCGCGCGATGGCCTGCGCCGCGTCGGCGATCTCCGCGCGGCCGCCGTAGTTCACGCAGAAGTACAGGGTCATGGCGTCGTTGTCGACGGTCTGCTCCTGCGCGACCTGGAGCTCCTGGACGACCGACTTCCACATCTTCGGCATGCGGCCGACCCAGCGGATGCGGATGCCCAGCTCGTTCATCTCGTCGCGGCGGCGCCGGATGACGTCGCGGTTGAAGTTCATCAGGAAGCGGACCTCGTCGGGCGAGCGCTTCCAGTTCTCCGTCGAGAAGGCGTACAGGGAGAGGTTCTTGACGCCCATCTCCAGACAGCCCTTGAGCACGTCGAGCACGACGCCCTCGCCGACCTTGTGCCCCTCGGTGCGCGGCAGGCCGCGCTCCTTGGCCCAGCGGCCGTTGCCGTCCATGACGACCGCGACGTGGTTCGGGATCAGCTCGCCGGGGATCTTCGGCGGGACCGCACCGGAGGGGTGCGGCTCGGGAACCTTGTACTCCCGGCGAGAGCGTCCCAGAATCCCGCGTCGTGCCATGTGCCCAGCTCCTATTTCTCGACGTATCGCAGGGAGCGTAGCCCGCGCTCCAGATGCCAGTGCAAATAGGCGGAGACCAGCCCGCTGCCCTCCCGCACGTGACGCGCCTCACACGCGTCGGCATGCCCCCAGTCGCCCGTCAGCAGCGCGCTGAGCAGGGCGATGGCCTCCGACGAGGGTACGACGCTGCCGGGCACCCGGCAGTCCCCGCATATGACCCCGCCCGCAGCGACGGAGAAGTGCCGGTTGGGGCCGTGGATCCCGCACTTCGCGCAGTCCTCGAAGCTGGGCGCGTAGCCGTTGACGGCGAGCGAGCGCAGCAGGAAGGCGTCCAGGATGAGGTGGGGTTCGTGTTCGCCGCGCGAGAGCGTGCGCAGGGCTCCCACCAGCAGCAGGTACTGCTGCACGGAGGGCTCGCCCTCGTTCTCGGTGAACCGCTCGGCGGTCTCCAGCATGGCGGTGCCGGCGGTGTAGCGGGCGTAGTCGGTGACGATGCCGTTGCCGTACGGGGCGATGATCTCGGTCTGGGTGCAGAGCGGGAGGCTGCGGCCGACCAGTTCGCTGCCGCGGGCGAAGAACTGCACGTCGGCATGGGAGAAAGGTTCCAGCCGGGCGCCGAACTTGGACTTCGTGCGCCGCACCCCGCGGGCGACGGCCCGCACCCTGCCGTGGCCCCGGGTCAGCAGCGTGATGATGCGGTCCGCCTCACCCAGCTTCTGGGTGCGCAGCACGATGCCGTCGTCGCGGAACAGACTCATGCGCCCATTGTCCCGCACCGGGGGCGGGACAATGGGGCCGGGGACGGGCGGTCAGAAGTGCACGGCCTCGGGCGGTCCGCAGATGCCCGTCTTGGCTCCCGTACCGCTGAGCACGTCGTCGAAGTTGTTCTCGAACTGCTGGTACACCGTGCGGTCGGAGATCTTCAGGAGCGTGTCGTCGTGACCGCGCAGGGTCGGGACGGTGTAGTTGGCGCTGCCCGTGAAGACGAGGGCGGTGTCGTCCACGTCGCCGTACGCGCCCTCGATGAGCAGGTACTTCGAGTGCAGGCCCACGCCCTGGCCGGGCTGGTTCGGGGAGTCGGCCACGCAGGCGGCCTGGGCGCTGAGCTTGCGGACCTTGCCGCCGTCGAGGGCGCGGAGCACGTCGCCGCTGACGGAGTTGCCCTCGTCGGTCTTGGTGTAGCCGTTGTAGAAGACGTAGACGTGGCAGCCCTGGTCGCGCAGCGAGGCCAGCTTCTTGGCCACTTCCTCGCGGGTGAAGGCGAACATGGCGACACGGATCTTGGTGCCCCCCTCTGGCAGGCACCTGACGTTGTCGAGCACCGAGACCACGGTGTCGGTGGACGTCTCCGTCACGGAAGCGCCCTTCTCCTCGCGAGGGAAGAAGAACGTCTCGTAGGGGCCGTCCTGGCGGGTCTTGTAGTAGTGCGTGAGGCCGGCGCCCTGTCCGTGGCCCACCAGCTCCTGGTGGTACTTGCGGTAGGTGGAGTAGAGGCCGGCGTGCGGGATGACGACGGCGTTGTTGTACAGGTTGTTGCGCTGGCTCTCGGTGAGGTTCGCGGAGGACTGGTAGACCACGTTCTCCGCACCGGCGACCTTGCTGAACAGGAAGAACTTGTTGTGGTTGATCGGTGCGCTGTTCAGGCCCGCGCGGGTGCCGATGCAGCCCCGGCCGGCCGGGCAGCTGAAGAGGTAGGAGCCGGCGGCCGTGCTGGTGCCGAGTGCCTCGCGCAGCCTGGGGACCTGGGAGTCCTTCTGGTCCAGCGCCTTGGCGTCGACGATCATCCTGACCTTGACGCCGCGGGCGGCGGCGCGGATCAGGGCGGTGGCGGCGGGCTCGTCGTTGAACAGGAACACGGAGCCGCTGATCTCGGAGCCGGTCTCCGCCCGCTGGATCAGGTCGACGAGTTCGTTGCGCACGGCGTCGCGCTTGCCCGCGTCCGTAGACATCGGGTCGTTGAAGACCGCCGCCGCCTGGGTGGGGACTTTGTACGCCGGGTTGCGGAGGGGGTCCTCGGCGGCTCCCGCACCACTTGTGGTGAGCAGGGCGGCCAGGCCGGCCAGGGCGGTTGCGGCCGCGGTGCGGCCGAGTGCGCGCATGCGCATGTACGGGTCCGTTCGTCCGGGAAGGGAAGGTGCTGGCTTCGTGGGCTCCGGGTGGAGCGAAGATGATCTTAAGAAGCCGGCGCCGCTGCGCCGTAACGGTTTTCGCGGACGGGGACCTGCGCAGGGACAGCGACGACCCCTCGCCCGGACCGGGGTCCGGGCGAGGGGTCATCGCCCCTTGGGAGGGTCAGGGAGCGGACGGGGACGGCGAGGGGTCGGCGTCGTCCGCCTTCTCGGCTGCGGGGGCGGGGGCGGCGGCCTGGGCCGGCACCGCCGCGGGGACCTCGGCGGCGGTGGCGCCAATACCGGGCGCCGTGTCGGCCTCGGCCTCGGCGAGGGCCCGGGCCCCTGCCGCCGGGACGTCGTGGGCGTTGTCCTTCGCCGGGCCGTTGAAGATGAGGTTGAGCACGATGGCGGCCGTGGCACCGAGGGTGACACCGCTGTTGAGCAGCGAGGACAGGTCCGCGTCCATGTGCTTGGTGAAGAAGACCGGGACGGTCGCCGGGAGCAGGGCGAAGGCGAGGGAGACGCCGACGATCAGCGCGTTCCTCTCCTCCTTGAGGTCCACCTTGCCCAGGGTCTGGATACCGGCCAGGGCGACCATGGCGAACATGACGGTCGCGGCGCCGCCGAGGACTCCGTGCGGGACGGCGGCGACGATCGCGGCGGCCTTGGGCAGCATGCCGAGGATGATCATGAAGACACCGGCGGCGACGACCACGAACCGGCTCTTCACCTTCGTCATCCGCACCAGGCCGACGTTCTCGGCGAAGGCGACGTACGGGAAGGAGTTGAGGACACCGCCGAGGGCGGTGGCGGCGCCGTCGGCGCGCAGGGCGCGGGCCACGGTCTCGCTGTCGACCTCCTTGCCGACGATGTCGCCGACGGCGTAGGTGTCACCGGTCGTCTCGACCATGGTGATCAGCATGACGATGAGCATCAGGACGATCGGGAACCACTCGAACTTCGGGACGCCGAAGTGGAAGGGGGTGGTGACGCCGATCCAGTCGGACTTGCTCACGTCGCCGAACTTCGCGTCGCCGAGGAGGAAGGCGACCCCGGTGCCGACGACCAGGCCGAGGAGGATCGCGATGCTGGACAGGAACGGCCTGCCGAGCTTCATCAGGATCAGGATGAAGAGCATCGTGCCGCCGGCGTAGGCGAAGTTCTTCGGCTCGCCGAAGTCGGGGCTGCCGAGGCCGCCGGCCGCGTCGTTGAGGCCGACCGGGATCAGGACGATGCCCAGGACGGTGATCACCGTGCCGGTGACGACGGGCGGGAAGAGCCGCATCACCATCCGGAACGCCTTGGCGGGCAGCCAGGCGAAGGCGAAGGTGGCGATACCGGCGGTGATGACCGCGCCGTAGATGACCAGCAGGGCGGCCGTTCCGCCGCCCGCGCCGAGGCCGATGGCGATCATCGGGGACACGGCGGTGAAGGTGACGCCCTGGATCAGCGGCAGTCGCGCGCCGATCCGGCCGATGCCCCAGGCCTGGATGATCGACGCGATACCGCAGGTGAAGAGGTCCGCGTTGATCAGGTAGACCAGCTGTTCAGGGCTCAGCTTGAGCGCGCTGCCCACGATGATCGGAACGATCACCGCACCGGCGTAGAAGGCGAGTACGTGCTGGAAGCCGTACAGCGCGAGCTTGGGGACGGGGAGCACCTCGTCGACCGGGTGCGTGCTCTGCTTTCCTTCGGTGGAAAGCCGGGCGGCGACACGTGCCATCTCAGCCTTGCCCTTCAAGGTAGGTAAGTGAGAGGAGATCTGGTTATCCCTGGGCGAAGTGGGTCGTTAACCCGTTGGTTCGCCAGGGTTTTCAGTACGTTCACGTGGGTCGAAGTCCCGCTGTGCGGGGCGGCGGCTTCTCGGCGTGTGACCGGAATTGAACGCCTGTGGGAGGCCTCACAGATATCGTCGACTTCTACAAACTGTTGACTCTCCCTGGCTCCAGATCTGTAGATTTCTCCAGTGGTGGAGGATCCGCCGCAGGGGTATGAGCCGGACCTTCCGGCGGAGGGCGTTCCAGCCGCGCGAGTGCGAGGAGCACCCGCTGTGAGCTGCCACGACACACTTTGCGGTGCTTCGGTGACGCAAAAAAGAAGGGCCCGTTCCGCCACCCTCGCGGGCGGCCCGAACGGGCCCGGAGCTGTCGACTCCGCTGTTCACAAAGTGTTCACCAGGCGAGATTTCGGCCTCCGTGAGGCCGGATCGTTACGTCGGATCGAGGAGTTCCGGACGGTTCCGGCGCCGCTGAGGCAGCGTTCAGGGCGCGCGCACCGCCGACAGCAGCCGAGCCACCTCGTCCGCGCCGATCCGCAGCGCCGATCCGACGGTCGCGAGCACCTCGCGCTCGGCCGGGATGTAGGGGCCGTCCGCGAGGGCGATCCGGGCGCCCTGGAGCAGGATCGATTCGCGGCCCGGGCCGGCCAGGTGCGGGGCGAGCGGCTCCAGGGCCTCGTGGAGCTCTATCGACAGCGCCGCCCCGCAGCACTCCGGGATGTCGTACAGCCCGAGCCGGCCCTCGTCCGAGGACAGCGCCTCCACGAGGGACTCCAGCTGCTCCTCGGTGCAGTCCTGGAAGCCGGCGGCCCGTACGGCGCACACGGCGGCCTCCAGCGCGCTGCGCGAGGCCGTCCCGCCCGCCGTGAGCACCGCGAGCGCCACGGTGTGCACGGCGTCCCGCAGGAGCGCGGTGAACCGGGTGGTGGTGAGGTGGTCGAGGACGTCGGTGCCGAACCGCTCGCGGCAGCCCTGGCACTCGACGACGGGTCCCGCCTGCCCGCGCGGCAGCAGCGGCACCCCGAGGACGGTGAACCGGCGGCGGCCGGTGCGCCTGCGGTAGTTGCGGTCCCCACCGCAGTCCGGGCAGAAGAACTCCCCGTCACCCACGGTGCTCCAGGTGGTACGGATGCCCCAGACCGTCAGCTTCCGGCCGTCCCCACCCCGAACTGGCAGCACGTCGCACCTCCGTGGTCGTCCGGCAGCATCGCCGGGTTGGCGTGATGTTAGCCACATCGGTGAGGATGCGTCAGTCGTGCGACAAGACAACATGTCCCGCACGCGGGACTTGGCCGATCTGCACCCCCGGTTCCGCTTAGGGTCTGCCGCATGAACGAGAAGTCGTGTCTGGTGACCGGGGCCGCGAGCGGGATCGGCCGGGCCACCGCCGTGCTGCTCGCCCGCTCCGGAGCCCGGGTGACCGCGGCCGATATCAATGGCCCCGGGGTGGAGGCGCTGCGTACGGATCTGGCCGCCGAGGGCCACTCGATCACCGTGGTGGGCGGTGACGTCTCCGATCCGGACGACAACCGGGCGATGGTCGCCGCCGCGGTGGAGGCCTACGGACGCCTCGACGTCGCCGTGGCCAACGCCGGGGTGCTCCCTCTTTCGGATGTACGCGAGACCACCGCGCAGGACTGGGACCACGTCATGGCGGTCGACGGCCGCGGGATGTTCCTCACGTGCAAGTACGCCATCGAGGCGATGACCGCGCAGCCGCGGCCGGGCGGGGCGCTGGTCTGCGTTTCCTCGATCTCGGGCGTGGCCGGGCAGGCGCGCCAGGCGGCGTACGGACCCGCGAAGTTCGTCGCGTCGGGGCTGACCAAGCACCTCGCGGTCGAGTGGGCGGCGCACGGGATCCGCGTCAACGCGGTGGCTCCCGGAACGATCCGAACGGAGCGGGTGATCGCGCTGCAGGACGAGCCGGGCGGGCCGGAGTACCTGGCGGAGGTCAGGGGGGCGCACCCGATGGGGCGGCTCGGCGAGCCGGAGGAGGTGGCCCGGGTCATCGCCTTCCTCGCCTCGGACGCGGCCTCGTTCGTGACGGGCGTGGTCCTGCCGGTGGACGGCGGCTACCTGGCCCGCTGACGCGCCCCGTCGCCCGGAGCCCCCGAAAGGCCCGGGTGCGACGGGACCCCGCTCCTCCGGACGGAGGAGCGGGGTCCACGTGCGAGTGGTCAGCGGCCCGCGCGGTTGACGGCGGAGATGACCGCCTTCAGGGAGGCGCGGGTGGTGTTGGCGTCGATGCCGATACCCCACAGGACGCGGCCGTCGATCGCGCACTCGATGTAGGAGGCGGCCACGGCGGACGCGCCCTCGCTCATGGTGTGCTCGGTGTAGTCCAGCAGGCGGGCGTCGACGCCGATGCCGGCCAGCGCGTCGAAGAAGGCGGAGATCGGGCCGTTGCCGGTGCCGTTCAGGACCGTCTCCACGCCGTCCACGACCGCTTCGACGGTCAGCGTGTCGGTGCCGTCCTTGTCGGTGGCCGTCGAGCCGGAGCGCAGCTGGATGCGGCCCCACGGGTTCTCCGGGTTCGGCAGGTACTCGTCGGAGAAGACGTCCCAGATCGCCTTCGGCGTGACCTCGCCGCCCTCGGCGTCGGTCTTGGCCTGGATGATCCGCGAGAACTCGATCTGCATGCGGCGCGGCAGGTCCAGCTTGTGGTCGTTCTTCAGGACGTACGCGATGCCGCCCTTGCCGGACTGCGAGTTGACCCGGATGACCGCCTCGTAGGAGCGGCCGACGTCCTTGGGGTCGATGGGCAGGTACGGGACCGCCCACTCGATGTCGTCGACGGTCTTGCCCCGGGCGGCCGCGTCGGCCTCCATGGCGTCGAAGCCCTTCTTGATGGCGTCCTGGTGGGAGCCGGAGAAGGCGGTGTAGACCAGGTCGCCCGCGTAGGGGTGGCGCGGGTGGACCTCCATCTGGTTGCAGTACTCGCTGGTGCGGCGGATCTCGTCGATCTGCGAGAAGTCGATCTGCGGGTCGATGCCCTGGGAGAACAGGTTCATGCCCAGCGTGATCAGGTCGACGTTGCCGGTGCGCTCGCCCTGCCCGAACAGGCAGCCCTCGATGCGGTCGGCGCCGGCCATCAGGGCCAGCTCGGCGGCGGCGACGGCGGTGCCGCGGTCGTTGTGCGGGTGCACGGAGATGCAGATGTGCTCGCGGCGGGTCAGGTTGCGGGCCATCCACTCGAAGCGGTCCGCGTGGGTGGACGGCGTCGAGCGCTCCACGGTGGCGGGCAGGTTCAGGATGATCTCGCGGCCCTCGGACGGCTGCCAGACGTCACAGACGGCCTCGCAGACCTCCAGGGCGAAGTCCAGCTCGGTGTCGGTGAAGATCTCCGGGCTGTACTGGTAGCCGAAGGTGGTCTCCGGGCCCAGCAGCTTCTCGGCGTACTCCATGACCAGGCGGGTGCCGTCGACGGCGATCTGCTTGATCTGCTCCTTGGAGCCGCGGAAGACGACCCGGCGGAAGGTCGGTGCGGTCGCGTTGTACAGGTGCACGGTGGCGCGCTTGGCGCCGACCAGGGACTCGACGGTCCGCTCGATCAGGTCCTCGCGGGCCTGGGTCAGTACGGAGATGGTGACGTCGTCCGGAATCGCGCCCTCTTCGATGATGGAGCGCACGAAGGCGAAGTCGGTCTCGCCGGAGGACGGGAAGCCGACCTCGATCTCCTTGTAGCCCATGCGCACCAGCAGGTCGAACATCTCGCGCTTGCGGGCGGGGGTCATGGGGTCGATCAGCGACTGGTTGCCGTCCCGCAGGTCGGTGGACAGCCAGCGGGGGGCCTTGGTGACGCGGGCGCCGGGCCAGGTGCGGTCCGGGATGTCCACCTGTTCGTACTGTCCGTACTTGTGGATCGGCATCCCGGAGGGCTTCTGGGTGTGGGTCGCGTTCGTGATGGGCGTGGGGCGACCGACAAAAGGCTGCTGGCTCATGGCGTTGGGCTCCTCGCGTGTCCGCGGTAGTTCGCTGGGACGGCCGACGGCGGTAGTGAAAACCGCAACACCAAACTCCGCGGGGAGGGGGCCGGCCTACGACTACAGACCCTCGCCGCGGCAGCTAAGGAGAAGCAGCCCGAAACGCATGATGGGCCGAGCCTAGCCGAGCCGCGCCGTAACGCGAGGACCTGTTTCAGTATGCAAGACCCGCGCGTCCGATTTGCACCAAATGTGAGCCAAGCCTCGTTCCCCCGCCCAGGTCGGGGCGATCCCCCGAAAGCTCCGCGTTCCGGCCGTGCGATGACACCAGGCACGTTTCTGCAGTGGGGGGAGGTGACACAACCGAATGAATCATGGTTGCAGCTAGTGACACCGAAGTGACTCGGTGCGACATTGCCGGGCATGGATGCCTCCCACGCTCACCGCCACCCCGTCTTCTGCACGGTCGTGCCGCCGCACCTCCTCGACAAGGCCGCCCTGTCCGGGGACGCCCGGCGCGCCGACCTCGCCCAGCGCACCCTCGAACGCGACTCCCTGCTGCGCACCCGGCGCCGGGTCACCGCCGTACGCGGGATCGTGCCCGCCCTCGCCGCACCGGCGGGCGACGATCCGCAACGGACGATCTTCGACGCCCAGCACCGTACGCAGCTGCCGGGGACTAAGGTCCGCGCGGAGGGCGGCCCGACCAGCAAGGACGCCACCGTGAACCGCGCCTACGCGGGGCTCGGGGCGACGTACGAACTGTTCCTGAAGGGCTTCGGGCGCCGCTCGATCGACGATTCCGGACTCCCTCTGGACGCCACCGTCCACTACGGCGAGGACTACAACAACGCCTTCTGGGACGGCCGGCAGATGGTCTTCGGCGACGGCGACGGGGACCTCTTCCTCGACTTCACCGTGTCGGTGGACGTCATCGGGCACGAGCTGACCCACGGCGTCACCCAGTACACGGCGAACCTGCGCTACCGCGGCCAGTCGGGCGCCCTGAACGAGTCGATGTCCGACGTCTTCGGCTCCCTGATCAAGCAGTACTCGCTGGAGCAGACGGCCGACCAGGCCGACTGGCTGATCGGGGCCGGCCTCCTCGGCCCCAACGTGACCGGGGTCGCGCTGCGCTCGATGAAGGCGCCGGGCACCGCGTACGACGACGACGAGCTCGGCAAGGACCCGCAGCCGGCCACCATGGACGACTACGTGAACACCCACAGCGACAACGGCGGTGTCCACATCAACTCCGGCATCCCCAACCACGCCTTCTACATCGCGGCGACCGAGCTCGGCGGCAAGGCCTGGGAGCGGGCCGGACAGATCTGGTACGACACCCTGACCGGCGGGGACCTCACCCCGAAGGCCGACTTCTCCGACTTCGCCCGGCTCTCCACGGCGGCCGCCGCCACCCGGTACGGGGACGGCGGGGCGGAGCACCAGGCACTCCAGAAGGCGTGGTCGGCCGTGGGCGTACCCGTAGCGGGGTAGAGCACTCCCATGCGGATCCTGGTGGTACGGACGGGCGGCTTCGCGGGCATCGAGCGACGGGCCGAGGTGGACACCTCGGGCCTGCCGGACGAGGACGAGTGGCGGGCCCTGGCCCAGCTCGCGCTGCGGCCCGGTCCGCCGGGCGACCCGGCGGACCGGGTGCGGGACGGCTTCTCGTACCGGATCACGGTGGACGGGCGGACGGTCTCCTGCGCCGAGCCGCGCCTGTCGGAGGCCCAACGGGCCCTGATCTCCCGCGTCCTGAAAGAAGGTGCCTGAGCACCGGCCCTTTGCTTGGATGGCCGGATGACCAATCCCATGATCGATTCGACGCTGTCCGAGCTGGAGCGGTACTACGACACGGTGCCGCGGGTGGGCGGCGCCCGGGCCGAGGACTTCGGGCCCCTGACCCTGTTCGTCCAGGAGGGCGCGGGCTGGCCGTACTACGCGCGCCCCGCGCTCGGCGGCTCCGACGCGACCGCCGCCGACGTGGAGCGGGTGCTCGCCCGCCAGCGCGAGCTCGGCGTGCCCGAGGCCTTCGAGTGGGTCGCCGAGACCAGCCCCGCGCTGCGCGCCGCGGTGGAGGAGGCGGGCCTCCACGTCCACGCGCACCCGCTGATGGTGCTGGAGGCCGCAGAGGAGCTGCCCCCGCACCCGGAGGTACGGCTGCTCGACGCCGAGGACCCCCTGCTGGCCGCCGCGCTGACGGTCCCGGCGCTGGCCTTCGCCGAACCGGGGACCGCGGTGGGCGAGGCCGGGCCGGCGGAACTGTCCGCCGCGCTGGCGGACCCGTCGGTGGAGGCCCGCCGGGCGAGCGTCTCGGCGAAGCTCGCGGCGGGCACCTCGGGCATGGCCGCGGCCGTCCGCGACGGCGTGGTGCTGTGCTCGGGCATGTTCAACCCGGTCGCGGACGTCGCCGAGGTCGTGGGCGTCGGCACCCTCCCGTCCGCCCGCCGCCAGGGCCTGGCCCTCGGGGTCACCGCGGCCCTCGTCGCGCAGGCCCGCGCACAGGGCGCGCGTACGGTCTTCCTCTCGGCGGGCGACGAAGACGTGGCCCGGATCTACGGCCGCGCCGGCTTCCACCGGGTGGGCACGGCCCTGATCGCGGAGCCGCCGGCGGCCGGCGAGTAACGGATTTGCCGGGACGGCAACAATGTTTGCCGGCGGGGGCGGGGCGGGCGCAGCATCGGGGGCACGAAGACCCCGAGCGGAAGAGGCTCCCATGCCCGAGCACGACCACGCGCACGCGCACGAGAACGCGCACGAGAACGAGAACGCCCCCGTCGCCGGCGGCGCGGAGTTCTGGGACGGGCGCTACAGCGAGAGCACGCGCATCTGGAGCGGCAACCCGAACGCCCTCCTGGTCCGCGAGGCCGAGGACCTCGCCCCCGGCCGGGCGCTCGACCTCGGCTGCGGGGAGGGCGCCGACACCGTCTGGCTGGCCCGTCGCGGGTGGCGGGTCACCGCCACCGACATCTCGAAGGTGGCCCTCGGCCGGGCGGCCGAGCACGCCGCCGACGCCGGGGTCGCCGAGCTCGTCGACTGGCAGCAGCACGACTTCTCGCAGTCGTTCCCCGAGGGGGAGTTCGACCTCGTCTCGGCGTGCTTCCTGCACAGCTACGGGGACTTCCCGCGCGAGCGGATCCTGCGCCGGGCCGCCGCCGCGGTGGCACCCGGCGGGACCCTCCTCGTGGTGGGCCACGCGGGAGGGCCGTCGTGGAACCCGGAGGCCCTCGCGGACATCCACTTCCCGACCCCGGAGGAGGTCCTCGCGCAGCTGGAACTGCCGGAGGGCGGCTGGGAGGTCCTGACCGCGGCGGAGCACGTCCAGGCCATGACCGACCCCGAGGGCCGGCCCGGGACCCGCCCCGACAACGCGCTGAAGGTCCGGCGCCTCGTCTAGAGCGCGTCCGAGGCCGTGCCCGGGGGCGGGCCCGAGCGGCGGGCGGTCAGAAGCCGAGCTTGCGCAGCTGCTTGGGGTCCCGCTGCCAGTCCTTGGCGACCTTCACGTGGAGGTCGAGGAAGACGGGGGTCCCGAGCAGCGCCTCGATGTGCTTGCGCGACTTCATCCCGACCTCCTTCAGGCGGGAGCCCTTCGGGCCGATGATGATGCCCTTCTGGCTCGGCCGCTCGATGTAGACGTTGGCGTGGATGTCGAGCAGCGGGCGGTCCGCCGGACGGTTCTCGCGCGGGATCATCTCCTCGACGACCACGGCGATGGAGTGCGGCAGCTCGTCCCGTACGCCTTCCAGCGCGGCCTCGCGGATCAGCTCCGCGACCATGACCATCTCGGGCTCGTCGGTGAGGTCGCCCTCGGGGTAGAGCGGCGGGCTCTCCGGCAGCAGGGGCGCGATCAGGTCGGCCAGCAGCTGGACCTGGCTGTCGCCGACCGCCGAGACGGGGACGATCTCGGCCCACTCGAAGCCCAGCTCCTCGGCGAGCTGGTGGACGGCGATGAGCTGCTCGCCCACCACCTTCGACTCGACGAGGTCGGTCTTGGTGATGATGGCGATCTTGGGGGTCTTCTTGATCCCCGCGAGCTCCTTGGCGATGAACTTGTCGCCGGGGCCGAGCTTCTGGTCGGCCGGCAGGCAGAAGCCGATGACGTCGACCTCGGCCCAGGTGGTGCGCACGATGTCGTTGAGGCGCTCGCCGAGCAGGGTGCGCGGCTTGTGCAGACCGGGCGTGTCGACGAGGACGAGCTGCGCGTCGGGGCGGTGCACGATGCCGCGGACGGTGTGGCGGGTGGTCTGCGGCCGGTTGGAGGTGATCGCGACCTTGGTGCCCACGAGTGCGTTGGTGAGGGTCGACTTGCCGGCGTTGGGACGGCCGACGAAGCAGGCGAAGCCCGCACGGTGCGGGGCGGTGGACTCGGGGGAACGATCGCTCATACGGGCCATTCTCCCCGATGCGGCTCCCAGCGCCGACCAGACCAGCGCGGTGAGGGCCAGCAGAGTCGTCAGCGGCGGGTGCGCGGCGTAGGCGGCACGCCCCTGAGCTGTGGTTCCGTCGGACCGCGCGCGCACCGTCACCCGGGTCCATTCCGCGGCGGGCGGGCCGTCCCAGCGGGCCCGCAGGCGCACTTCCTGACCCGGCAGCAGTTCGGCGGGCAGCCCGGTGAGCCCGCGTTCGAGCAGCCGGCGGCCGAGCGCTCCGGAGGCGCTGAGGGTGGCCCGGGGCCGGAGGGTGAGGTTGCCGGTGTTGTGGAGCGTGTACGAGACCTCCGCAGCGGCGCCGCGCCGGTGCACGGTGACGTCCCGGACGGCCAGGGCGGGCGCGGTGGGGCCGGTCACCCGCAGGTACAGCCGCGCGGCAACCGCCTGCTGCACCCCGATCCCCCGGGCG
This sequence comes from Streptomyces erythrochromogenes, assembly GCF_036170895.1. NCBI lineage: Bacteria > Bacillati > Actinomycetota > Actinomycetes > Kitasatosporales > Streptomycetaceae > Streptomyces > Streptomyces erythrochromogenes. The sequence continues at coordinate 5,519,733 of NZ_CP108036.1, read as the reverse complement.
TCGGCCGTTGCGGCGGCGGGTCGTTCTTCGAGGGCCACGACGGCGCCGGGGTGGTCGCCCGGTTCCGCGCGGTCGGGGACGGCCAGGGTGAAGCCGACGCGGACCGTGCCCCCGGCGGGGACGGTCACCCGCTCCCGGTCGAGCTTCGTCCACGCGGCGGCGGCCCGGCGCGGCTCGTCGGGCCCGCGCAGGGCGAAGCCGCCGTCGCGGGCGGTGTTGTAGGCGTCGGCGGCGTAGAGGCGGAAGGTGCGGGGGCCGTCGGTCCGGTTGGTGACGGTGACGGCGTCGGCGACGCTCTGGCCGGGCGCGGCGGCGAGGTAGAAGTACGGGCGCCGGCCCACGGTGTTCGCGGCGGGCAGGACGGACCACTGGCCGCCGTCCGCCGATGCCGTCCCGGCGGGCAGCAGTACGAGGCCCAGCGCGGCCGGGGCCGCCGCGAGGAGCGCGGCGGGCCGGACCCCGCGCCTCGAACTCCCCCGGCCACCGCTGGGAGGTGCCCCCTTACGGGGCGGGATCAAGGTCACGACAAGGTCAGCGTGAGGACCGCCGTGTAGGCGCCCGGCGGGGTGTACGGCGGCACGTGCAGGGTGACGGCGGCGTCGATCGTGAAGGTGCCGCCGACCAGCGGGGCGTCCGGGGTGGAGGCCAGGAGGGCGCCTTCCGGGCCGACGACGCCCGCACTGCCCGGCGTACAGCGGCTCTGGCTGCCGGAGGCCGCCACGCACGACGGGGTCCAGGACAGGGACGCGCCCGGGATGCGGATCCCGCCCGGTCCGGTGAAGTCGGTGACCTTGCCGGTCAGGGACCAGCCGGCCGGGCCGCCGCGGGCGTCGGTGACGGTCACGGTGCCGATCCGGCCGGGGGCGGCGCCTCCGTCGCCGTACGGGACCGCGCCGAGGGTGATGGCCTCGCCCGCCTGGGTCATGCCGAGCGCGCCCGGCTCGACGGTGGCGGTGACCTTCTGGGTGCCGGACGCCGGCGGGGCGGCGTCGACGACCGTGTACGCGGCCGGGCCGGAGCCCTGCCGCGCGGACCAGGCCGCGCCCTGGTAGGCGACCACAGCGGTGGTGGCCCGGTCCGTGACCGGCAGCTCCACGGCGGCCGTGCCCAGGCCGTCGGCGGTGGCGCTCACCCGGTCGGCGGTCTCGGCGGCGCCCGCTCGCCCGGCGACGGTCACGGCGGCGCCCGGGGGGAAGCCGGCGGCGGTGACCCGGACCTTGGCTCCGGGCTTTCCGTGGGCGGCGGCGAGGAAGACGCTGCGCAGGTTGGCCGTGGGCAGTTCGGCGGCGGTGAGGCGGGCGGAGACGGGTGCGGCGGCCGGGGCGGCGGCGGTGCAGGAGGTGTCGAGGCCGAGCAGGTGGGCGGTGTGCAGGGTGTAGGCGCCCGGGGCCAGGGTGATCTCGCCGGGCGCGGTGACGGTGAAGGTGCCGGTCATGGTGGCGACGGGGAGGGGCGCGCCGGCCGGGACGGGGTCGTTGCGCTTGGCGCCGACGACGGTGACCTCGCCGCTCTGGGCGCCCGCCAGGACGATCCGGCCGGTCGGGGTGAGCGTGTCGGCGGGGAGTTCGCCGCCGAGCGGGTTCAGGGCCGGGGTCCTGACCACCTGGTAGGTCACGGTGACGGTGTCGCCGACCCGGGGTGCCGGGTCGTCCACGGTGATCCGGGCGGTGGTCTGCCCGTCGGCGGGCGGGATTCCGGCTTCCTGGGGCGCCAGGCACTGTGTGGGGAAGTCCACCTGTCCGGGGGGCGTCTCGCCCTCTGCCGCGGCGGGTGCGCCGAGGGCGCCCCCGGCCGTGGCCGCGAGTGCGGCCATGCCGACGGCTGCCGACCATCTCCGGTTCCGCGCCCGTGTTCGCACTGCCCGCCCCCTGGGTTCCCTCGCGCCGAGCCCCGCGCAGGGGGCCATTCACGAGCGGGCGGCGGGAGAAGTCAATGCACGGGCCCGGCAGCAACTGATGGTCCATCAGGAGATGGGAGCGTGGCACCGCCTCCCCCCGTGGCCCGGAACGTACGCCGGTAGGCCGTCGGGCTCACCCCCAGTGCCGCCTGCACGTGCTTGCGCAGGGACTGGGCCGTCCCGAAGCCGCTCTCCCGTGCGACCTGTTCCATCGACAGCTCCGTCTGCTCCAGCAGCCGCCGCGCCCGCTCCACCCGCCGGCCGGTGATCCACTGGCCCGGGCTGATGCCCGCCTCCTCGCGGAAGCGGCGCGTGAAGGTCCGTACCGACATGGCCTCCTGCCGGGCCATGTCGGTGAGCCGGAGCGGCTCGTGCAGCCGGTCCAGCACCCAGGCGCGGGCCGCCGTGGTGGTGGCGAGCTGCGGCTCCGGCACCGGGCGGTCGACGAACTGCGCCTGCCCGCCCTCGCGGTGGGGCGGTACGACGGTCCGCCGGGCGGCCTCGTTCGCGACGGCCGCACCGTGGTCGCGGCGCACGATGTGCAGGCACAGGTCGATCCCGGCGGCGACGCCCGCCGAGGTCAGCACGTCCCCGTCGTCGGTGTAGAGCACGTCGGGGTCCACCTTCACGGCGGGGAAGAGCCGTTGGAAGTGCTCGGCGGAGGCCCAGTGGGTGGTGGCCCGCCGGCCGTCCAGGTAGCCGGCGGCGGCCAGCACGTAGCCGCCCGTACAGATGGAGACGAGCCGGGTGCCGGGCCGGATGTGCGCGAGGGCCGCGGCGAGCTCGTCGCCCAGCCTGCCCTCCTCGTGGACCGGCCCCAGCTCGTACGAGGCAGGCACGACCACCGTGTCGGCGGTGGCGAGCAGCTCGGGGCCCTGAGCGACCTGGATGGCGAAGTCGGCGTCCGTGGGAACCGGGCCGGGGGCCAGACCGCACGTGAGGATCTCGTACAGCGGCCGCCCGGCCCTGTCCTTGGCGCGGCCGAAGATCCTGTGGGGGATGCCCAGCTCGAAGGGCAGCAGCCCCGGGAGGGCCAGGACGACGACGCGGTGCGGCGCAGGTTCCATGGCCCGATCGTATCGAAGCATGACAGTCAGGCCACTGTCGTACGGTGTCCCGCCGGCCCGAGGCTTCTCGCGTGACCCAGACAGCCCCCGCCCCCGGCACCCTTCCCGCCCCCTCCCCGCGGAGGGCCGGACGCGTCCACCGCGCCTGGTACGTCGCCGCCGTCGCCTTCGTGACGATCATCGGCGCCGCCGGTTTCGCCTCCCTGCCCGGACTGCTCATCGAGCCGCTGCACGAGGAGTTCGACTGGTCGCGCGGCACCATCGGGGTGGCCGTCTCCGTGAACCTGGCCCTCTACGGGATCACCGCGCCCTTCGCCGCGGCGCTGATGGACCGGTTCGGCATCCGCCGGGTCGTGGCGGTGGCCCTGACCGTCATCGCGGGCGGTGCGGTGGCCACGGTGTGGATGACCGAGCCCTGGCAGCTGGTGCTGTGCTGGGGCGTCCTGGTGGGGCTGGGCAGCGGCTCGATGGCCCTTGCCTTCGCCGCGACGGTGACGGGCCGCTGGTTCACCGCCCGGCGCGGCCTGGTCACCGGCATCCTGACCGCCGCCGGGGCCTCGGGGCAGCTGGTCTTCCTGCCGCTGCTGGCGTGGCTGGTGGACCGCCACGGCTGGCGCCCGGCGACGGTGACGGTCGCCGTGGCCGCGCTGGCCGTCGTGCCGTTCGTCTGGCTGCTGCTGCGCGACCACCCCGCGGACGTGGGGCTCGCGCCGTACGGCGGCACCTACGCGCCCAAGCCCGCCCCGGCCGCGGGTGCGGCCGGGCGGGCGCTGAAGGTCCTCGCCGACGCGGCCCGGACCGGCCCGTTCTGGCTCCTCGCGGGCACCTTCGCGATCTGCGGGGCCTCGACGAACGGGCTGGTGCGGACGCACTTCGTGCCGGCGGCGCACGACCACGGCATGCCGGTGACGGCGGCCGCCGGGCTGCTGGCGGTGATCGGCGTCTTCGACGTGGTCGGCACGATCGCCTCGGGCTGGTTCACGGACCGCTTCGAGTCCCGGCGGCTGCTGGCCGTCTACTACGCCCTGCGCGGGGTGTCGCTGCTGTTCCTGCCGATCCTGCTGGCGCCGTCGGTGCGGCCGCCGCTGGTCTTCTTCATCGTCTTCTACGGCCTGGACTGGGTCGCGACCGTCCCCCCGACGATCGCCCTGTGCCGCGAGCACTACGGGGACGACGGCGCGATCGTCTTCGGCTGGGTGCTCGCCTCGCACCAGATCGGTGCGGCGGTGGTGGCCTTCCTGGGCGGCCTGGCCCGGGACCTCACGGGCTCGTACGACGTGGTCTGGTACGCCTCGGGCGGCCTGTGCGCGATGGCGGCCCTGATGGCGATGGTCATCCGCCGCCGTTAGCCTCCCGGCCGGGGCAGCCGATTCCCGGGCAGGCGCGGGCCCGCGATTGCGGCCTCGCCAGGGGCACCTCCCGGCGGTAGCCGGGGGAGTTTGAGGGGCGGGGCCGGGCGGAGCCGGGTTCCCTGGGGCTTCCGCCCCGGACCCCGCGCCTCAAACGCCGGCGGGGCTGGATGTGCGCTGCCGAGGCCGGGCGGGGCCGGGGCGGCGATCCCGCCGGGGCTACTGGCCCGCCGGGGCTACTGGCCCGCCGGGGTCGTGGACTTCAGGGAGCCGTCCGGGGCGGCCAGGAGGACCGGGGTGTCCGGGCCGCCGAGGTCGCGGACGGCCGCGCGGTCGGCCTCGGCCGGGGCGTCGGCCGCGCTCACGACGGCGGCGGCCTCCAGCGACCGGGCCCCGCTGGCCACGGCCATCGCGACCGCGGCCTGCAGCGCGCTCAGCTTCAGGGAGTCGAGCTCCACCGTCCCCGCGACGTACGTCCGGCCCGTCTCGTCCCGCACCGCCGCCCCCTCGGGCACCCCGTTGCGGGCACGGGCGCTGCGCGCCAGCGTGATGATCTTGCTGTCCTCGGGGTCGATCCCGGTGCTCTCCGTCATGGTCGAAAGCATAGGGAGCGCCGCTGCCCGGCCGTGCAACGACCCCGCCGCGGCCCGGCGCAGGGCCCGGCCACGCCCAGGCCTCAGGGCCGGTCGAGCTTCAGCCGCTCCGCCCGCGGCAGCCCCGCCACCACCAGGTCGTAGGAGTCCTCGACGAGCTCGCGCAGCATCGCGTCGGGGATCCCGCCAACGGTCACCGTGTTCCAGTGCCGCTTGTTCATGTGATAGCCCGGCGCGATCGCCTCGTGCTCCTCGCGCAGCCGTACCGCCAGCTCCGGCTCGCACTTGAGGTTGACCTTCAGCGGCTCGGCATCCAGCGCGCTGAGCGCGAACATCTTCCCCTTCACCTTGAACACCGAGGTCTCCGGGGTGAAGGGGAACTCCTCCACCGCCGCGTTGAAGCCCAGGCAGAACTCCCGCAACTGCGCCGGGGTCATTCCCCCTCCTCCCCCGCGGCCTCCGCCGCGGCCACCGGTTCGACCAGCACCGTCACGATCTTGTTCCGCCGGCCCGCCGGCGACTCGGCCGTCAGCCGCAGCGGACGCCCGTCGGGCAGTTCCACCAGCGCCGAGGCGCCCGCGATCGGCACCCGGCCCAGCGCCTTCGCCAGCAGTCCGCCGACCGTCTCGACGTCCTCGTCGTCGAAGGCCTCGACCTTGAACAGCTCACCGAGGTCGGTGATGTCCAGGCGCGCCGTGACCCGGTAGCGGTCCTCGCCCAGGTCCTCGACCGGCGGGAGCTCCCGGTCGTACTCGTCCGTGATCTCGCCGACGATCTCCTCGAGGATGTCCTCGATGGTGACGATGCCGGCCGTGCCGCCGTACTCGTCGATCACGACGGCCACGTGGTTGCGCACCTGCTGCATCTCGCGCAGCAGATCGCCCGCGTTCTTGGTGTCCGGCACGAAGACGGCCGGCCGCATCGCCGTCGACACCAGGTCGGCCTCGGACTCCCGGTTGACGTGCGTCTTGCGGACGAGGTCCTTCAGGTAGACGATCCCGACGATGTCGTCCTCGTTCTCCCCGGTGACCGGGATGCGCGAGAAACCGGACCGCAGGGCGAGCGTGGTCGCCTGGCGGACCGTCTTGTAGCGCTCGATGCAGACCAGGTCGGTGCGCGGCACCATCACCTCGCGCACGAGGGTGTCGCCGAGCTCGAAGACCTGGTGCACCATCCGGCGCTCGTCGTCCTCGATGAGCGATTCCTTCTCGGCGAGGTCGACCATCGCCCGCAGCTCGGCCTCGGAGGCGAAGGGGCCCTTGCGGAAGCCCTTCCCGGGGGTGAGGGCGTTGCCGATGAGGATCAGCAGCTGCGGGATCGGCCCCATGATCCTGGCGAGCGGTACGAGGACGTACGCGGCCGCCGTCGCCGTGTTCAGCGGGTGCTGGCGGCCGATCGTACGCGGGGAGACGCCCACGGCGACGAAGGAGACCAGCACCATCACGGCGATTGCCACGAGCAGCGCGGTCCAGTTCTCGCCGAACTCGTCGAGGCAGACGTAGGTGACGAGGACCCCGGCCGCCATCTCGCAGGTGACCCGGACCAGCAGCGCCACGTTGAGGTAGCGGGTGGGGTCGCCGGCGACCTGGGCGAGCTTCTCGCTGCCGCGCCTGCCCTCCCGTACGGCCTGCTCGGCGCGGAAGATCGAGATGCGGGCGATGCCCGACTCCGCGCACGCCGCGAACCAGGCCACGACCACCAGCAGCACCGCGCCGGTGATCAGTTGCGGGGCGCTCACGAGACGGTGGGAGCCGGGGACGGGCCGGTCAGCCCGCGCTCACCGCGCCAGCCGTCCACGATGGCCGCCTGGAGGCCGAACATCTCGGCCTTCTCGTCCGGCTCCTCGTGGTCGTACCCGAGCAGGTGCAGCACCCCGTGGACGGTCAGGAGCTGGAGCTCCTCGTCCATGGAGTGCTGCGTCGGGGCTTCCTCGCCCTGCTTCTTCGCGACCTCGGGGCAGAGCACGATGTCGCCGAGGAGCCCCTGCGGGGGCTCCTCTTCGTCCTTCCCCGGCGGACGGAGCTCGTCCATCGGGAAGGACATGACGTCGGTCGGGCCGGGCAGGTCCATCCACTGGATGTGGAGCTGCTCCATCGCGTCCTCGTCGATGACGATGACGGAGAGCTCCGAGAGCGGGTGGATCCGCATCCGGGCGAGCGCGTAACGGGCGATGTCGAGGATCGCCTGCTCGTCGACCTCGGTTCCGGACTCGTTGTTGACGTCGATCGACATGGTGCGCTGGGTTCTACTTCCGCTTGTAGCCGTTGGCGGCCTGCTGGCCGTCGTCGTACTTCTCGTACGCGTCGACGATACGGCCGACCAGCTTGTGCCGGACGACATCCTCGGAGGTGAGCCTCGAGAAGTGGATGTCCGGTACCCCGTCGAGGATTTCCTGGACCTGGCGCAGACCGCTCCTGGCCCCGCCGGGCAGGTCGATCTGGGTGATGTCACCGGTGATCACGATCTTCGAGTCGAAGCCGAGCCGGGTCAGGAACATCTTCATCTGCTCGGTGGTCGTGTTCTGGGCCTCGTCGAGGACCACGAACGCGTCGTTCAGCGTGCGGCCGCGCATGTAGGCCAGCGGCGCGACCTCGATCGTGCCCGCCGCCATCAGCCGCGGGATCGAGTCGGGGTCGAGCATGTCGTGCAGCGCGTCGTAGAGCGGGCGCAGGTACGGGTCGATCTTGTCGAAGAGGGTGCCCGGCAGGAAGCCGAGCCGCTCCCCCGCCTCGACGGCGGGCCGGGTCAGGATGATCCGGCTGACCTGCTTGGACTGCAGGGCCTGGACCGCCTTGGCCATGGCGAGGTAGGTCTTTCCGGTACCGGCGGGGCCGATGCCGAAGACGATCGTGTTCTTGTCGATCGCGTCGACGTACCGCTTCTGGTTGAGGGTCTTGGGGCGGATGGTGCGGCCGCGGCTGGAGAGGATGTTCTGGGTGAGCACCTCGGCGGGCGTCTCGGGCCCGTCCCCGTTGCCGTTCGCGCTCGCCTTGAGCATGGCGATCGAGCGTTCCACTGCGTCCTCCGTCATCGGCTGCCCGGTGCGGAGCACCAGCATCATCTCGTCGAACAGTCGCTGGATCAGGGCGACTTCCGCCGCCTCGCCGATCGCACTGACCTGATTGCCCCGAACATGGATGTCGGCCTTCGGGAAGGCCTTCTCGATCACGCGCAACAGGGCGTCGCCCGAGCCGAGCACCGTCACCATCGGGTGTGTCGCCGGTACGGTGAAGTGCGCTCGCGCCTGCCCCGGCGCGGGGATGTGGGCTGTCGATGTCTGAGTCATGGGCCGGCACTGTGGCCTGCGCATACCTCCCGCTGAGGGGCCGCGCCGATCGACGACCTCCGGAGTACCAAGCGTACGTCGCCGCCGCTGCTTCCCCGAGGGGTTTTCACCGCCCTCCCCGGCCCGCGGGGGGGGGGGCTGCGCAGCCCCCCGGGCTACGCGGAGTGCCGGAAGCCGATGGTCGGCACGGCCCTGCGCCGGGCGGCCGGGGTCGCGGCCGACGGGATCAGGTCGTCCAGGAAGCCGTAGCGGCCGCGCAGCGCGTGCGGGGCACCGCGCCACCAGTGGGCCACCTCCGGCCAGCCGGGGGCCGACAGGGAGCCGCCGAACTCCTGGACCGACAGGGCCGCGGTCAGCCCGGCGAAGGCCAGCCGGTCCGCCAGCGGCCAGCCCGCCAGGGTGCCGGTGACGAAGCCCGCCACGTAGACGTCCCCCGCCCCCGTCGGGTCCAGCGCCTCCACGGCGATCCCGGGGACGTGCGCGGTCTCCCCGGTGCGCCCGTCGACCGCGTACGAGCCCTCCGCGCCCATGGTCACCACCGCGATCGGGACCTTCTCGGCCAGCGCGCGGGCCGCCGCCCTCGGACACTCGGTGCGCGTGTACCGCATCGCCTCGCCCGCGTTCGGCAGGAAGGCCTCGCAGTGCTCCAGGTCGGCCAGGGCCCCGAGGTCCCACCGCCCGCTCTCGTCCCAGCCCACGTCCGCGAAGACCCGCGAGCCGCGCCGGGCGGCCTCGCCGATCCACTCCTCTCCGCGGCCGGGGCCCAGGGAGGCCACGGCGGCGCGGGCTCTCGGCGGGCCCTGCGGCACGGGCCCGGGGTCCGCCGGCGGCGGCGCCTCGTGGCCGTGGGAGACCATCGTGCGCTCGCCCTCGTAGGCCATCGAGACCGTGACGGGGCTGTGCCAGCCGGGGACGATCCGCGACATGGACAGGTCGATGCCCTCGCCCTGCTCCAGGGCGTCCCAGCAGTACTCGCCGTAGTGGTCGTCGCCGAAGGCCGCCGCCAGCGAGGTGCGCAGGCCGAGCCGGGCCAGGGCGGTGGCCATGTTGGCGACGCCGCCGGGGCTGGAGCCCATGCCGCGCGCCCAGGACTCCGTACCGCGCACCGGCGCCGAGTCGAGGCCGGTGAAGATGATGTCGAGGAAGACCGTCCCGGTCAGGAAGACGTCGCAGCCGGGTTCCTCCGGGTCGCGCAGCGGACCGAGCGGGTCCACGGCTGCGGTGCGGCTGTCGAGGTCCCGACTGGTCACGGTGGTCTCCCCGGTTGATCTCGAAGGGCCGTTTCTCGGTGAAAGCTGCCAGGTCTCCCCACCAGGGGCGGGACCAAAACCCAGTGTGGCGCAGGTCACCCACAACATGCCCTGCGACCCGATCGCCGCAACCCGCGGGGGCGGGCCCGGGACTCCGCGCGTCCCGGGCCGCGAGCGTCAGCCCCGCTTCGGCAGCGGCACCCTCATCAGGTCCGCGGCCACGGTGAGCTCCCCCTCGAACCCCGCCGCCCGCGCCTGGCGTTCGAACTCGGCCGGGTCGGTGTACCGCTGCGAGAAGTGCGTCAGCACGAGGTGCCGTACGCCCGCGTCCCGCGCCACGCGCGCCGCCTGGCCTGCGGTGAGGTGCCCGTGGTCGGTGGCCAGCCGCTCGTCCTCGTCGAGGAAGGTCGACTCGATCACCAGCATGTCGCAGCCCTCGGCGAGCTCGTCCACGCCGGTGCAGAGCCGGGTGTCCATGACGAACGCGAAGCGCTGCCCGGGCCTGGGCTCGCTGACCTCCTCCAGGGTGACCTCGCCGAGGCGCCCGTCGCGCTGGATCCGGCCCACGTCGGGCCCCTTGATCCCGTGCCGGGCGAGCAGTTCGGGCACCATCCGGCGGCCGTCGGGCTCGGTGATCCGGTAGCCGAAGGACTCCACCGGGTGCGAGAGCAGCCGGGCCTCCAGGACGTACGAGGCCCCGTGCGCGACGGTTCCGTCCTCGGCCACCGGTTCCTCGGTGATCGGCACGGTCTCGCGGTAGGCCGTGGCGTACCGGAGCCGGTCGAAGAACTTCTGCCCCGACGCCGGGTAGTGCGCGGCGACGGGGTGCGGAACCTGGTCGAGATTGATCCGCTGGATCACACCGGCGAGGCCGAGGCTGTGGTCACCGTGGAAATGGGTGATGCAGATCCGGTTGATGTCGTGCGCGGCGACCCCGGCACGCAGCATCTGCCGCTGCGTGCCCTCGCCCGGGTCGAAGAGGATGCCCTCGCCGTCCCAGCGCAGCAGGTAGCCGTTGTGGTTGCGGTGGCGGGTGGGCACCTGGCTGGCGGTGCCCAGCACCACGAATTCCCTGGCGGACACGTGCTATCCCGGGGGCCACTGGAGGCCGCGGCCGCCCAGGACGTGCGCGTGGGCGTGCCAGACGGTCTGGCCGGCCCCGGAGCCGGTGTTGAAGACGATCCGGTAGCCGTGGTCGTCGATCTTCTCGTCGGCGGCGACCTGTGCGGCCTCACGCAGTATGTCGGCGGCGACGCCCGGCTCGGCGGCCGCGAGGGACGCGGCGTCGGGGTAGTGCACCTTGGGGATGACGAGCACGTGCGTGGGCGCCTGCGGGTTGATGTCCCGGAAGGCGACGGTGGTCTCGGTCTCCCGGACCACCGTCGCCGGGACGGCCCCCTCGACGATCTTGCAGAACAGGCAGTCGGCCTGCGGTTCCCCGGCCATTGCGCACCCTCCCGTGACGTTGATCGGTCCGGGCATCGTATCGAGCCGGGCGCCCGCCGCGGGCGCGCATTCCAGCCGGTCAGGCCCAGCGTCCGGTACGGGCGAGCAGGACCGCCGCGGCCGCGGTGCCGGCGGTGGAGGTCCGCAGGACGGAACGGCCCAGGCGGTAGGGGTGCGCCCCCGCCGCGGCGAAGACCTCCAGCTCCTCCGGGGAGACGCCGCCCTCCGGGCCGACCACCAGGACGACGGAGCCGGCGGCGGGCAGCTCGGCCGTGGCCAGGGCCTGCGAGGGGGTGTCGCGGTCCTCGTGCAGGACCATCGCCAGATCGGCGCCGGCCAGCAGCGCCGCGACCTGCTTCGTGGACATGGCCTCGGCCACCTCAGGGAAGCGGACCCGGCGGGACTGCTTGCCCGCCTCGCGGGCCGTGGCCCGCCACTTGGCCAGGGACTTGGCCCCTCGGTCGCCGCGCCACTGCGTGATGCAGCGCGAGGCCTGCCAGGGCACGATCGCGTCCACGCCGGTCTCGGTCATGGTCTCGACGGCCAGCTCGCCGCGGTCCCCCTTGGGCAGGGCCTGGACAACGGTGATGCGGACCGCGGGCTCCTCCTCACGCCCGGCGTCGGCGACCGCCACGACGAGCCGGTCCTTGCCCTCGGCCGCCTTGACGACCGCCTCCGCCCAGCCGCCCCGGCCGTCCGTCAGGACCACCTGCTCACCCGGGTTCAGCCGCTTCACGGACACGGCGTGCCGGCCCTCCGGGCCGTCCAGGACGAACTCCGCCCCCGCAGGGACCTCTTCGACCACGAACACCGGGGCCGTCATGACGCACTCCTCATCTGCATTTCCTTCAACATCCTCTGCGCCTGGGCCAGTTCGGCCGCCAGCACCTCCACCAGCTCCGCCGCCGGCAGCGCCCGCGCGAGCCGGTGCCCCTGGCCCGCCCACAGGGCCATGCCCTGCGGGTCGCCGGCCGCGGCGGCAGCCTTGCGCAGCCCCGAGGTCAGGTGGTGGACCTGGGGGTAGGCGGCCGGGGCGTAGGGGCCGTGTTCCCGCATGAAGCGGTTGACCAGCCCCCGTGCCGGCCGCCCGGAGAAGGCCCGGGTCAGCTCCGTCCGGACGAAGAGCGGATCCGTCAGCGCCTTCTTGTGCACGGGGTCCGCACCCGACTCGGGACACACCAGGAAGGCCGTCCCGAGCTGCGTCGCCGCCGCGCCGGCCGCCAGCAGCGCGGCGATCTGGCCTCCCCGCATGACCCCGCCCGCGGCGATGATCGGCAGGGCCACCGCCTCCCGTACCTGCGCCACCAGCGCGAGCAGTCCCACCGCCGCCGTGCCGTCGATCTGCGGGTCATCCCGGTGGGTGCCCTGGTGGCCGCCCGCCTCGACGCCCTGGACGCAGACGGCGTCGGCGCCCGCCTGCTGGGCGCTGCGGGCCTCCTCGACGGAGGTCACCGTGACGACGGTGTACGTACCGGCCCTGCGCAGGGCGGCGAGGGCCGCGGGGGCGGGACAGCCGAAGGTGAACGACACGACCGGGACCGGGTCCTCGAGGAGGATGGCGAGCTTGGCGTCGTAGCCGTCGTCGCTGGTGCCGATGATGTCCTCCTCGGCGAGCGAGATCGCGTACCAGCTGGCCTCCCCGGCCAGCTGCCCGCGGTACGCCTCCACCGCCGCCGGGTCGACGTACCCGGTCTGCGGCATGAAGAGGTTGACGCCGAAGCGGTGCCGGGTGAGCGCGCGCACCTGCTTGATCTCCTGGTACATCCCGTCGGCGGTCTTGTAGCCGCCGGCCAGGAAGCCCAGTGCGCCGGCCTCGCACACGGCGGCGACGAGCGGCGGGCAGGAGGCGCCGCCCGCCATGGGAGCCTGCACGATCGGGTGGGGGGAGAGACCGTTCGCGGCGGTGGACATGGCTGCATCGTGCCACGTCCGGCCCATGGCGCCGAATCACCGCTTTCGCCTGGCATAGTCCGCTTCCCGGCGGGCGGACGGACGGCCTCCGGGAGTACGCGAAGAGCCCGGCCGGGTCTCCCCGGGCCGGGCTCGAAGCGGTGCCCGCCGTGCGGTCAGCGACCGTTGAAGGCGTCCTTCAGGCGGCTGAAGAGGCCCTGCTGGCCCGGCGCGAACTGGCCCATGGGCCGCTCCTCGCCGCGCAGCTTCGCCAGCTGGCGCAGCAGTTCCTCCTGCTGGGCGTCCAGCTTGCCCGGGGTGGTGACCTCGACGTGGACGATCAGGTCGCCGCGCCCGCCGCCGCGCAGGTGGGTGACGCCGCGACCGTGCAGCGGGATCGCCTGGCCGGACCCGGTGCCGGGCCGGATGTCGATCTCCTCCAGCCCGTCCAGCGTCTCCAGCGGGCACTTGGTGCCGAGCGCGGCCGCCGTCATCGGGATGGTGACCGTGCAGTGCAGGTCGTCCCCGCGCCGCTGGAAGGTCGGGTGCGCCAGCTCGTGGATCTCCACGTACAGGTCGCCGGCGGGGCCGCCGCCGGGGCCGACCTCGCCCTCGCCCGCGAGCTGGATCCGGGTGCCGTTCTCGACACCGGCCGGGATCTTGACCGTGAGGCTGCGGCGGGAGCGGACCCGTCCGTCGCCCGCGCACTCGTGGCACGGGGTCGGGACGACGGTGCCGAAGCCCTGGCACTGCGGGCAGGGGCGCGAGGTCATGACCTGGCCCAGGAAGGACCGGGTGACCTGCGAGACCTCACCGCGGCCGCGGCACATGTCACACGTCTGCGCCGAGGTGCCGGGGGCTGCGCCCTCGCCGGAGCAGGTGGTGCAGACGACGGCCGTGTCGACCTGGATGTCCTTGGTCGTCCCGAAGGCCGCCTCGTCCAGCTCCAGGTCGAGGCGGATCATGGCGTCCTGGCCGCGCCGGGTCCGCGAGCGCGGGCCGCGCTGCGAGGCCTGGCCGAAGAAGGCGTCCATGATGTCGGAGAAGTTGCCGAAGCCGCCCGCCCCGAAACCGCCGGCTCCGCCGCCGCCCGAGGAGGACAGCGGGTCGCCGCCGAGGTCGTAGACCTGCTTCTTCTGCGGGTCCGACAGCACCTCGTAGGCCGCGTTGATCTCCTTGAAGCGCTCCTGCGTCTTCGGGTCCGGATTCACGTCCGGGTGGAGTTCACGCGCGAGGCGCCGGAAGGCCTTCTTGATCTCGTCCTGCGATGCGTCGCGGCGCACGCCGAGAACGGCGTAGTAGTCCGTGGCCACTTACGACTCCGCCAGGATCTGTCCGACGTAACGTGCCACTGCGCGTACCGCTCCCATCGTTCCGGGGTAGTCCATGCGGGTCGGTCCGACCACGCCGAGTTTGGCGACGGATTCGCCGCCCGAACCGTAACCGACCGAGACGACCGACGTGGAGTTGAGCCCCTCGTAGGCGTTCTCGTGCCCGATCCTTACGGCCATTCCCGACTCGTTGGCCTCGCCGAGGAGCTTGAGGAGCACGACCTGCTCCTCCAGCGCCTCCAGCACCGGCCTGATCGTCAGGGGAAAATCGTGTCCGAAGCGGGTGAGATTGGCGGTACCGCCGATCATCAGCCGCTCCTCCGCCTCCTCGACCAGGGTTTCGAGGAGCGTCGAGAGGACGGTGGAGACGGTGCCCCGGTCGTCGGCCTCGAAGGACTCCGGGAGGTCCTGGACGAGCGGGGGCACATCGGTGAAGCGCCTGCCGACGACCCGGCTGTTGAGCCGGGCCCGCAGGTCGGCGAGCGAGGCCTCGCCGAAGGGGCTCGGACAGTCGACGAGCCGCTGCTCGACGCGTCCGGTGTCCGTGATCAGGACGAGCATCAGGCGCGCGGGGGCGAGCGAGAGCAGCTCCACGTGCCGGACGGTCGACCGGGTCAGGCTCGGGTACTGGACGACCGCGACCTGACGGGTGAGCTGCGCGAGCAGCCGCACCGTGCGGCCGACGACGTCGTCGAGGTCGACGGCCCCGTCGAGGAAGTTCTGGATGGCCCGGCGCTCGGGCGACGACAGCGGCTTGACCCCCGCGAGCTTGTCGACGAAGAGGCGGTAGCCCTTGTCGGTGGGGATCCGGCCGGCGCTGGTGTGGGGCTGGGCGATGTAGCCCTCTTCCTCCAGCACCGCCATGTCGTTGCGCACGGTGGCGGGCGAGACGCCGAGCCGGTGCCGCTCGGTGAGCGCCTTGGAGCCGACCGGCTCTTCCGTCCCGACGTAGTCCTGGACGATGGCGCGCAGCACTTCGAGTCTGCGTTCGCTGAGCATCGCGCACACCTCCAGCGTGATCCGTTGCCGTGTTCTGACGTGTTCTGGCGTTCGCTGGCACTCTGTACGTCCGAGTGCCAGAGAGCCCCCGCTCAGTGTACGGCCGGGTAGTAAGACCCTGGCAAGGGAGGCCCGCCAGGGTAGCGTCGCGGCATGGACGTACGTTGGGAAGAGGCGGGCTGGGAACGGCTCACCGGAAGGGCCGGCCGGCGGCGTCTGCCGGTGTGGGACTGCACGGTGGGGCTGGTGGTGGGGGACGAGTCCGTCCTCCTGGTCGATCCCGGCTCGTGCGTGCGCGAGGGTGCCGAGGTGCGGGCCGAGGCCGAGCGTCTGACGGGCCGGAGCGTGACCCATATCGCATTCACGCACGGCCACTTCGATCACGTACTGGGCGCGGCCGCCTTCCCCGGGGCCGAGGTCTTCGGGGCGGTCGGGCTGGCCGCGCTGCTCGCCTCGGGCCGCGAGGAGCTGCGCGGGGACGCGGTGCGGCACGGGCTCGCAGAGGCGGAGGCGGCCGAGGCGGTGGACCTGCTGGTGCTGCCCGGCCATCACGTGTCGGGCGAGTGGACCCTGGAACTGGGCGGGGTGCAGGTGCTGCTGGCCAACGTGGGGCCCGGGCACACCGGGCACGACCTGGCCGTCTTCGTCCCGGGCGAACGCGAGACGGTGTTCTGCGGGGACCTGGTCGAGGAGTCGGGCGAGCCGTTGGCTGGCCCGGACGCGGTGCCCCGGCAGTGGCCCGCCGCCCTGGACCGCCTGCTGTCGCTGGGCGGCGAGGACGCTCTGTACGTGCCGGGTCACGGAGCGGTGGTCACCGCGGAGTTCGTGCGTGCGCAACGCGCCACACTGGCGGCCCGTTCCGGCGTGTCGGAGGCGGGAGGCGCGCGGCTCTCCTAGTGTCGGCCGGATGCGCGAGTACTCCCCCGACCTGACCCCGCAGTGGAAGCGACCCAAGGCCGTGCCGGAGGTCGCCGCGGAAGCGGACCTGGTGGTCGAGGTGGCGGGTACGGACTTCTGCGGCGCGGTGGTGGCCTGCGAGGCCGGCACGGTGACCCTGGAGGACCGTTTCGGCAAGCGCCGGGTGTTCCCGATGGAGCCGCGGGGCTTCCTGCTGGACGGCGCGGTGGTCACCCTGGTCCGGCCGCCCCGGGGCCCGTCGGCGCCGTCGCGTACGGCGTCGGGGTCGATCGCCGTCCCCGGCGCGCGGGCGCGGGTGGCCCGGGCGGGCCGGATCTACGTCGAGGGCCGGCACGACGCCGAGCTGGTGGAGCGGGTGTGGGGCGACGACCTGCGCATCGAGGGCGTGGTGGTCGAGTACCTGGAGGGCGTCGACGACCTCCCGGCGGTGGTGGCGGAGTTCGGCCCGACGCCGGACGCCCGGCTGGGGGTGCTGGTGGACCACCTGGTGCCGGGCTCCAAGGAGTTCCGCATCGCCGCCTCGGCCGCCGCGACCTCGCCTGACGTGCTGGTGGTGGGCCACCCGTACGTGGACGTCTGGCAGGCGGTGAAGCCGTCGGCGCTGGGCATCGCAGCGTGGCCGGTGGTCCCGCGCGGCCAGGACTGGAAGACGGGCGTCTGCCGGGCCCTGGGCTGGCCGGAGAACACCGGCGCCGCCTGGCAGCACATCCTGTCCCGGGTGGGCTCCTACAAGGACCTGGAGCCGACCCTGCTGGGCCGCGTGGAGGAGCTCATCGACTTCGTCACGGGTGACGGTGAGGCCTGACGCCCTCGAAGGTTGCGAAGTCGCTCGTCTCCGGCTCGATGCCGAGCAGTTCCAGCGGCAGCGGCTCGCCGAACCTCGAGACCCGCTGGGAGCGGTGATCGGCGTCGTCACCCCTGCCGGCCGGGATCGTCATCGCGATCCAGGACCACCGGGTCGGGCACGGGCTCGCTCGCCTCGTCGACGACGTCGACGACCTGGCTCTGGAGCCGTGCCCACCGCTTCCGCGGAGACCCGGGGGTACTCACCCCTCCGGGTGATCAGTCGACCAGGTCCCGGACCACCGCGTCGGCCAGCAGCCGCCCGCGCAGGGTCAGCACGGCCCGCCCGGCCTCGTAGGGCCCCGCTTCCAGGAGCCCATCGGCGAGGGCCTTGCGGGACGAGGCGAGGCCGGCCGGGGCGAGCAGGGAGAGCGGGACTCCGTCCACGAGTCGCAGCTCCAGCAGGATCCGCTCCACGCGGCGGTCCTCCTCCGAGAGGAGCTCGCGCCCCGCACCCGGGGAGCGCCCCTGTGCGAGGGCGGCGGCGTAGGCGCCGGGGTGCTTGACGTTCCACCAGCGCACCCCGCCCACGTGCGAGTGCGCGCCCGGCCCGGCGCCCCACCAGTCGGCGCCGCGCCAGTACAGCTCGTTGTGCAGGCAGCGGCCGGCCTCCGAGGTGGCCCAGTTCGACACCTCGTACCAGGCGTACCCGGCCTGGGCCATGACCTCGTCGGCGATCAGGTAGCGGTCGGCGTGGACGTCGTCGTCGGTCATGGGGACCTCGCCGCGGCGGATCCGGCGGGCCAGCTGCGTGCCCTCCTCGACGATCAGCGCGTAGGCGCTGACGTGGTCCGGGCCGGCCCCGAGGGCGGCGGCGAGGGAGTCGCGCCAGTCCTGGTCCGTCTCGCCCGGCGTCCCGTAGATCAGGTCGAGGTTGACGTGCTCGAAGCCGGCCGCGCGGGCCTCCGCCACGCACGCCTCGGGGCGTCCGGGCGTGTGGGTGCGGTCCAGGACCTTCAGGACGTGCTGCTTGGCGCTCTGCATGCCGAAGGAGATCCGGTTGAAGCCGCCGGCGCGCAGCTCGGCCAGGTACGCCGGGTCGACGGACTCCGGGTTGGCCTCCGTGGTGATCTCGGCGTCGTCGGCCAGGCCGAACTCGTCCCGGATCGCCGCGAGCATCCGTACGAGGTCCCCGGCGGGCAGCAGCGTCGGCGTGCCGCCGCCGACGAAGACGGTGCGGACGGCCCTCGGGTCGTCGCCGAGCACCTTCCGCGCGAGCCGGACCTCGTCGATCAGGGTGTCGGCGTAGTTCTCGCGGGAGGCGAGGACGCCTCCGGTGCCCCGCAGCTCGGTGGCCGTGTAGGTGTTGAAGTCGCAGTACCCGCAGCGCGTGGCGCAGTACGGGACGTGCAGGTAGAACCCGAGCGGCCGCTCCCCCGCGCCTGCCAGGGCGTGCGACGGCAGCGAGCCGTCTTCGGGCATGGGTTCACCGTCGGGGAGTGCGGAAGGCATACCCCCATCATCCCGCACCCGGCACACCCCCGGCCGCCGGGCCGCACCGGTCGTGCGCTCCCGAGCCCCCGGGGGCGCGGGGTGTGCGGGGTGTGGCGGGGAGTGCGGGGCGGGACGCCGCCCCGCCCCGCCGGGCCCGCGGCAGGCGTCAGGCCTCGCGGGACCCCTCGTACATCTCCTCGATCAGGTGCTTGAACTCACGCTCGACCACCGGCCGCTTCAGCTTCAGGCTGGGGGTGAGGTCGCCGTGCTCGACGTCCAGGTCGCGCGGCAGGATCCGGAACTTCTTGACCGTCTGCCACCGCTGGAGGCCCTCGTTCAGGGTCTGGACGTAGGTCTCGATCAGCCGGTCGGTCTCCGGCGCGGCCAGGACCTCCTTGTACGTCCTGCCCTCCAGCCCGTTCTCGGCGGCCCAGCCCAGGATCGACGGCTCGTCGAGCGCGATCAGCGCCGAGCAGAAGTTCCGGTCGGCGCCGTGCACGACGATGGTCGACACGTACGGGCAGATCGCCTTGAACCGGCCCTCGATCTCCGCCGGGGCGACGTACTTGCCGCCCGAGGTCTTGATCAGGTCCTTCTTGCGGTCGGTGATGCGCAGGTAGCCGTCAGGCGAGAGCTCGCCGATGTCGCCGGTGTGCAGCCAGCCGTCGGACTCCAGGACCTCGGCGGTCTTGTCCGGCTGGCCGTGGTAGCCCTGCATGATGCCGGGGCCGCGCAGCAGGACCTCGCCGTCGTCGGCGATGCGGACCTCGGTGCCGGGGAGCGGCTTGCCGACCGTGCCGGTCCGGTAGGCCTCGCCGGGGTTCACGAAGGAGGCCGCGCTGGACTCCGTCAGGCCGTAGCCCTCCAGGATGTGGATGCCCGCGCCGGAGAAGAAGAAGCCGATGTCGGGGGCCAGGGCGGAGGCGCCGGAGACGGCGGCGCGCAGCTTCCCGCCGAAGGCGTCGCGGAGCTTGGAGTAGACGAGCGCGTCAGCGATCTTGTGCTTGGTGGTGAGGCCGAAGGGGGCGGTCGCCCGCCCGGTGCGGCGGTAGTTGTCCTGCGTGACCTTGGCGTACTCGCGGGCGACGCCGGCGGACCACTGGAAGATCTTGTACTTGGCGCCGCCGGCGGCCCGGGCCTTGGCGGCCACGCCGTTGTAGACCTTCTCGAAGATGCGCGGGACGGCGGCCATGTAGGTCGGCTGCACGATCGGCAGGTTTTCGATGATCTTGTCGATGCGGCCGTCGACGGCCGTCACGTGACCGGCCTCGATCTGGCCGGAGGTCAGCACCTTGCCGAAGACGTGGGCCAGCGGCAGCCAGAGGTACTGGACGTCCTCCTTGCCGATCAGGCCGGTGGCCACCATGGCCTTGGCCAGGTACGACCAGTTGTCGTGCAGCAGCCGCACGCCCTTGGGGCGGCCGGTGGTGCCGGAGGTGTAGATGAGGGTGGCGAGCTGCTCGGAGGTGATGGACGCGATGCGCTCGTCGACGGCGTCGGGGTGCTTGGCGAGGTACTCCTTGCCTCTCGCCTCCAGGTCGGCCAGGGAGAGCACCCAGCCCTCCGGGTCGCCCTCGGCGGCGACCGCGTCGCCGGCCTCAAGGACCACGACGTGGCGCAGGCCCGGCAGGTCGGCGCGGCGCTCGCGCGCCTTCGCCAGCTGCTTCGCGTCCTCGGCGATGAGCACCCGGCTCTCGGAGTCCGCGAGGATGAACGCCGACTCGTCCGCGTTGGTGCTGGGGTAGATCGTGGTGACCGCGCCGCCGGCGCACATCACGCCGAGGTCGGAGAGGATCCACTCGACCCGGGTGTTGGAGGCGAGGGCGACGCGCTGTTCCGTTTCGAGGCCGAGGGAGATCAGTCCGGCCGCGATGGCGAAGACCCGCTCGGCGGCCTGGCTCCAGCTCAGCGACTTCCAGTCGTCCGGAGCGCCCTGACCGCCGGCCGCGGGCACCGGATACCGGTAGGCCTCGTCGTTGGGCGTCGCTGCGACGCGCTCGCGGAAGAGCACCGCCACCGTGGGCGGGCGGTTCTCGAGATAGGCCTGTGTGTCGCTCACGACATCCTCCGGACCGATCCACGCGGCAGCGCGTGGGCGTGGGGCGCTGGGGGCGCTTGGGACTGGCGGGTTTGCAGCCGTTGACTTTTTAAACTGGCGAGTAACCGTTGAGCAGTGATCAGACTAGAGCGCGTCCGGCGTGCGCGTAAGAGCCAGTGAGCGGCCGGTTCATAACGAAACAGGCCCCCGTGCCGATGCGCGGGGGCCTGTGTACGCCGGGTGACGGAGAGGTGGCTACTTCTTCTTGGCGCCGGACTCGTCACTGGAGAGGACGGCGATGAAGGCCTCCTGCGGGACCTCCACGGAGCCGACCATCTTCATGCGCTTCTTGCCTTCCTTCTGCTTCTCCAGCAGCTTCCGCTTACGGGAGATGTCACCGCCGTAGCACTTGGCGAGGACGTCCTTGCGGATGGCGCGGATGGTCTCGCGGGCGATGACGCGGGAGCCGACGGCAGCCTGGATCGGCACCTCGAAGGCCTGCCGCGGGATGAGCTCGCGCAGCTTGGCGACGAGGCGCACGCCGTAGGCGTAGGCGGCGTCCTTGTGGCAGACGGCGGAGAAGGCGTCGACCTTGTCGCCGTGCAGCAGGATGTCGACCTTGACCAGGCTGGAGGCCTGCTCGCCGGTGGGCTCGTAGTCGAGGGAGGCGTAGCCGCGCGTCTTGGACTTCAGCTGGTCGAAGAAGTCGAAGACGATCTCGGCGAGCGGGAGGGTGTAGCGGATCTCGACGCGGTCCTCGGAGAGGTAGTCCATGCCCAGGAGCGTGCCGCGGCGCTGCTGGCACAGCTCCATGATCGCGCCGATGAACTCGGTCGGGGCGAGCACCGTGGCCCGGACGACCGGCTCGAAGACGTCCTTGATCTTGCCTTCGGGGAACTCGCTCGGGTTGGTGACGGTGACTTCCTTGCCGTCCTCCAGGACCACCCGGTAGACCACGTTGGGCGCGGTGGCGATCAGGTCGAGGCCGAACTCGCGCTCCAGGCGCTCGCGGACCACGTCCAGGTGGAGCAGGCCGAGGAAGCCGACGCGGAAGCCGAAGCCGAGCGCCGCCGAGGTCTCGGGCTCGTAGACCAGCGCGGCGTCGTTGAGCTGGAGCTTGTCCAGGGCCTCGCGCAGGTCCGGGTAGTCCGAGCCGTCGAGCGGGTAGAGGCCCGAGAAGACCATCGGCTTCGGGTCCTTGTAGCCGCCCAGGGCCTCGGTCGCGCCGTTGTGCAGGCTGGTGATGGTGTCACCGACCTTGGACTGACGGACGTCCTTCACGCCGGTGATGATGTAGCCCACCTCACCGACGCCGATGCCGTCGGCCGGGGTCATCTCCGGGGAGGAGACACCGATCTCCAGCAGCTCGTGCGTGGCGCCGGTGGACATCATCTTGATGCGCTCGCGCTTGTTGAGCTGGCCGTCGACCACACGGACGTACGTCACGACGCCGCGGTACGAGTCGTAGACCGAGTCGAAGATCATCGCGCGGGCGGGGGCGTCCTTGACGCCGACCGGGGCCGGGACGGTGGCGACGACCTTGTCCAGCAGGGCGTCGACGCCCAGGCCGGTCTTGGCCGAGACGCGCAGCACGTCGTCGGGGTCGCAGCCGACCAGGTTCGCGAGCTCCTCGGCGAACTTCTCCGGCTGGGCGGCCGGCAGGTCGATCTTGTTGAGGACCGGAACGATCGCGAGGTCGTTCTCCATCGCCAGGTACAGGTTGGCGAGGGTCTGCGCCTCGATGCCCTGGGCGGCGTCCACCAGCAGGACCGTGCCCTCACACGCGGCGAGGGAGCGCGAGACCTCGTAGGTGAAGTCGACGTGCCCGGGGGTGTCGATCATGTTGAGGATGTGGGTGCTGCCCTGGCCCTCGCCCGTGGTGGGCGCCCAGGGCAGTCGCACCGCCTGGGACTTGATCGTGATGCCGCGCTCACGCTCGATGTCCATGCGGTCGAGGTACTGGGCGCGCATCTGCCGCTGGTCGACGACACCGGTGAGCTGGAGCATCCGGTCGGCAAGGGTCGACTTGCCGTGGTCGATGTGCGCGATGATGCAGAAATTGCGGATCAGCGCCGGGTCGGTACGGCTCGGCTCGGGCACGTGGCTGGGGATCGCGGGCACGCAGTGTCCTGATTCTCGGTCGCAGTCGGAGGCGTCTTCGGAGCGTCGGTCGGAGCGGACGGTCCGGCTCCGGTCGCTCTCGGCGGCACGATGTCGGTCCATACGCAGGCTCCCATGGTCCCATGGACGGGGCAGTGCGCTCGGTTTGGGCCGCCAGGAGCGTGCCTGGTAGCCTGGGCAGCTGTGTCTCGTCTGCCCTCTCAGCCGTCGAGGCACAATCCGAAGATCAACCTCTGAACCTGAAAAGGCTCTTTCGTGGCGAACATCAAGTCCCAGATCAAGCGGAACAAGACCAACGAGAAGGCTCGCCTTCGCAACAAGTCGGTCAAGTCCGAGCTGCGCACCTTCATCCGCAAGGCCAACGAGGCCATCCTCGCCGGCGACGCGGAGAAGGCCACCGCCGCGGCCCGCCTGGCTTCCAAGAAGCTGGACAAGGCCGTCTCGAAGGGTGTCATCCACAAGAACGCCGCCGCCAACAAGAAGTCGGCGCTGGCCTCCAAGGTTGCCGCCATCTGAGTTCCGCACTCGATGTGATCGCCGGAAGGGACCCAGCGGGCCCTCTCTCCCGCTCCTGACCGGCACCCCGCTCCGCACACGAAGCGTTCGCCACGCGGGTGCGGAGCAACACCAGCAGTAGCCGAAGGCCCCGGCCGCCCCCCTTCCCCAGGGTGACGACCGGGGCCTTCGTGCTGCCCCGGCTGTTCCGGCCGGGCGGGCCTTCAGGACACGGGGCAGCGGCGCCGGGGGTCGGCGGCGCCGGGAGTCAGCGGCGCTGGGGGCGGGCCGCGCGGGCCACCGCGACGACCGCCTTCTCCAGGGCGTACTCGGGATCGTCGCCCCCGCCCTTGACCCCCGCGTCGGCGGCGGCCACGGCGCGCAGCGCGTCCGCGACGCCGTCCGCCGACCAGCCCCGCATCTGCTGGCGGACCCGGTCGATCTTCCACGGCGGCATGCCGAGGTCGCGGGCGAGGTCCCCGGGCCGGGCCCCGCGCGGGGCCGAGGCGAGCTTGCCGATCGCGCGGACCGCCTGCGCCAGCGCACTGGTGATCAGGACCGGGGCCACCCCGGTGGCCAGTGACCAGCGCAGGGCCTCCAGGGCCTCGGCCGCGCGCCCCTCGACCGCCCGGTCGGCGACCGTGAAGCTGGAGGCCTCGGCGCGGCCCGTGTAGTAGCGGCCGACGACGGCCTCGTCGATGGTTCCCTCGACGTCCGCGCACAGCTGGGCCGCGGCGCTCGCCAGCTCCCGCAGGTCGCTGCCGATCGCGTCGACCAGCGTCTGGCACGCCTCCGGGGTCGCCGACCGGCCGAGCGTGCGGAACTCGCCGCGCACGAACGCGAGCCGGTCCGCCGCCTTCGTCATCTTCGGGCAGGCGACCTCCCGGGCGCCCGCCTTGCGCGCCGCGTCCAGCAGGCCCTTGCCCTTGACCCCGCCCGCGTGGAGGAGGACCAGTGCGATCTCCTCGTAGGGCGCGGCGAGGTAGGCCTTGACCTCCTTGACCGAGTCGGCGGACAGGTCCTGCGCGTTGCGCACGACCAGCACCTTGCGCTCGGAGAAGAGCGAGGGGCTCACCAGCTCGGCGAGCGTGCCGGGCTGGAGCTGGTCGGAGGTGAGGTCGCGGACGTCGGTGTCGGCGTCGGCGGCACGGGCGGCCGCCACCACCTCCCGCACGACGCGGTCGAGCAGCAGCTCCTCCTGCCCCACCGCAAGGGTGATCGGGGCAAGGGGATCGTCGGTGGAGTTCTTCCTGGTGGCCATCGCCTCCAGCATCCCACGCCGCACTGACAGCCCCCCGCGCCCCGGCCCCCTCCACCGGGTGTTCGACAATGGCCGGGTGAACGTGCGACATGTACTCGTCCTGCCCGACCGCGACGCCGCCGAGGAGGTGGCGCAGGAGGCCCTCGACCGCTTCGGCCTCCCGGAGGAGCCGCAGTTGGTCCGCGACGCGCTGGCCGGCGAGGACGACGCCGAGGACGCCCAGTGGCTGGTCGTCGTCGAGGATCCGCGGGAACGGCTCGACACCACCGCCCTGGACGACCTCGCCGCCGAGTACGAAGGCTGGCTGGAGGCCCCCTGAGCCCCGTCCGGGTCAGGCCTTGTGCACGATCTGGACGTCCAGCGCGACGTCCACGCTCGAACCGATCGCCGCGACCCCGTGCGCCAGCATCGACTGCCAGTTGAGGGTGAAGTCCTCGCGGTGCAGCTCGGCGGTGGCACGGCAGGCCGCCCGCACCTCGCCCTCCATCCCCGTCCCGAGGCCCAGGTACTGGGTGTCCAGGGTGACCGACAGGCTCACTCCGTGGAGGGTCAGGGCGCCCGCGACGGCCCAGCGGCTGCCGCTGCGGTGGATGAACCGTTCGCTGTAGAACTCCACCGTGGGGTAGCGGACCGCGTCCAGGAAGTCGCCCGACCGCAGGTGGTCGTCGCGCAGCCGCATCCCGGTGTCGATGCTCGCCGCATCGATGATCACGTGCATGGAGGAGTCCTCCATGCGGTCGGCTATCCGCACCGCTCCGGCGAACGTGTTGAACCGTCCGTTGATCCGGGCCATGCCGATGTGCCGGGCCGTGAAGCCGATGGACGAGTGCGTCGGGTCGAGCTCCCAGTGGCCGGGCTGCGGCAGGACCGGCGGCTCCACCGCGTCGAGGATGATCTCCCCCGTACCGGGCTGCGCCGGGTCCCCCACGAGCGTGACCCCGTGGAACGGCGTGTACCCCTCTGCGGTGACCGAGAGCCGGTACTCCCCTTCCGGAACGGCGGCCGTGAAGCCGCCGAACGGATCGGTCTCGCCGCCGACGATCCGGCGGCCGATCGGATCCGTCACCTCGAACGCGGCCTGCCGGATGGGCCGGTGGACCGTGTCGAGGACTCGGCAGCTGAGCAGACGCGCCGTCGGCGGCAGCGTCAGTGTCGCGGATGTGTGCGGGCTGGAACTTCCGGCCGACTCCATCCCCCGTCGGCGACCGAACATGACGTGTGCACCCCCGTGCTGTGTGGACTTGGACCAATCTGGCGAAGACGCATTCGATCATGCTGCCGGGTCGTGGGCAAACAGAGCGGTCGCGCCCGGTATGCCCGTGTCGATCACGTCGTCTCCTGGCTGGAAACGCACGCAGCCGAACGCCGGTTCCACTGACGGCGATCGAGCCGTCGGTGTCGGTGCGGAGCACCGTCGCCCCCACGGCCCGCAGGCGGGCGAGCGTACCTGGCGCGGGATGCCCGTAGCGGTTTTTTGTACCGACGGGAACAATCGCGAGCCGCGGTCGGACCCGCTCGTGCAGCCCGGGATCCTGGTGCGCGGAGCCGTGGTGGGCGACCTTGAGGAGATCGACCGGGCCCAGTTGCGGATGCTCCCTCAGAAGGGCCTGCTGCGACTGCGGTTCGAGGTCGCCGAGCAGCAGCAGGGTGAGTCCCGCACCGCGCACCAGCAGCACGACGCTCGCGTCGTTGGGGCCTTCGAAGGGCGACCCGGCCGAAGGCGGCCACAGCACCTGCCATTCGAACGGGCCGGCCCGGCGCCGCTCCCCCTGCACGGCCCGTACGACCGGCACGCCCGCGGCCGCCGCGGTCCGCCGGACGAACTCGGCCTGCCCCTGCGGCTCTTCCAGCACGGAGACCTGGATCACCCCCACGGAACGGCCCCGCAGGACACCCTGCAGACCGCCCACGTGGTCGGCATGGAAGTGCGTCAGCAGCAGCATCGGCACCCGTCGCACCCCCAGCTCGCGCAGGCACCCGTCCACCGGCCCGGGCTCCGCGCCCGCGTCCACCACCAGCGCCTCCCCCGGGCCGACGGCGAGGACGGCGGCGTCCCCCTGCCCCACGGCGCACTGGACGTAGCTCCAGTCG
Organism: Streptomyces erythrochromogenes; assembly: GCF_036170895.1. Classification (NCBI taxonomy): domain Bacteria; kingdom Bacillati; phylum Actinomycetota; class Actinomycetes; order Kitasatosporales; family Streptomycetaceae; genus Streptomyces; species Streptomyces erythrochromogenes. The sequence continues at coordinate 5,493,424 of NZ_CP108036.1, read as the reverse complement.
GGCGGAGGCCAGCCGGTGACCGTACGGGTGAGCTGCGGCGGCCGAAGTACCGCGAGGAGCAGCAGCACCGCCAGCGCCGAGCACAGCCACCGCCGCCGCCCCCACCGGGCCCCGAGGACGACGGCCGTCAGGGTGGCGGCGGCCAGCAGCAGTCCGCCGGTGAGCCCGCCCGGCCAGGACACCTCCGCGCCGGGGAACCCCGCCCCGGCCCGCGCGACGGCCGCGATCCACCCCGCGGGGACCCCGGCGCACCGGGCCAGCACCTCCGCGGCGGGCATCGAGAGCGGGGCCGCCGCCAGCGCGGCGAAGCCGAGGACGGTCGCCGGGCCGGCCGCCAACTCGGCCAGCAGGTTGCACGGCACCGCGACCAGGCTGACCCGGGCCGCGAGCACGGCGACGACGGGCGCGCAGACCGCCTGGGCGGCAGCGGCGGCACCCACCGCCTCGGCGAGCCGGGGCCCCATCCCCCGCCTGCGCAGGGCCCCGCTCCACCGGGGAGCGAGGGTCAGCAGCGCCCCGGTGGCGAGGACCGAGAGCAGGAAGCCGTAACTGCGGGCCAACCACGGGTCGTAGAGCACCAGCAGCAGCACCGCCGCCCCCAGGGCGGGAATCAGGGACCTGCGCCGGCCCGTGGCGATGGCCAGCAGGGTGACCGCCCCGCAGGCCGCCGCCCGCAGCACGCTCGGCTCCGGCCGGCACACCACCACGAACGCCAGCGTCAGGGCCGCCCCGCACAGGGCGGTCGTCCGCAGCGAGAGTCCCAGCCGTGGCGCCAGCCCGCGCCGCTCGGCCTGCTGTGCGCGCCCCGGGGGCCCGATGAGCAGGAACAGCACCACGGTCAGGTTCGACCCGGAGACAGCCAGCAGGTGGAGCAGATCGGTGGCCCTGAACGCCTCGTGCAGGTCGGGCGGAACCCTGGAGGTGTCCCCGACGACCAGCCCCGGCAACAGGGCCCGTGCATCCGGTGCGAGCCCCTCGGTGGCTTCGCGCAGCCCGACCCGCAGCCGCCCCGCCAGCCGCTGGGCGGTGTCCGGGCCGCCGGTCACCCCCGGCGGTGCGTCACCGGCCGGCCGGAGCAGCGCCACGGCCCGCTCCCCGTCCCGCGCCGGGGCCAGCCGGGCGACCACCGCCACCCGGGTGGAGGGCAGCAGCCGTGCCCACCCCGCGTGCCCGGCCAGCACCCGCACCGGGGTCTCGACCAGGGTGCTCGCCCCGTCGGGCCCGGTCACCCGGGTCACCACCGCGTCCAGCACCACCACCGGCGGCCCGCTCCCGCTCCGCGCGGTCCTGGGATCGGAGCCGACGGTGAGCTCCGCGAGGACCCGGGCGTGCTCCCGCGCCAGCCCGGCGACCGGCCCGGCCCGCGCCTCGGCCAGCTGGAGCCCCGCGACGCCGGCTCCGGCGGCCGCGGACAGCAGGGCCCCCGCCACAGCCGGGGCGACCCTCCACGGCGCCCCCGGACGCCCGCCCTGGACCAGCATCAGCAGCCCCGCGACGGCCACCGCCAGGCCCACACCGAGGGCGGTCCGCCCCACGGGCGCGTCGAGGGCCAGGGCGGCCGCCGCCCAGGCGCCCACGGCCGGCACCGCGAGCCGCAGATCCGCCGGGCCCGCCCCCTCCGCGCGGTTCACGGCCGCACCAGCTTGCGCAGGTCGGCGAAGCGCCGCTCGCCGATGCCGTTGACCTGTCGGAGCTCCTCCACGGAACGGAAGCCGCCGCGGGCAGTGCGGAAGTCGACGATGTGCTGGGCCAGGACCGGCCCCACCCCCGGCAGACCGTCCAACTGCTCGACGGTGGCCGAGCCCAGGCTGAGCGGCCCGGCGGCCGGCCCGCCCGCAGCACCGCCCGGCGGCTGCGCCGTCGCACCCACCAGTACCTGCTCGCCGTCCACCAGCACCCGGGCCCGGTTCAGCCCGGTGGTGTCCGTACCCGGACGCACTCCCCCGGCGGCGGCCAGTGCGTCCTCGACCCGGGATCCCGCCGGAAGCCGCCGGACTCCGGGATCCCGGACCTTGCCCCCGACGTCGACGACGATCCGCGCGGGGCCCGCGCCACCCCCTCCCGGGGCCGGTGTCGCGGCCGACGCCGCGGCCCCCGCCGGGACGACCGCCGGGGCGACCGGCGCGGGGGCGGTCACGCCCTGGGGCCGGGCCGACCAGTACTGCTGCCCGGCGAAGCCCACGGCCGCGACCAGTACCACCCCGACCGCGGCCACCGTGCGCGGCTCCACCGCGCAGCGGGCCTGCAGCCACACCGGCAGCCGCTCCCGCACCGCCAGCCGCCGCGCGGCAGCGGCGGGCAGGGCGGCGGCTGCGTCGGGCGGTGCCGGCGGATCCTGTCCTGCCGAAGAGGACGGCGACGGCAGCAGCTGTGGTGCCTGCGGCGGGCTGGCGCCACCGAGCAGGGCTTCGGCCCTCCGCCGCACCGGGTCCGGTCCCGGGTCGGGAGGCGGACGCAGATGCGGGCGGGGACGTGCGGGCGCGCCACGGAGGCCGTGGCGGCGCCTGCCGCGGCCACCTCCGTGCCGAAGGCGGCTGTCGGAGAAGCGGGAACGGCCCGGGCCGCTGGTGGCGCCCGACGGATACGGAGTACGCGCTCGAAGAGTCATGGCACGACCGTAGGGGCAGATCCCGACCACCGTTCGGAGCCTTCAATTCCGGTGCATGACAGCCCCGTTGTGGACAACCGGGCCACCCGTTCCGGTGATCAGCGGGGCGACACGACCGCCGCCAGGAGCCCCGGTCCGGTGTGTGCGCCGATCACCGCGCCGACCTCGCTGACGTGCAGCTCGACCAGGCCGGGAATCCGCTCGCGGAGCCGCTCGGCGAGCTTCTCGGCCCGTTCCGGCGCCGCCAGGTGATGCACCGCCACGTCCACGTCGGCGGAGCCGGCGCGTTCGACGGCCAGCTCCTCCAGGCGGGCGATGGCCTTGGAGGCCGTGCGCACCTTCTCCAGCATCTCGATGCGCCCCCCGTCCAGGGTCAGCAGCGGCTTCACCGCCAGGGCCGAGCCGAGCAGGGCCTGCGCGGCCCCGATCCGGCCGCCGCGGCGCAGGTAGTCGAGGGTGTCGACGTAGAAGTACGCGGCCATGTCCGCCGCCCGCTTCTCGGCGGCCGCCACGGCCTCGTCCACGGAGCCGCCCGCCTCGGCGACCTCGGCTGCGGCCAGAGCGCAGAACCCGAGGGCCATCGCGACCATGCCGGTGTCCACGACGCGTACCGGCACGGGAGCGGTCCTGGAGGCCACCACGGCGGCGTCGTAGGTCCCGGAGAACTCGGCGGACAGGTGCAGGCTGACGATGCCGGTCGCCCCGGCGTCCGCGGCCGCCTGGTAGGCCCGTACGAACTCCTCCGGGCTGGGGCGTGAGGTGGTGACCGAGCGGCGCTTCTGCAGGGCGAGGGCCAGGCTGCGCGCCGAGATCTCGGTGCCTTCTTCGAGCGCCTCGCCGCCGAGCACCACGGTGAGCGGGACGGAGGTGATTCCGTGGCGCGCCATGGCCGGTCGGGGCAGGTAGGCCGTGGAATCGGTGACGATGGCGACATGGCGGGACATGAGGCGGAGGTTACCGCTCGCGGGGGCGGGACGGCAGCCGGGCCCCTGCCGGGAGGTGGGCAGAGCATACGGAGCGCGTGGCGGGCGCTCTGCGCCGGGGCCTCCGGGGCCCTGCGGGGCTCTCCCCGCCCCGCCCCTTCCCGAAACCCGGGGCTGCGCCCGAGAACCCGCTCCCGGGCCTCGCCCCGGGCCCCCCGGACCCCTGAGGGGCTCCGCCCCCTCCAGCCCCGGGCCCAGGGCCCACCACGGGTCCGCAGGGGCTCTCACCCGGCGCGCCCGGTGGACACCGGGCGGGTACCCGGCAGTGGCGTAGGGCTCGCTCAGCCGGCGCTTTCCGGGCGGGGGGCCTTCTGCCACGGGTACTGCATCGTCGGGGTCGGCGGGTTCAGGGCCGCCGGCGGGGGCGTGGGCGTCGGGTTCGGGGTCGGGGTCGGCGCCGCGGCCTGGGCCGCGTCCCACTCGGCGGCCGCCGCCGCCAGGTCGTCCACCGGTTCACGGGACCAGTCGCGCAGTGCGCCCGACTCCATCTCGATCTGCTCCGACAGCAGGGAGATCTCGTCCTCCGCGAAGCGCCGGGCCCGGTCGCGGGCAGCCCACCGCAGCGAGTCCGCCGCCTGGATGATCTTGGATGCGCGCTCGCGCAGATCCGGCAGGAGCTCGGCGGTGCGCTGCCGGTCGGGCTCCTGCTCCAGCCGCTTCAGCTCCCCGTCGAGCTCGTGCCCGTGGGTGCTCAGCCGTTCGAACAGCCCGAGGGACTCCCGCAGCGAGGCGTCCGTCTGGGCGCCCTCGGCCAGCGCCTGCTGGGTGGCGCGCATCGACGTGCGCAGGTCCAGCCGCAGCTGCGCCAGCGCCCCCGCCACTCCGACCTGGCCGAAGCTCTTGGCGCGCAGCGTGGTGTCCTCCACACTGCGCCGCGCCTGGGCGACGGTGCGCTCCACACCCCGCTTGGCCGCGCCCACCGCCTTGACCGTGAGGTACGCGCCGAGGCCGACAACGGTCAGCAACATCAGCGCGAAGATGATCAACGCGGCCTCCATGACGGGCCCCTTTCCCCAGGCGTCGGTTCTTCCCCTCCACGGTAAACGCCACGGGCAGGCGAGGGGTTCCATTCGAACCCCCAACCTGCCCGTACGGGATCTCCCCCATGCAGGGGTGGCGCGCCTTCCGGCTGCTCAGATGACGATGTTCACCAGCTTCGGCGCGCGCACGATCACCTTGCGGATCTCCGCGCCGCCCAGCGCCGCCACGACACCGGCGTCGTTCACGGCCAGCTGCTCCAGCTCGGCGTCCGTGATCGTCGGCGGCACCTCCAGCCGCGCCTTGACCTTGCCCTTGACCTGGACGACGCACGTGACGCTCTCGTCCACGACGTACGCCGGGTCCGCGACCGGGAAGTCCTGGTGGACCACGGACTCGCTGTGGCCCAGCCGGTGCCACAGCTCCTCCGCGATGTGCGGGGCCAGCGGGGCGACCAGCAGCACCAGCCGCTCGGCGACCGAGCGCTCCAGCGGGCGGCCCGCCTTCGTCAGCGCGTTGTTCAGCTCGGTGATCTTGGCGATGGCGGTGTTGAACCGCAGCCCAGCCATGTCCGAGCCGGCGCCGTCGATGGCCTTGTGCAGCGCACGCAGGGTGTCCTCGGCGGGCTCGCCGTCCACGACGGTGACCGCGCCGGTCTCCTCGTCCACGATGTTGCGCCACAGGCGCTGCAGCAGCCGGTACTGGCCGACCACCGCGCGGGTGTCCCACGGACGGGAGACGTCCAGCGGACCCATCGCCATCTCGTACAGGCGCAGCGTGTCGGCCCCGTACTCCTCACAGATCTCGTCCGGCGTGACGGCGTTGCGCAGGGACTTGCCCATCTTGCCCAGCTCGCGCTTGACCGGCTCGCCCTCGAAGAAGAACTTGCCGTCGCGCTCCTCGACCTCGGTGGCCGTGACCGGGAAGCCGCGCTCGTCGCGGTAGACGTAGGCCTGGATCATGCCCTGGTTGAACAGCTTGTGGAACGGCTCCACCGACGACACGTGGCCCAGGTCGAACAGCACCTTCGACCAGAAGCGGGCGTACAGCAGGTGCAGCACCGCGTGCTCGGCGCCGCCCACGTACAGGTCGACACCGCCGTGCGGAGCGCCCTCGCGGGGGCCCATCCAGTACTGCTCGACCTCCGGGTCCACCAGCGCGGAGGAGTTGTTCGGGTCCAGGTAGCGCAGCTCGTACCAGCAGGAACCGGCCCAGTTGGGCATGGTGTTGGTCTCGCGCCGGTAGGACTTCACGCCGTCGCCCAGGTCCAGCTCGACGTTGACCCAGTCGGCCTTGCGCGACAGCGGGGTCTCCGGCTGGGAGTCCGCGTCGTCCGGCTCGAAGGTGCGCGGCGAGTAGTCCTCGACCTCCGGCAGCTCCAGCGGCAGCATCGACTCGGGCAGGGAGTGCGCGACGCCGTCCTCGTCGTAGACGATCGGGAAGGGCTCGCCCCAGTACCGCTGGCGGCTGAACAGCCAGTCGCGCAGGCGGAAGTTGACCGTCCCCTCGCCGATGCCGCGCTCGGCCAGCCATTCGGTGATCGCGGCCTTCGCCTCGACGACCCCCAGGCCGTCCAGCGAGATGCCCTCGCCCGTGGAGTTGACCAGCTTCGCGTCGTAGGAGGCGAAGGCGTCGTCCCACTCGGCCGGGTCGGTGCCACGGCCGTCCGAGGGCTGCACGACGCAGCGCATCGGCAGCTCGAAGGCGCGCGCGAACTCGAAGTCCCGGCTGTCGTGCGCCGGAACGGCCATGATCGCGCCGGTGCCGTAGCCCATCAGGACGTAGTCGGCGATGAAGACCGGGACCTTGTCGCCGCTGACCGGGTTGATCGCGTACTCGCCGGTGAAGACGCCGGTCTTGTCCTTCGCCTCGGCCTGGCGCTCGACGTCCGACTTCGAGGCGGCCTGCTTGCGGTAGGCGGTGACGGCCTCGGCCGGCGTGGCGTGCCCGCCGGTCCACACGTCGTGGGTGCCCTCGGGCCAGGCGGCCGGGATGAACTTCTCGACCAGCGGGTGCTCGGGCGCCAGCACCATGTAGGTGGCGCCGAACAGGGTGTCCGGGCGGGTGGTGAAGACGGTGATGGCCTCGTCGCCCAGCGCGAAGTCGACGCGCGCGCCCTCACTGCGGCCGATCCAGTTGCGCTGCTGCAGCTTGATGGCCTCGGGCCAGTCCAGCGCGTCCAGGTCGTCCAGCAGCCGGTCGGCGTACGCGGTGATCCGCATGTTCCACTGGCTCAGCTTGGACTTGAAGACCGGGAAGTTGCCGCGCTCGGAGCGGCCGTCGGCGGTGACTTCCTCGTTGGCCAGTACGGTGCCCAGCCCGGGGCACCAGTTGACGGGCGCGTCGGAGGAGTACGCCAGCCGGAAGCCGTTCAGTACGTCGGCCCGCTCGGCCGCGGTCAGCCCGGCCCAGGCGCGGCCGCCCGGGACCTCACGGGAGCCGTCCTCGAAGGCGGCGACCAGCTCGGCGATCGGCCGGGCCTTCTTCGCGTCCGCGTCGTACCAGGAGTTGTAGATCTGCAGGAAGATCCACTGGGTCCACTTGTAGTAGTCCGGGTCGATCGTGGCGAACGACCGGCGCTTGTCGTGGCCCAGGCCCAGCCGGCGCAGCTGGAGCTTCATGTTCTCGATGTTGGCCTCGGTCGACACGCGCGGGTGCGTGCCGGTCTGCACGGCGTACTGCTCGGCCGGCAGGCCGAAGGCGTCGAATCCCAGGGTGTGCAGGACGTTGTGGCCGGTCATCCGCTGGTGGCGGGCGTAGACGTCGGTGGCGATGTACCCGAGCGGGTGACCGACGTGCAGGCCCGCACCGGACGGGTACGGGAACATGTCCATGATGAACTTCTTGGGCCGCGCGACGACCGCAGGGTCCCCGGCCAGGTCACCGGTCGGGTTCGGGGCCTCGTACGTGCCCTGCGCGTCCCATACGTCCTGCCAGCGTGCCTCGATGTCGGCGGCCATGGCAGCCGTGTAGCGGTGCGCCTCGGCCGCCTCGGGGGCCGGGGTGTTCGTCTCGCTCATGATTTCTGAAGCTCCATCGATCGTCTCTGCCGTCTCTGCCTGCCCAAACGAAAAAACCCCTCGCACAGGAGGGGGCGCCGCGCCGAGGCCGACCGTTCGAAGGTCGGTACTGTTCAGCGCGGCTCGGTAAGCAGGAGGCGTACGGCACGCATGGCGTCAGGGTACCGCAGCGGCCCCCGCCGGCGCTCAGCCGTTCCGCCGGCTGACACAACGAGAAGCGGGCCACCCGATCCGGGTGGCCCGCTTCTTCACTGTGGAGCTAAGGAGAATTGAACTCCTGACCTCCTGCATGCCATGCAGGCGCTCTACCAACTGAGCTATAGCCCCTTGCCCTGTTTGCCGCTTCGGTTTCCCTTGCCGGTTCCCCTTGGCGACGTCCCAAACATTACACGGTCATGGCCCTGGTCCAAAAATCGGTTTCCACCGACCAAGGGCCATGTCCGATTTGCGTAGTCTGTCACGCTCTCGCGAACTGGTAGAAGCGTTTGAGCGTGCAGTGCTCGTCGAGCAGCCGCCCGTAGATCGGCTCCCCTTCCAGCTCGCGGTACGTCTCGATCGGGTCGCCCTTTATGATCAGCGCCCGCGCGCATTCCTCGCACCAGTACTGGTAGTCGGGGTTGACCGGGTCCATGTCCCGCACGATCGGCGTCCCGTTGTTGCACCAGTCGCACCGGCGCCGGTGTGCACCCATCCGTTCGCGACTCCCTCCCGCGTCGGGCCGTCGACTCCCCCTCCGGCCGTCCGATTCTGCCACGCCGGTGCGGGCCAGGTCAGCAAACGCAAAGGGTATAAAAACAAGGATCCCGCCCCCACTTGGGGACGGGATCCTGATTGTGGAGCTAAGGAGAATTGAACTCCTGACCTCCTGCATGCCATGCAGGCGCTCTACCAACTGAGCTATAGCCCCGCTCTCCGCTGCGCTTCCCCCGTCTCCGGCGTTCTTCGCTGCGAACAAGAAGAACTCTAGCCTGTGACCAGCCGGAAAGTGAAATCCGGGTCGGAGCCCCGGTGGGAAGCGGCAGGGAGCCCGCTCAGTCGTCGTCGCCGAGCACCGGTTCCGGCAGGGTGCCGGCGTTGTGCTCCAGCAGACGCCAGCCGCGCGCGCCCTCGCCGAGCACGGACCAGCAGCAGTTGGAGAGCCCGCCCAGGCTCTCCCAGGCGTGCGCCTCGAGACCCAGCAGACGGCCGATGGTCGTACGGATGGTGCCGCCGTGGCTGACCACGACGAGCGTGCCGGTCGACGGCAGCCGCTCCGTGTGGTCCAGCACCACGGGCGCGGCGCGGTCGGCGACCTCGGTCTCCAGCTCACCGCCGCCGCGGCGAACCGGCTCGCCGCGCTTCCACGCCGCGTACTGCTCGCCGTACTTCTCGACGATCTCCTCGTGCGTCAGGCCCTGCCACTCGCCGGCGTACGTCTCGCGCAGCGCCTCGGTGTGCGTCACGGGCAGGCCCGTGACGGCGGCCAACTCGGCCGCGGTGGCCGCGGCGCGCTTCAGGTCGGACGCGACGATGGCGTCCGGCTTCAGCGAGGCGAGCAGCCGCGCGGAGCGGCGCGCCTGCGCCAGGCCCGCCTCGGTCAGCTCGATGTCCGTGGAGCCCTGGAAGCGCCGCTCCAGGTTCCACGAGGTCTGGCCGTGCCGCCAGAGGACGATCTTCCTGCTGGACCTGGCCGGAGCGGCCGCGTCGGTCGCGCTCAGAACAGATCACCGTCCAGGTCGTCGCCGCCCGTCGCCTCGCGCAGCTTGGCGTGCTCCTCGGCCTTGCCGATGGTGAGCTTGGCGTCCTCGGGGAGCTCGATCTCCGGGCAGTCCTTCCACAGGCGCTCCAGCGCGTAGAAGACCCGCTCCTCGCTGTGCTGGACGTGGACGACGATGTCGACGTAGTCGAGCAGGATCCAGCGGGCGTCGCGGTCGCCCTCACGGCGCACCGGCTTGGCGCCGAGCTCCTTCTGCAGGCGCTCCTCGATCTCGTCGACGATCGACTTGACCTGACGGTCGTTGGGCGCCGAGGCGAGCAGGAAGGCGTCGGTGATCGACAGCACGTCGCTGACGTCGTACGCGATGATGTCGTGCGCGAGCCGGTCGGCCGCGGCCTGGGCAGCGGTGGTGATGAGCTCGATGGAGCGGTCCGTGGCGGTCACTGGCCATGCTTTCGGGTTGGCGGGCAGATCCTTACAAGGGTCTCATGTGCCGCCGACAGAGCCCGCGCGGAACGTTCCGCGCGGGCGCGCCCGCGCTCCCCCGGCCGGGCCGGGGCCCGGTCAGGACGGCTTGTAGTCCTTCCCGAGGATCACCACGACCTCGGCGTTCACGACGTTCTCGGCCTTCTTCACGACGGTCTCGGGCAGCCCCAGCGTCTTGGCGACCTCGATCGCGCGGTCGCGCTGGGCGTCGTCCTGGTAGGTGATCTGCGAGGCGGTCGCGGTCTTGTCGGCCTTGCCGCCGTCCACGAAGGTGTAGCCGCCGTTCATCAGCGCCGCCTTCGCCGCGACCTGCGTCTTCTCGTCGCCGGTGGCGTCCTTGAGTCCGACGCGCGGGGTGGCGCCGGGCTGCGCCGCGTCGGCGGAGCCGCCGAGCACCTCCTTGACCACCTTCTTGTTGGCCTCCTCCGTGAGCGTCCCGTCCGCCTTCACCGCGATGGCGTCGGTGCGGTACGCGCCCACCTTGGCGTGCGCGCCGAGCTTGGACAGCAGGGCCCCGAGGGTCTGCGCGTTCAGCGCGGGGTCGAGGATCTGGCCGATGCTCTCGACCGTGACCGCCCCGGCCTTCGGGTCACTGGGGAACTTGCGCAGGACCGCGTGGAGCACCTTGCCCGTGCGCTCCAGCTGCTTGGCCTCCGGTTCGCCCTGGGCGCGGTACGTGGCGTACGCGACGGCCATCGGGCCGCTCAGGCTCTGCTTCTGTCCCTGGGCCACGGCCGGGGTCTTGGCCGCGTCGTCGGCCGGGACCGCGGCGTCGGTGTCGACCTCGATGCCGCCGACCAGCTCGACCAGGTTCTCCAGGAAGGGGGTGTCCAGGCGCCAGGTGCCGCCGATGCGGGTGCCGAGCACCGAGTCGAGGGCCTCGCGGGTGCCGAGGCCGCCCTCCTCGACCGCCTTGCCGAGTGCCGTGGCGGTGCCGTCCTGGTTGGCGACGGCGAGGGCGTTCGGCAGCAGGACGGTGGCGCCCTGCTTGGTGGTGACGTTGTCGACGAGCAGCGCCGAGGAGGTGCCGCCCTTCTTGGTGTTGTGCAGGTGCACGACGATCATGTCGCGCTTCTGCGCCGCGGCGTCCGCGGTGGCGGCGGTCTTCTTCCCGCCGGGACCGTCGAGGAACGGCAGCTTGCCCGCGTACCAGAGGTAGCCGAGGCCCGCGACGACGAACACCGCGAGGACGACGATCAGCGCGACCACCCGGTTGCGGCCGCGGCGGCGGGCCTCCTCGCGGCGTTCGGTGCGGCTCTCGGTGAACTTGAGCCAGTCGATGACGTCCTCGGAGTCCTCGTCCGGCTGGTCGATGAAGGCGAACATCTCGGTGCGGTAGTCCCGGCCCGCCTCGGAGCCGCCCTCGGGCCGGCGCGGCTCGGGGACCTGGGGGGCCGGCCGCTCCGCCGGGGCGGGGGGCTGCTCGGCGGCCGGGGGCTCGGGCGCCGTCTGCTGCGGGATCCACTGCTGGGTCTGCTGCTGGGCCTGCGGGGCCTGCTGCGCGTCGTAGCCGTAGGAGGGCCTCTGGGTGTACTCCTGCTGCCCGTACTCCTGGGCCGCCGGCTGCTGCTGGTAGTACTGCTGCGGCTGCCGCTGGTCGTAGCCCTGGTAGTCGTAGCCGTACTGCTGCTCGTACTGCTGGGCGGGCTGGGCGGGCTGGGCGGGCTGCGCGGGCGCCTGGCCGTACACCGGCCGCCCGTACGCGTCGTAGCCGATGAGCTGCTGCTCGTGGGCGGCATACGGGTCGTACGGATCCTGTCGGTCGTTCACCGCGGGGCCCCTCTCTCCGGAAGCTCAGGCTCCCCGGTACAGCTCACGCTTGTCGATGTAGCGCACCACGCCGTCCGGCACCAGGTACCAGACGGGATCCCCCTGGGCGACGCGCGCGCGGCAGTCCGTGGAGGAGATCGCCAGCGCGGGGACCTCGACCAGGGAGACGCCGCCTTCGGGGAGTCCGTCGTCGGTGAGCACGTGGCCCGGCCGGGTGACTCCGATGAAGTGGGCGAGCGAGAAGAGCTCGTCGGCGTTCCGCCAGGTCAGGATCTGTGCGAGCGCGTCGGCACCCGTGATGAAGAACAGGTCGGCGTCGTCGTTCAGCGCCTTCAGGTCCCGCAGGGTGTCGATCGTGTACGTCGGCCCGCCGCGGTCGATGTCGATGCGGCTCACCGAGAACTGCGGGTTCGAGGCCGTGGCGATGACCGTCATCAGGTAGCGGTCCTCGGCGGGCGAGACGGCCCGCTGGGACTTCTGCCACGGCTGACCCGTCGGCACGAACACCACCTCGTCGAGGTGGAAAAGGGCGGCCACCTCGCTGGCGGCCACCAGGTGTCCGTGGTGGATCGGGTCGAATGTCCCGCCCATCACGCCGAGCCGGCGCTTGACCGGACCGGTAGGCGTCTCCTGCTCTCCCATGAGCGCAGAGCCTACTGGCCCGGCGGACCGGTCCGACTAGCGGTCGCGGTTCAGGCGCGTGGTGACCCAGAGCATCAGCATCAGGATGACGAACGCGGCGCCGCCGGTCAGATAGGGGTTGAGGCTGTCGTGGTTGCCGCCGTGCTGTTCGGCCCCCTCCGAGGCGAGGACGACCAGGTTGTGGGCGGTGGAGGAGAGGCTCATCAGGCAGGTACCTATCGAGTCGGGGAGCGGGTCGGAGACTTCGCTCACATCGTATGCGGGCGCCCGGGGCACGCTCGCGCCGACTCAGGCGTTGGAGAGGATAGACGCATGGTCGAGCAGGTCAATCAGGGGAGGGCCCAATGACGGAGACGGGATTCGAGAAGGCACCGGCGCGGGACCGCAGGAGGTTCCCCGGTATCTCCTCGCGTGCGTACGAGCATCCGGCGGACCGTTCGGCCCTGGTGGCGCTGCGCAAGCTGACCGGCTTCGACACGGTCTTCAAGGCCCTGAGCGGGCTGCTGCCGGAGCGGAGCCTGCGGCTGCTGTTCCTGTCGGACTCGGTGCGGGTGGGCGAGACGCAGTTCCCGCACCTGCACGCGATGCTCCGCGACGCCTGTTACATCCTGGACCTGGAGAAGGTCCCGCAGATGTACGTGCAGCAGGACCCGCGGCCCAATGCCATGTGCATCGGGCTGGACGAGCCGATCATCGTGGTGACCACGAGCCTCGTCGAGCTGCTCGACGAGGAGGAGATGCGGGCGGTGGTCGGCCACGAGGTGGGCCACGCGCTGTCGGGGCACTCCGTGTACCGCACGATCCTGCTGTTCCTGACGAACCTGGCGCTGAAGGTCGCGTGGATCCCCCTGGGCAATGTGGCGATCATGACGATCGTGACCGCGCTGCGGGAGTGGTTCCGCAAGTCGGAGCTCTCGGCCGACCGGGCGGGGCTGCTGGTGGGGCAGGACGTGACGGCCTCGATGCGCGGGCTGATGAAGCTGGCGGGCGGCAACCACCTGCACGAGATGAACGTGGACGCCTTCCTGGAGCAGGCCGACGAGTACGAGAAGGGCGGCGACCTGCGGGATTCCGTGCTGAAGATCCTCAACATGCTGCCGCGCACGCACCCCTTCACCACGGTCCGCGCGGCCGAGCTGAAGAAGTGGTCGGAGAGCCGGGACTACCAGCGGATCATGGACGGCCACTACCCGCGCCGCGAGGAGGACAAGGACACCTCGGTCACGGACTCCTTCCGGGAGTCGGCCGCGCACTACGCCGACTCGGTGCGCACCAGCAAGGACCCGCTGTTCAAGCTGGTGGGCGACATCGCGGGCGGCGCGGCCGACATGGGCGGCAGGCTGCGTGACAAGTTCACCGGCGCCGGCCCGGGTACCGACACCGGCTCCGGGGGCAAGGGGGCTACGGGGCAGGGCTGACCGGGGCGCCCGGCGTCGCGGAGGGTGCCAGTACGCCGCACAGCCCGGCCGAGCGCCTCGGCTGGCCGCTGGCGTACGGGTCGCTCGCGGCCGGTCCCACGGTGGTGGGGCCGGCTCCGGCCAGGAGCGGGCGGAAGCCTCCGGCCGGGTCGGCGGAGCAGTCCTGCGGTCCGGCCATCACGTAGGCCGATGCCAGCTCCAGCCGCCGGGCGCTCAGGTCGTCCCGGTCGAAGCGCAGCCGCAGCTCGCGCCGGACGGTGAAGAGCGACGCGCCGTCGGCCGCGGCCGGGGCTCCGGTGGCCGGCCGCACCGCGTACACGAAGGTGTGATCGGTGCTGACCTCCAGCACGTCCTGGGCCACCTCCTCGACGGCGAGGGTGCCGCTCGCCCGGACCCGGGAGTCGGCCATGACGGCGGTGGCCGGGTCGAAACGGACCAGCCAGCCGGTGGCCGCGTGCCGGCCGTCGCCGGCGGGCGAGGTCATGCTGCGGTCGAACTGCGCCAGCTGGTCGGGGTCGAGCAGGACCCGCACCGGCCTGGTGGCGGACCCGGCCAGGACATCGGGGTCCAGCGAGGACTGCACCAGGTAGTCCTTGGCGATGGACAGCGCGGTGACCACCTGGACGTCGGTGAAGTGGTGCGTGCGGCGCACGGCGGGCAGGGTGATCCCGGCCGCCCCGACCCGGTAGTCGGCGGCGGGGCTCTCGGCGAACAGCTCCGGCGGCAGCCCGCCGGGCACGGCGGTGGTCGGCGCGAGCGGGACCACGGTGCTGGTGAGCGCCTGGGCGGTCCCCCCGGGCGGGGGCACGTAGGGGTTGCGCAGCCCCATGTAGACGGCCACGGCGAAGGCCGTGGCGATGAGGAGCACGAGCAGCATGCCCTGCCGGGCGCCGCGGCCGGGGGTGCTGGTCCGGGGTGCGGTACCGCCGGACCACATGGACCGGCTGCGGACGGCCCGGGCGTGCTCGCCCATGCGTTCCTGGGCGGAGTACTCCTGGAGCCGGGCAGCACGGACGAAGTCCTCGTCGAACACCACCGATCGGTATTCGTCCGACCGGAACTCGTCGTCGCCCCCGCCGGTGCCGTCGGGGTTGGCGTTGGGTGGATCTCCTGGCACGGCCATCGCTTCTCCCCGCTGTCCCCGCTTCAGAGAAGCCCCCAGCTCCGGCGAAAGCGAGCGGGGTCGTACCTTCAGGGTTGGCGTACTGAGGGGTACGTAAACGCGCCGACGCCGGTGACTTCACGCCTGGGGGTGCTGGCGGGCGCCGGAGCGGGGTCCGCTTCGCCCGAGGCACTGCGGTAGACGGCGCTGAAGGCGAGCGCGACCATGCCGAGGCCCATCACGAAGGCGAGCACCCAGGCGACGGGGCGCAGCCACGGCGCGCGGCCGCGGTAGGGGCGCAGGCTGCCGCCGTAGGCCCCGTACGGGCCGTCGGGGTGGCCGTGGCCCCGCTCGTGGTCCCCGCCGTGCTCCCAGCCGTATGCGTCGGCGTCGTACCCGTCGGGGTGGCCGTAGCCGTAGCCGTCGTGGTCGTCGTCGCCCGTCCACCCGCCGGCGACGGCCCGGGCGGCTTCCGCCTCGGCGCGCGCCCGGTCGGCCGCCCGCTGGCGCTCTGCGGCGCTCGGTTCATGGATCTCGGCGTTCCGGACGAAGTCCTCGTCGAACACCACGGAGGCGAAGTACTCTTCCGCGCCTCCGCGGTCGTCGTCGGGCTCCCCGTCGTCCGGGAACGGCTTGCCCCCCACGTCGTCCGGCACGGGAACAGCGTAGACCTGGGGAGAGCCTTTGGGCAGGGTGTCCGCCGAATTCCGGCCACACCGAGTTGGCCCGGCGACTACCGAACGTGACCGTCGCCGGTGACGATGTACTTGGTGGAGGTGAGCTCGGGAAGCCCCATCGGGCCCCGGGCGTGCAGCTTCTGCGTGGAGATGCCGATCTCGGCGCCGAAACCGAACTGACCACCGTCGGTGAACCGAGTGGATGCATTCACGGCGACGGTGGTGGAGTCGACCAGCTGGGTGAAGCGGCGCGCGGCGGCCTGCGAGGTGGTGACGATCGCCTCGGTGTGCCCGGAGGTCCAGCGGCGGATGTGGGTGACGGCGTCGTCGAGGGAGTCCACGACCGCCGCGGCGATGTCGTACGAGAGGTACTCGGCGGCCCAGTCCTCGTCCGTGGCGGGCAGGGCGGTGACCTTGGTGCCCTCGGCGGCGGCGAGGACGGCCGGGTCGCCGTGGACGGTGACGCCGGCGTCGGCGAGCGCGTCGAGGGCGCGCGGCAGGAAGGCGCCGGCGATCTCGCGGTGGACGAGGAGGGTCTCGGCGGCGTTGCAGACGGAGGGCCGCTGGGCCTTGGAGTTGATGAGGATGTCCACGGCCATGCCAAGGTCGGCCTGGGCGTCGACGTAGACGTGGCAGTTGCCGGTACCGGTCTCGATGACCGGGACGGTGGACTCCTCGACCACGGTCTTGATGAGGGAGGCGCCGCCGCGCGGGATGAGCACGTCGACGAGGCCGCGGGCGCGCATCAGCTCGCGGACGGACTCCCGGGACTCGCCGGGGACGAGCTGGATCGCGTCGGCGGGCAGGCCGGCGCTCTCGGCGGCGTCGCGGAGGATGGCGACGAGCGCGGTGTTGGAGGCGTAGGCGGAGGAGCTGCCGCGCAGGAGGACGGCGTTGCCGGACTTGAGGCAGAGGGCGGCGGCGTCGACGGTGACGTTGGGGCGGGCCTCGTAGATGATGCCGACGACCCCGAGGGGGACGCGGATCTGCCGCAGGTCGATGCCGTTGGGCAGGGTGCTGCCGCGGACGACCTCGCCGACGGGGTCGGGGAGGGCGGCGACGTCGCGTACGTCGGAGGCGATGGCGGCGACCCGCTCCGGGGTCAGGGTGAGACGGTCGATGACGGTCTCACTGGTACCGGCGGCGCGGGCCTTGTCCGTGTCCACGGCGTTGGCCGCGATGATCTCGGCGGTACGGGCCTCCAGCGCGTCCGCGATCGCCAGCAGGGCCGTGTCCTTGGCGGACCGCGGGAGTGGGGCGATGGCCGCGGCGGCGGTCCGGGCGCGGTGCGCGGTGGCGAGGACGGGCGAGGTGACGGTGGCATCGTCGAGCGAGGTCATGCGGCCAGGGTAAGCCCCTGCCCGGGCCCGGCCGACGGAGCTACCATCCCGCGAGACGGCCTCTGCGGGACGCCGCTGCGCGGAGCCTCTCCCCGCCCCGCCCTTTCGCCGTTTCCCGGGGCTCCGCCCCGGACCCCGCTCCTCGAACGCCGGAGGGGCTGGAAGAGGCCGGGCTTCGACGTATCAGTACGGGTGGACACCCACCGGGTGGGCCGGGGGCGGGCCGTAGCCCTCCGCGACGCGCAGGTGGTAGGTGGCGCGGTCGATGACCTCCAGGCCGACGATCTCCCAGGGCGGCAGCTGCGCCGAGGAGCGGTGCTCGCCCCACAGGCGCAGGGCGACGGCCGCCGCGTCGTGGAGGTCGCGTGCCTCTTCCCAGTAGCGGATCTCCGCATGGTCGTCGGCGTACCGGCTGGTGAGGAGGAAGGGGTGGTCGTGGGCCAGTTGTTCCAGTCCCCGCCGGACCTCGGACAGCGGGGCCGGCTTGCCGGAGACGCTCAGGGTCACGTGCCACAGGCGCGAGGCCTGGTCCTGGTCGTGCTCGTACCCGCCGCCGTCACCGTCCCCCGGACCGACGCTGGTCAGCGCTCGTCTCACCAGCCGCCTCCTGTCTCCGCTACGCGTGTCCGCCTGCTCCGCCCCTCACAGTTGACCAGTCCCCGGGCGGCCGCGCTGCGGTTTTGCCGAACCTCAGCCCTGGAGCAGGACCAGATCGTCCCGGTGGACGACCTCCCGCTCGTACGCGGGTCCGAGTTCCCGTGCGAGCTCGCGAGTGGAGCGGCCGAGGAGCTGCGGAAGTTCCTTGGCGTCGAAGTTGACGAGCCCCCGCGCCACGGCGCGGCCGTCGGCGGCGCGCAGCTCCACCGGGTCCCCTGCCACGAAGTCTCCCTCGACCGCCGCGATGCCCGCGGGCAGCAGCGAGCTGCCGCGCTGGGTCACGGCCCTGACCGCCCCGTCGTCGAGGACCAGGTGGCCCTGCGGGGTCGAGGCGTGCTGGAGCCAGAGCAGCCGGTCCGCGGAGCGGCGCCCGGTGGCGTGGAAGAACGTTCCGGTCCCCCGGCCCGCCAGGGCGTCGGCGGCCTGACTGGCGGAGGTGAGCACCACGGGGATCCCGGCGGCGGCCGCGATCCGGGCCGCCTCGACCTTGGTGACCATGCCGCCGGTGCCCACGCCCGCCTTGCCGGCGCTGCCGATGGAGACGTGCGCGATGTCCTCGGGCCCGCGGACCTCGTCGATGCGGGTGGTGCCGGGCTGGGACGGGTCGCCGTCGTAGAGGCCGTCGACGTCGGAGAGGAGGACGAGGAGGTCCGCGCGGACGAGGTGGGCGACGAGGGCGGCGAGCCGGTCGTTGTCGCCGAAGCGGATCTCGTCCGTGGCGACGGTGTCGTTCTCGTTGACGACCGGGAGGGCGCCCATGGCCAGCAGCTGGTCGAGGGTCCGGTACGCGTTGCGGTAGTGGGCGCGGCGGCTGGTGTCGTCGGTGGTGAGCAGCACCTGGCCGACGCGGAGGCCGTACCGCGCGAAGGAGGCGGTGTAGCGGGCGACGAGGAGGCCCTGGCCGACGCTGGCGGCGGCCTGCTGGCGGGCCAGGTCCTTGGGGCGGCGGCGCAGGCCGAGCGGGGAGAGCCCGGCGGCGATGGCTCCGCTGGAGACGAGGACGATCTCCTTCTCACCGCCGCTGCGGGCCTTGGCCAGGACGTCGACGAGGGCGTCCACCCGGTCGGCGTCGAGTCCGCCGGCCGCGGTGGTCAGGGAGGAGGAGCCGACCTTGACCACGATCCTGCGGGCGTCCACGACACCTTGCCTAGCCGCTGACACGTTCTTCCCCTTGCCCCTTGCCGTCACCTTCGATGCCTGCCACCTCAATCTACGGGGTGGCGGGCAGGGGCCGCTCAGGGGTTTCAGACCGTGGACTCAGACCGTGGACGAGGTCCTGGCCCGACCCTGGCGCTCTTCCTGCTCGGCGGCGGCCCGGGCCGCGCCCGGGACGAGGATCTTGCGGGAGAGCAGGAAGGTGAACGGGATGGCCACGATCGCCGCGACCAGCGGGGCGATCCGGGTGTCCATCCCGGTCCAGGTCACCAGGGCGTACAGGCCGGCGGACTGGATGACGTAGTTGGTCACGTTCGTCAGCGGGAAGAGGAGGAACTTCTTCCAGGTCGGCCGGGTCCGGTAGGTGAAGTAGGTGTTCATGAAGAACGAGCCGACCATCGCCAGCACGAAGGCGAGCGAGTAGGCGGCGAAGTACGGCATCCACGGGTGCAGCAGGAGGTAGATGCCGAAGAAGGTGCCGGTGTTGACCCCGCCCACGAGGGCGAAGCGGAATACCTGGCCGAGCTGCTCCTTGCGGGTCATCGGGCGCTGCGCTCCACGATCGTCGGCTCCGCCGCCGGGGTGACGCCCGCGGTCCTCGGGGCGGGATCGGAGCCGTGCGACTCCTTCACCAGGAAGTGCGGCCGGCGCTTGGTCTCGTAGTAGATGCGGCCGATGTACTCGCCGACGAGGCCCAGCATGATCAGCTGTACGCCGCCCAGGCCCGTGATGATGGCCACCAGGGTGACGTAGCCCGGCGCGTCCACGCCGTTGGTGATCGCCATGGCGGTGATCCACAGCGCGTAGAGGCCGGTCAGGGCGACCAGCGACACGCCGAACCAGATGCCGATCCGCAGCGGCCGGTTGTTGAAGGAGATCAGGCCGTCCATGCCGTAGTTCAGCAGGGCGCCGAACTTCCACTTGGTCTCGCCGGCCTCGCGCTGCGCGTTGCGGTAGTCGAAGTGGACGGTGTCGAAGCCGATCCAGGAGAACAGGCCCTTGGAGAAGCGGTTGTACTCCGGCAGGGACAGCAGGGCGTCCACGGCGGGGCGGGACAGCATCCGGAAGTCGCCGACGCCGTCGGTGAGCTCGACGTCGACCCAGCGGTTCACGCCCCGGTAGTAGAGGCGGCTGAGCGCGGAGCGCACCTTCTTGTCGCCCTCGCGGGTGCGGCGGGCGATGATCTGGTCGTGGCCCTGCCGGTAGTGCTCCAGCATGGTCGCGATGAGCTCCGGCGGGTGCTGGAGGTCGGCGTCCATGATCACGACGGCGTCGCCGGTGGCCTCGCGCAGGCCGGCGAGCATGCCGGCCTCCTTGCCGAAGTTGCGGCTGAAGGAGACGTAGCGGGTGCGCTCGCCGTGTTCCGCGGCGATCTTCCGGAGCTTGTCGAGGGTCCCGTCGCGGCTGCCGTCGTCGACGTAGCAGACCTCGTACTCGACGGGCAGGGCGTCCAGGACCCTGCGGATCTCCACGTCGAAGCTGTCGATGACGGCTTCTTCGTTGTAGCAAGGGACAACTACGGACAGCTTCGTCATGAACACTTCCTGCTGGATCCGAACGGGTGATTGTGGCGACCGGACCCGCCTCTCACCTCTTCCTTAGAAGTATGCACGGCGAGCGGCTACCGAGAGTCGCCCTGCCTGAGCCGAGGGCGGCACACGGTAGCTTTGACGGGATAAGCGGAATGAGCGGAACGAAACGAAGGGATCGAGGTGCACGTGCCCGACGTCTCCGTGGTCGTCATCGTCTACAACGACGCAGAGCGTCTGTCGACAGCAGTCCAGTCGGTTCTCGACCAGACACTCCAGGGTGTCGAGGTCGTGATCGTCGACGACTGCAGCCAGGACCGCTCCTTCGCGGTCGCCCAGGAACTCGAGTCCGCGCATCCGGGGAGGGTGCGCGCCTTCCAGCTGCCGCAGAACAGCGGCGGCTGCGGTGCGCCGCGCAACCACGGCGTCCAGCAGGCCACCGGAACGTACGTGATGTTCCTCGACAGCGACGACGTGCTGGAGCGCAACGCCTGCCGGAACATGCTGGCCGCCGCCGAGCGGACCGGATCCGACCTGGTCTCGGGCATGTGCGTACGCGTGCACCTCGACAACCGGTGGGGCAAGACCACCGAGTGGTACCCCTGGATCTACTCGCGCACCCGCACGCTGGAGTCGATCACCGAGTTCCCGGACCTGCTGGTCTACGACACGCTCTCCACGAACAAGTGCTACCGGCGCGCGTTCCTGCTGGAGCAGGGCCTGGAGTTCCCGGTCGGCATCCACTACGAGGACCTGCTGTTCTCCGCGCAGGCGTACGTGGCGGCCCGGCGCATCACGCTGATCCCCAACCACGTCTACTTCTGGAACGTGGTCGAGAAGGCCGCGGCCAAGTCGATCAGCAACCGGCGCCACGAGATCGCGAACTTCGTCCACCGGATGGAGATCCACCGGCGCGTCGACGAGCTGCTGGCGGCCAAGGGCCACACGGACATCAAGTCCGCGAAGGACGCCAAGTTCCTCAAGCACGACCTGGTCCTGCACCTGCGCGACCTGCCGCTGCTGAGCGACGAGTACCGCCAGGAGTTCGCGGGCCTCGCCAACGGCTACCTCGCCGGCATCGACCCGGAGGCGTACGAGCACGTCACCCACCTCCAGGCGATCTGCGCGTACCTGCTGGGCAAGGAGGACTGGGACAACCTGCTCCCGGCCGCCGACGCCATGATCAACAAGGGTCGGCTGACCTCCCCGCTCGCCGAGCGCGACGGCCGCGTCTACTGGTGCGCGCAGCACATCGACGGCCCCGACGCCGCCGAGGCCCGCCGGATACTGGACGTCACCGAGCAGGGCTTCCACACCACCCCGCTCCCGTCCCTCACCCTGGGCAACCGCCTCACCTCCTACGAGGACGACGGCCGCGGCACCGTCACGCTGTCCGGCACCGTCGTGAACCCGCTGGGCCGCATCGCCGACGACGCGGAGCTGAAGGCCACTCTGGAGCTGCGGGCCCGCCGGCAGGTCGGCGTGCGCTCCTTCAGCTTCCCGGTGGCAACCGTGCGACACGCCGGTGACACGATCGAGTGGCGCACCACGGCGGACATCGGCGGCACCGTCCGCCCCCTCGGCATCATCGACGCCGTCTGGGACGTCCGTCTCAAGCTGACCGCCGGTGGCGAGCGGATCACCACCCGCGTCTCGGTCGGCGGCCTCGACCTGGACTCGGCGGCCCGGCTGCGCGTACGGCCGCGGCTGACCCGCCTGGTCTCCGACCGCTTCGCGGCGGAGATGACCAAGAAGGGCAACCTCTCCTACGTCCTGACCGCAGAGGGCGCCGCCGCCGTCCGCACCCAGTCGCTGATCAACAACGCCATACAGGGCAAGGCGGCGGGCGTGGTCAAGCGGGGCCTGCGCAAGGCGCTGCGGGCCCGCCGGAACATGGGCTCCGGCGAGCAGAAGGTGAAGATCTACCACGAGGTCTTCTCGAAGCTGCCCGTCAAGAAGGGCACGGTCGTCTTCGAGAGCCACATGGGCAAGCAGTACAGCGACAGCCCGAAGGCCATCTACGAGGAGATGGTCCGCCAGGGCGTGCCCTTCGAGGCGGTCTGGTCGTACGCGGGCGCCAAGCCCACCGGCTTCCCGAAGGAGGCCACCCTGGTCAAGCGCTGGAGCTGGCAGTACCTGCGCGCCCTCGCCCAGGCCGAGTACTGGGTCGACAACCAGGGGTTCCCGCTGGCGCTCGCCAAGCGCCCGGGCACCACGTACATCCAGACCTGGCACGGCTCCGCCCTCAAGCGGATGGGCTTCCACGAGCCCCGCACCAAGGCGCAGGGCCGGGCCGGCCAGGCCCGCTTCCAGGCGGCCGTGGACCGTTTCGACCACTTCCTGATCCGCTCCGAGCACGACGCCCGCACCCTCGCCAAGGGCTTCCGGCTGCGCGACGAGGTGCTGCTGCGCACGGGCTACCCGCGCA
Source organism: Streptomyces erythrochromogenes (assembly GCF_036170895.1). Classification (NCBI taxonomy): domain Bacteria; kingdom Bacillati; phylum Actinomycetota; class Actinomycetes; order Kitasatosporales; family Streptomycetaceae; genus Streptomyces; species Streptomyces erythrochromogenes. The sequence goes on along the minus strand of NZ_CP108036.1, from coordinate 5,470,935 downwards.
ACGACGCCCTCGTCGAAGCGCACCGGGCCGAGGCGGACAGCGGCGAGCGGGTCCGCGGCGCCCTCGCCGCGGAACTCGGCATCGACCCGGACAAGAAGGTGCTGCTGTACGCGCCGACCTTCCGGGCGGGCGCGGACGGCGCGGTGGAGGGCTTCGCCTTCCCCTTCGACGTGGAGGAGTTCGCGGACCGGCTCGGCGACCGCTTCACGCTGCTGGTGCGGACCCACTACCTCAACAGCGTCTCGCTGCCGCCGTCGGTCGCCGGCCGGGTCGTCGACGTGTCACGGCACCACGACATCACCCCGCTGCTGGCCCTCGCCGACGGACTCATCACCGACTACTCGTCCGTGATGTTCGACTACGCGGTCCTGGACCGGCCGATGGTGTTCTTCGCGTACGACTACGAGAAGTACGCCACCGACATCCGCGGCACGTACTTCGACCTGAAGGAGAAGGCCCCGGGCCCGGTGGTGGCCACCGCGGACGAACTCCTGCAGGCGCTGGCGGCCTTCGAGGAGGCGGACGCCAAGTACGCGGAGGCGCGGCAGCGTTTCCTCACCGAGTTCGGCGAGTACGACCGCGGGGACGCGGCCCGCCAGATCGTCGAGAAGTTCTTCACCGGGAGCGGCAAGTGAGCCGGGACATCTTCATCGTCTCCAACAGCGTCGACGAGATCGGCGGCGTGACCACCTGGTCGCACCAGATGGCCCGGCAGTTCACCGACCGCGGGCACAGGGTGCACATCGTCGGCATCGCGCCGGTCGCCGAGGAGATCCGGCAGAAGCTGCCCCAGGACCTGCCCTACGAGACGACCACGCTGTACGGGGCCCACCCGCCGTCGGCGCGCCGGCTGCGCGGCATCAAGGGCCGGCTGAACGCGCCCGAGCGGCGCCGTCAGGCGGCCCGGCGGGCGCAGATGCGGGTCAAGGCGGACCGGCTCAGCGAGCTGCTGCGCGGAGCCCGTCCGGGCGGGGTCGTCATCGTCACCCAGGTCTGGGCGATGGAGTGGGTGGCGCTCGCCGACACCAAGGGGCTGTCCGTCGTCGGCATGAGCCACGAGTCGTTCGAGGCCAGCCAGAAGTCGACCCGCGGCGAGCGGGTCCGCCGGCACTACCGGGAGGTCGACCGGCTGCTGGTGCTGACCCCCGAGGACGCGGACCTGTGGATCCGGGCGGGCATGGAGAACGTCGGCAGCATGCCGAACCCGATCCCCTTCATGCCCGACACCCCCGCTCCGCGCACCGGCAAGGTCGTGGCCAGCGTCGGCCGCCTCGCCTTCGAGAAGGGCGTCGACCTGCTGCTCGACGCGTGGGCCGACGCGGCGCCGCACCACCCCGACTGGGTCCTGCGCATCTACGGCGCGGGCGTGGAGGAGGCTGCGCTGCGGGCGCACTGCACCGCGCTCGGGCTCGACGACTGTGTCGAGTGGATGGGCAGCACCGACGACGTGCTCGGCGCGCTGCGGGAGGCCTCGGTCTTCGCGCAGGCCTCGCGCGCCGAGGGCTTCCCGATCACGCTGCTGGAGGCGATGGCGGCGGGCGTGGCTCCGGCCGCCTTCGACTGCGCGCCGGGCGTGCGGGAGATCGTCGAGCACGGCGAGGACGGGCTCCTGGCCCGGCTGGGCAACACGATGGAGCTCGCCGGACACCTGCACGTGCTGATGTCCGACCGTGAGCTGCGCGACCGGCTCGGGGACAACGCCTTCCGCTCGGTGAAGCGCTACTCCAGCGCCGAGATCACCGACCGGTGGGAGGAGCTGTTCTCCTTCCTGGAGCGCTGACGGCCGGGCCGCACGCGAGTGCCGCACGCGAGTTACGACGAAGCCGCCCGCCCCGGACACCTCCGGGGCGGGCGGCTTCGCCGTACGGCCGGGGAACCGGCCGGACCGGTCAGGCCTTGTGGACGTCGCGGTGCGCGTCGCCTCGGGCCACCTTGTTGGCCTCCCAGCCCGCCCAGGCGGAGGTGACCATCTCGCTGACGTCGTGGCGGGCCTGCCAGCCCAGCACCGTGTTGATCCGGTCGGCGGAGGCCACGACCTTCGCCGGGTCGCCGGGACGGCGCGGACTGATCACCGGGGCGTAGTCGTGCCCGGTGCCCTTGTTCAGGAGTTCGACCATCTCGGCGACCGAGACGCCTTCGCCGCGCCCGATGTTGACGGTGAGGTCCTTGTAGTCCTCGGCCGCGGCCCACTCGGCCAGCTTGCGGGCGGCCGCCACGTGGGCCTCCGCCAGGTCCTCGACGTGGATGTAGTCGCGGATGCAGGTGCCGTCCGGCGTCGGGTAGTCGTCACCGAAGATCTTGGCGCCCTGGCCGGCGTCGTACCGCTCGAAGACCATCGGGACCAGGTTGCAGACGCCGGTGTCCGCGAGCTCCGGGGTCGCGGCGCCCGCCACGTTGAAGTAGCGCAGGCAGGCGGTGGAGATGCCGTGCGCCTTGCCCGCGGCGCGGACCAGCCACTCGCCGGCCAGCTTGGTCTCGCCGTACGGGCTCAGCGGCGCGCACGGGGTGTCCTCGGTGACGAGGTCCACGTCGGGCATGCCGTACACGGAGGCGGAGGAGGAGAAGAGGAAGTTGCGCACGCCCGCGTCGGCCACGGCCTGGAGCAGGACCGTCAGGCCGTGGACGTTCTCGTGGTAGTAGTACAGCGGCTTCTCGACGGACTCGCCGACCTGCTTCTTGCCCGCCAGGTGCACCAAGCCCGTGATCTTGTGCTCGCGGAGGGTCTTCTCCAGCACCAGCCGGTCCAGGACGGAGCCGACCACCAGCGGGACGCCCTCCGGGACGCGGTCCTCCTTGCCCGTGGAGAGGTCGTCGAGGACGACTACCTTCTCCCCCGCGAGCAGCATCGCGCGGACGACGTGCGCGCCGATGTAACCGGCGCCACCGGTGATCAGAAACGTCATGTGTATCTCCTTGGTCCTGTCCGACTTCGGTGGGGAAAGCGCAGCGGGGCGCATCGGGTTCAGCCCGCCCCCCGGGCTGCCCGGGCCCGGTGGAGGCGGTTGCGCACGAGGTACAGGGCTCCCTCGGCGCCCGGCGCGAGGCGCAGCGCGAGGGCGCCGGCCCCCGTCCGGTAGGGCTGCGCCAGCAGAACACCGTACCGGCTGCTGGGCAGCGCCCGACGGCGGAGCAGCCGGCCCCGGGGGCGCAGGGAGGTGAACAGCGAGCTCCCGTCGGCGCACTGCACACCCACCCCGACGTTCCAGGCCTGCATCCTGCGCAGTCCCTGGCGACGGCCGGTGACGGCCAGATCGGCGAGACGGAACGGCAGCACGGCGATCCAGCCGCCGCCCCGGTCGGGCAGCAGCTCGACGGGGCGCGCGAGGACGGGCTCGCCTCCGGCGCGGGGCATGAAGCTCAGGCGGGCGGTCTGCGGGCCGGCCTCGGCGAGGCGCCCGTAGAGGTCGTGCACGCGGATCCGGACGGCGCCGCGGCCGGCCGGCTCGGCGTCGACGGTGACGGGCAGCTCCCCGACCGGCAGCGCCGGCAGGCCGTCCAGCTCGACGGGGAGCTCCTCGCTCCACACCGGCTCGCCGGAGGCGCCGACCGCGTACGGGGGCAGCAGGCGCGGCGGTTCGGCGGCCAGGCGGGTGAGCCGCTCGACGTCGGCGGGCGGGGTCGCGGTGGCGCGCAGCACCCGGACGATCCAGCGGGCGTGGGCCGCGGCGGCCTCGACGTCGGCCTCGGCGAAGGTGTCGACGTACTCGCGGGTGAGGGTCCACCAGGCGGCCTGGTACTCGGGATCGCGGCCGAGCTCGCGCAGGTACATGCGCAGGTCGTACTCGAGGAACTTCACGTGGCAGGCGCTGCCCAGGACCGGGGAGGCGGCGGCCAGGGTCCGGGCGGCCGTGCGGTGGGCCTCGATGCGGGAGCGCCAGTTCCCGACGTCCTTGCGGTCCAGGGAGATGGACACCTGGGCGGCGCTGCGGCGCACGTGCCAGACGTAGACGAGGTCGCCGGTGACGGCGATGCGGGGGGCCGCGGCGAGCACGCGGGACGTGAAGACGAAGTCCTCGTAGATGAACCGGCCGTCCGGGAAGCGCAGGCCGTGCTCCTCCAGGAAGGCGCGCTCGTAGAGCTTGTTGACGCAGAGGGTGTCGCGGACGAGCTCGGGCCGGTCCGCCGGGCGCTCGATGACGTCGCCGGGGGTGTAGAGACCGGGCATCCACGGCACGTCGTGGTGCTGGGGCAGCTCGCGCCGCACGGCCGCGCCGACGGTGACCGGGGCGCGGTGCCGCTCGGCGGTGCGCACCAGGGCGTCCGCCGCGCCCGGCGGCAGGATGTCGTCGCTGTCGAGGAAGAGCACGTACCGGCCGGACGCCGCGGCGATCCCGTCGTTGCGCGGGGTACCGCACCCGCCGCTGTTCTCCGTCCGGTGCACGACCTTGAGGCGGGGGTGGACGGAGGCCAGTTCGTCCAGCACCCGCGCGGTGCCGTCGGACGAGGCGTCGTTCACCGCGATGACCTCGGTGACCACCGGGCCCTGGGCGAGGGCCGAGGAGACGGCCTCGCCCACGAGCCCGGCGTCGTTGTACGCGATGACCACGACGGAGACCGTGGGGAGGTTGCTGCTGTTCACCCGGAGGATCCTAGGCGACCCACATAAAGACGCCTTCAAACCCTCCGGGGCAGATTCCCTCGGGAGTGGACTAGAACGGCCGGAATTCGTCGTACTCCTGCTGCGCCGAGTCCCCGCGCTTGGCTTCCTTCTCCTTGCGGCGCTGGGTGGCCGGGCGCGGGGCCTCCATGCGGTGGTCCTCGCCGCGGCGGCCCAGCATCTCGGCTCCGGCCATCATGGTCGGCTCCCAGTCGAAGACGACCGCGTTCTCGTCGGAGCCGATGGCGACGCCGTCACCGGCGCGCGCGCCGGCCTTCTTGAGCGCGTCCTCGACGCCGAGGCGGTTGAGGCGGTCGGCCAGGTAGCCGACGGCCTCGTCGTTGTTGAAGTCGGTCTGGCGGACCCAGCGCTCCGGCTTCTCGCCGCGCACCACGTACACGTCCTCGACCTCGTCGTAGGCGACGGTGAAGCCGGCGTCGTCCACGGCCTTCGGGCGGATGACGATGCGGGTCGCCTCCTCCTTCGGCTTGCGGGCGCGGGCCTTGGCGATGACCTCGGCGAGGAAGTAGGAGAGCTCCTTCAGGCCCGTACGGGCGACCGCGGAGACCTCGAAGACCTTGTAGCCGCGCGCCTCCAGGTCGGGGCGCACCATGTCGGCGAGCTCCTGGCCGTCCGGGATGTCGACCTTGTTGAGGACGACGAGGCGCGGGCGCTTCTCCAGGCCGCCGCCGTAGAGCTTGAGCTCCTCCTCGATGACGTCGAGGTCGGCGATCGGGTCGCGGTCGGTCTCCAGGGTGGCCGTGTCCAGGACGTGCACGAGCACCGAGCAGCGCTCGACGTGGCGCAGGAACTCCAGGCCGAGGCCCCTGCCCTGGCTGGCGCCGGGGATCAGGCCCGGGACGTCGGCGATCGTGTAGACGGTCGAGCCGGCGGTGACGACGCCCAGGTTCGGGACGAGGGTGGTGAAGGGGTAGTCCGCGATCTTCGGCTTGGCGGAGGAGAGCACCGAGATCAGCGAGGACTTGCCGGCGCTCGGGAAGCCGACCAGCGCCACGTCGGCGACGGTCTTGAGCTCCAGGACGATGTCGCCGGTGGTGCCGGGGACGCCGAGGAGCGCGAAGCCGGGGGCCTTGCGGCGGGCGGAGGCGAGCGCGGCGTTGCCGAGGCCGCCGCGGCCGCCCTCGGCGGCCACGTAGGTGGTGCCCTGGCCGACGAGGTCGGCGAGGACGTTGCCCTGCTTGTCGAGGACGACGGTGCCGTCCGGAACGGGCAGGATCAGGTCCTGGCCGTCCTTGCCGGAACGGTTGCCGCCCTCGCCGGGCTTGCCGTTGGTGGCCTTGCGGTGGGGGCTGTGGTGGTAGTCCAGCAGGGTGGTGATCGCCTGCTCCACCACCAGGATGACGTCGCCGCCACGGCCGCCGTTGCCGCCGTCGGGGCCGCCGAGCGGCTTGAACTTCTCCCGGTGAACGGAGGCGCAGCCGTGGCCTCCGTTACCCGCGGCGACGTGCAGCTCGACGCGGTCCACGAAGGTGGTCATGGTTGTTCCTCCAGATACAGCGGGGATAGTCCGGAAAATCCGGGGGCAGGCCTTGCTGCCCATTAAACGTGTCTATGTGACAACGCGCCGAGGGCGGACCTCTCTTCCCGGCCTGAGCCGGGAAGAGCTGAGATCCGCCCTCGGGAAGTTACGTACGCTTGATCAGCCGAAGCTGGATCAGGCGGCCGGAACGATGTTGACGACCTTGCGGCCACGGTGCGTGCCGAACTGGACAGCACCCGCCTGCAGCGCGAACAGCGTGTCGTCGCCGCCACGGCCCACACCCGAACCGGGGTGGAAGTGGGTGCCGCGCTGGCGGACGAGGATCTCACCAGCGGAAACGACCTGACCGCCGAAGCGCTTCACGCCGAGCCGCTGAGCATTGGAATCGCGCCCGTTCCGGGTGGACGATGCGCCCTTCTTGTGTGCCATGTCTCAGTCCCTCTTACTTCGCAGCCGCGGGGATACCGGTGACCTTGATCGCCGTGTACTGCTGGCGGTGACCCTGGCGACGGCGGTAGCCGGTCTTGTTCTTGTAGCGCAGGATGTCGATCTTGGCGCCCTTGTGGTGGTCCACGACCTCGGCCGTGACCTTGATACCGGCCAGGACCCACGGGTCGCTGGTCACGGCGTCGCCGTCGACAACGAGCAGGGTCGAGAGCTCGACCGTGTCGCCAACCTTGGCAGTGGAAATCTTGTCAACCTCAACGATGTCGCCGACAGCAACCTTGTGCTGGCGACCACCGCTGCGCACGATGGCGTACACGCGGATCTCTCTCTCACTCGGGACGGATGCTCCTGAAGCCAGCCGCTCAGGCGGGCCGGGGCCCGCGCTGATCCGGATTGGACGAGCGGCCTCTCCCGTACAGCGCTTGCGCGCGGGAAGTGGGAGGAAGGTGCTCAGGAGCGCGGCGCGTACAGGACACGCCGACGGTCTAGGTTACGGGGCCGGTTCCGGAGGGTCAAACCGGGCCCCGCACGGTCGTGGGCCCCGCCGCTCGGCGGGGCCCACGACCACGTGACGGATCAGGCTTCGGTCGGAGCCGAGACGGACGGGGCAGCCTGCTGCTCCGCCGCCGCGGTCTTCTTCGTCGCCCGCTTCGTCGCGGTCTTCTTGGTCGTGGCCGTCTTCTTGACCGCGGTCTTCTTGGCGGCCGCCGCCTTCTTGGCCGGGGCCTTCTTCGCCGCGGCCGCCTTCTTGGCCGGAGCCTTGCGGGCGGCCTTCTTGGCCGGCGCGGGCTCCTCTGCGGGCGCGGCTTCCTCGGCCGGCGCCGCCGGCTCGGTCACCGGGGCCTCGACGACCACCACGGCGGCCTCCGCGGCGCCCGCCGGGGAACCGGCGGGTGCGGTGGCCTTACGGGTGGCACGGCGGCGCGGACGGGCCGGTGCGGCCTCCGCCACCGGGGCCTCCTCGGCCGCGACGACGGGCTCGGGCTCGACGACGGGCTCGGGCTCGGCGACGGGCTCGGCGGCCACGACCGGCTCGGGCTCCGGCTCGGCCTCGACCACCGGGGCCGGCGCGGTGGCCTTGCGGGTCGCACGGCGACGGGTACGGCCCTTCGGCGCGGCCTCCTCCACCGGCGCGACGGGGGCGGCCTCGACCGACTCCGCGGCCTCGACGGCCTCGGCGACGACCTCGGCGGCCGGCTCCAGGACGGTGTCGGCCGGCTCGGTCACCGGCTCGGCGACGACCTCGGCCACGGGGGCCGGGGCCTGCACGGCGGCGGCCTCGCCCCGCGGGGCACCCGCCGGAGCGGTGGCCTTGCGGGTGGCACGGCGCCGGTTGCGTCGTCCGCTCAGGCCCGCTGCGGCCTCGGCCTCGGCCGGGGAGCTGTAGAGCTCCTCGCCCGCGACGAACTCCGGCTCGGGCAGCGCCTTCGGCGCCGCCACCTCGGCGGCCACCTCGGCCTCGGACTCGAAGGCCTCGGACTCGGCGGTCTCGACCGTCTCGACCTCGTGGTCGTGCTGGTCGAACTCGCTGCGGCCGCCACGGCGCTTGGAGCGCTTGCCGTTGCCACCGCCGCCGATCGCGGTCGGCGTCTCCATGTGGACGATGACACCGCGGCCGTTGCAGTGGACGCAGGTCTCGGAGAAGGACTCCAGCAGACCCTGGCCGACCCGCTTGCGGGTCATCTGGACCAGGCCCAGCGAGGTGACCTCGGCGACCTGGTGCTTCGTACGGTCGCGGCCCAGGCACTCCAGCATGCGGCGCAGGACCAGGTCGCGGTTGGACTCCAGGACCATGTCGATGAAGTCGATGACGACGATGCCGCCGAGGTCGCGCAGCCGCAGCTGGCGCACGATCTCCTCGGCCGCCTCCAGGTTGTTCCTGGTGACGGTCTCCTCGAGGTTGCCGCCCTGACCGGTGAACTTGCCGGTGTTGACGTCGATGACGATCATCGCCTCGGTCTTGTCGATCACAAGCGAGCCGCCCGACGGCAGCCACACCTTGCGGTCGAGCGCCTTGGCGAGCTGCTCGTCGATCCGGTACGTCGCGAAGACGTCGACCTCGGAGGTCCAGCGCTGGAGCCGGTCGGCCAGGTCCGGGGCCACGTGCGAGACGTAGCCGTGGATGGTCTCCCAGGCGCCGTCACCGCTGACGATGACCTTCGAGAAGTCCTCGTTGAAGATGTCGCGCACGACGCGGACGGTCATGTCCGGCTCGCCGTACAGGAGGGACGGCGAAGAGGTCGTGATCTGCTTCGACTTCTTCTGGATGTCCTCCCACTGGGCCTGCAGGCGCTCGACGTCGCGGCGCAGCTCGTCCTCGCTCGCACCCTCGGCGGCGGTGCGCACGATGACGCCCGCGTCCTCGGGGACGATCTTCTTGAGGATGGTCTTCAGGCGCGCGCGCTCGGTGTCGGGCAGCTTGCGGCTGATGCCGGTCATCGAGCCCTCGGGCACATAGACCAGGTAGCGGCCGGGCAGCGAGACCTGGCTGGTCAGGCGGGCGCCCTTGTGTCCGATCGGGTCCTTGGTGACCTGCACGAGGACCGACTGGCCGGACTTGAGGGCGGACTCGATGCGGCGCGGCCCGTTGGCCATGCCGAGCGCCTCGAAGTTGACCTCACCGGCGTACAGGACCGCGTTGCGGCCCTTGCCGATGTCGATGAAGGCGGCCTCCATCGACGGCAGCACGTTCTGGACCTTGCCCAGGTAGACGTTGCCGACGTACGAGGTGGCCTCTTCCTTGTTGACGTAGTGCTCGACGAGCACGTTGTCCTCGAGGACGCCGATCTGGGTGCGCTCGCCGCTCTGGCGGACGACCATGACGCGCTCGACGGCCTCGCGGCGGGCCAGGAACTCGGCCTCGGTGATGATCGGCACGCGGCGGCGGCCCTGCTCGCGGCCCTCGCGGCGGCGCTGCTTCTTCGCCTCCAGGCGGGTCGAGCCCTTGATGGACTGGACCTCGTCGGACGGCTCGGCCTTCTCGCGCGCCGGGCGCGGCTCGCGGACCTTGACGACGGTGCGGACACCGTCCTCGTCGCCGGCGGACTCGCCGGTGACGTCGGCGGGCTCACCGCTGCGGCGACGGCGACGGCGGCGACGGCGGCTGGAGGTGGAACCGGAGGCCTCCTCGGTCTCCTCGTCCTCTTCCTCGTCGGCGTCCTGCTCGGCCTCGGCCTCGGCCTCCTCCTCGGCGGACTCGTCGAGGTCGGCGGCCTCACCCCGACGGCGGCGACGGCCACCGCGACGGCGGCGGCGCGAGGGGCGCTCGCCCGACTCGTCGCCCTCGTCGAATTCCGCGGCCTCGGCGGACTCCTCTTCGAACTCGGCGGCCTCGGCCTCCGGCTCCTCCGCGAGCACCTCGGGCAGGGAGACCGGAGCGGTCTCGGCGGCGCCGCGGCCGCGGCGACGGCGGCGGCCGGCGGGCTGCGCGGGCTCGGCGGGAGCGGCGGCCTCGACCTCTTCCTCCTCCTCGGCCTCCTCCGCCTCGATCGCGGCTGCGGCTGCAGCGGCGGCCATGGCGGCGGTCTCGGGGGTCTGGAACATCGGCTCGGTGAAGACCGGCGCCTGGAAGACGGCGACGGCGGGACGCACCGCGCGGCGGCCACGGGCCGGAGCGGCGGGCGCCTCGGCGGCCTCGGGCTCGGCGGCGGCGGGCTGCTGCGGGGCGGCGGAGGCGGCAGCGGTGGTGGAGCGGGTGGCACGGCGGCGGCCGCGCTTCGGGGCGTCCACCGCGTCGGCGACGGTCACGGCGCGAGCGGCCTTGGGAGCCTCCTCCTCCGCGGCGGCGGCCGGGGCGGGCTCGGCGGCGGTCTCCACCGCCGGGGCCTCGGCGGCCGGAGCGGTGACGGCGCGGGTGGCACGACGGCGGGCACGCGGAGCCGGAGCCGAAGCAGCCTCCTCGACCACCGGAGCAGCGGCCTCGGCACCAGCCGGAGCCTCCACAACCGGAACCTCGGCAGCCTCAGCCGCCGGAGCGGCCACGGCACGGGTCGCACGACGGCGGGCACGCGGAGCCGGAGCCGAAGCAGCCTCCTCGACCACCGGAGCAGCGGCCTCGGCAGCAGCCGGAGCCTCCACAACCGGAACCTCGGCAGCCTCAGCCGCCGGAGCGGCCACGGCACGGGTCGCACGACGGCGGGCACGCGGAGCCGGAGCCGAAGCAGCCTCCTCCACTACCGGAGCAGCGGCCTCGGCGACCGGGGTCTCGGTGGCGGGCTCGACGACGGCCTCCGCAGCCTGGGCCTTCGGAGCGGCCACGGCGCGGGTCGCGCGGCGGCGGGGACGGGCGGGTGCGGCGGCCGGAGCGGCCTCCTCGACGGGGGCGGGCTCCGCCACCGGAGTCACCTCGGCGGCGGGGGTGCCGCCGGGCGGACCGGCCGGCCGGGAAGCGGCGCGGCGACGCCTGCGCGGGGGCAGGTTGTCGCTGGGGCTGCCGCTGTCGGCGCCGGCGGGGATGGTGTCGTTTTCGTTGTTGAGCATTGCGGGCGGTTCTCCCGTCACGCTCCCGGGCGCCGCGGCTGACTTCCGGTCCGGCACGGCTCCGCGCGATGACGCGGAGCCGGCCTCCGGGGCGCGTTCGCCACACGGGAGCTGTAGTCCATGGCCGCCGGTTCCGTACGTGTGTGTTCGTACGGCCTGGCGGAAGTCTTCAGGTCTGTGCGCGGCCCGACCCAGGTGGCTCCCGAGTGCCAGGGCTGCGCGACGACGACGATCCCTACGCGGCGGGACCTTCCGGCGCCTTCGCGTCGGCGGTCACGGCGACCGTGGGTGGGGCGGCCGTGTCTGCCTCGCGGTCGGGCGCGAGCGGGTCGGTCACCGTGCCGGACTCCTCGTCGAAGAGCCCCTGCGCCAGCCTGGTCACCGCAGAGGGGACCGGCGGCGCCAGGTCGGCCACAGCTCGGAGACCGGACAGGACGTCGTCGGGTCGCACGGCAGGTGTCAGATGCCGAACAACCAGCCGCAGTATCGCACAAGCATTGTCCAGCGGCCTATCAGCCGGCGCCGGAAGCGCTTCGAGGCTGACGACGGCGCCGCGGGTGTCGAAGGTCCGCACGCCGTTCTTGGTCTTGCGCTGCACCTCGACGGCCTCGGCGGCGAGGAAGACCGTCACGGCCCGCTCGGCCTCGGCGAGCTCCACGCCGTCCAGGCGCAGCTCCCACACGGAGGCGGTCAGCCGGTCGGCCAGGCCCGAGGTACGGGCCTCGACGGCGTCGATGATGTCGAGTCCGGCCGGCATCGACTCGTCGAGCAGCTCGCGGAGCTTCTCGGGGTCGCGCGGCGCGGCGAGGCCGATCTCCAGGTATTCGGCCTCGCTGCCGGTCCCGGTAGGGGCGGCGTTCGCGTACGAGACGCGCGGGTGGGGGGTGAAGCCCGCCGAGTACGCCATCGGCACCTCGGCGCGGCGCAGGGCCCGCTCGAAGGCGCGCTGGAAGTCTCGGTGGCTGGTGAACCGGAGGCGGCCGCGCTTGGTGTAGCGCAGTCGGATGCGCTGCACCACCGGTGCGGGAGGCGGGCCTTCGGGCTGTCGCTTGCCCAGTGGTTCTTCTCCTTGTGCGGGGCTCCGCGGCTCGCGCATCGCCCTGAGGTCTGTCGACCCGCTCCGGCTCACCCCTGCCGTCGGGACAGGGAGATCTCGTCTGCGGGTGCCGCGTCGGCGGCTGTCGTACTACCCAGAGTACGCGCCCGTGACCTCGCCGGTTCCACGGGAGGAGTACCGAAGAGCGCACGGCGCACGGTGGCCCGTGCCTCGCGGACGGCGGCGCGGCCCGTCCGCCAGACCTCGCGCGCGGCGTGCCCGACGGGAGTGAGGACGTGCCGGTACACCCGCGAGGCGGGCCACCCGACCAGTACCCGGCCGGCCCACTTGAGCCCGCGCCACAGGGCGCCGGCGATCCTCCCGGCCACGTGCCAGGCCCAGACGAGGACCTGCCCGACCGGGGTGAGCACGTACCGGTACAGGGCGGCGGCGAGCCACGCGATGCCGAGCCCGACGGGCCGCAACAGGTACCGGTAGAGGGCGGCCACGAGCCATACGAGACCCAGCCCGACCGGCCGCAACAGGTACCGGAACACCGCGACCGCCAGCCATCCGAGGCCGTGCCCGACGGGGGTGAGCACGTACCGGTACACCGCGGCGGCGAGCCAGGCGATCCCGCGGCCCACGGGCGCGAGCACGTAGCGCCACAGCGCGACCCACGGCCAGACGAACAGCGTCATGCCGAGGGCCCACCCGATCCAGGTGACGCCCTTGGCGAGGGGCGCGAGCAGGTAGCGCATGCCGCCGCGGCCGAGCCAGGCCAGCGCCTCCCCGAGCGGACGCAGCACGTAGGCGGTCAGGAACCGCCCGGCCGGCGCCAGCACCTGGGCGTACAGGCCCCGCCACAGCCAGGCCAGCCCCTGCCCGACCGGGACGAGCACGTACCGCCACAGCCCGACCCACGGCCAGACGAAGACCAGCTTGAGCAGCGTGGTCAGCAGCCATCCCAGCGCGCGCAGCAGCGGCTCGACGGCATGGACGTACAGCGGCCCCAGGACGTGCCGGTGCACGGCCCGGCCTCCGGCGGCCAGCAGCTCCCAGACCACCCGTACGGGCAGTACGACGAGTACGGCGACGATCTTCACGGGGATCCTGATGACGCCCACCAGGCACCCGTCGCCGCCGCCGGCGGGAGGCCGCTTGTCCGTTTCCATGCAGTGAAGGACACGACGGAGGCCCCCACCCGTTGCGGGCGGGGGCCTCTCGTGACCCAAGGGTTACTTCACGACCGACAGCGGCAGCAGCTTCTTGCCGGTCGGGCCGATCTGGATCTCGGTCTGCATCTGCGGGCAGACGCCGCAGTCGAAGCACGGGGTCCAGCGGCAGTCGTCGACCTCGGTCTCGTCGAGGGCGTCCTGCCAGTCCTCCCAGAGCCAGTCCTTGTCGAGACCGGAGTCCAGGTGGTCCCAGGGCAGGACCTCCTCGTAGGTGCGCTCGCGCGTCGTGTACCAGGCCACGTCCACGCCGTAGGCGGGCAGCGTCTTCTCGGCCGCCTCCATCCAGCGGTCGTAGCTGAAGTGCTCGCGCCAGCCGTCGAAGCGGCCGCCCGACTCGTACACGGCGCGGATGACGTCGCCGATGCGGCGGTCGCCGCGCGAGAGGAGGCCCTCGACGATGCCCGGCTTGCCGTCGTGGTAGCGGAAGCCGATGGAGCGGCCGTACTTCTTGTCGCCGCGGATCTTGTCGCGGAGCTTGCCCAGGCGGGCGTCCGTCTCCTCGGCCGACAGCTGCGGCGCCCACTGGAACGGGGTGTGCGGCTTGGGCACGAACCCGCCGATGGACACCGTGCAGCGGATGTCGTTCTGGCCCGAGACCTCGCGGCCCTTGGCGATGACGTTGACCGCCATGTCGCCGATCTGGAGCACGTCCTCGTCGGTCTCGGTGGGCAGGCCGCACATGAAGTACAGCTTCACCTGGCGCCAGCCGTTGCCGTACGCCGTGGAGACGGTGCGGATCAGGTCCTCTTCCGAGACCATCTTGTTGATGACCTTGCGCATGCGCTCGGAGCCGCCCTCGGGGGCGAAGGTCAGACCGGAGCGGCGACCGTTGCGGGTCAGCTCGTTGGCCAGGTCCACGTTGAAGGCGTCCACGCGGGTCGACGGGAGGGACAGGCCCACCTTGTCGTCCGAGTAGCGGTCCGCCAGGCCCTTGGCGATGTCGGCGATCTCGGTGTGGTCCGCGGAGGACAGCGAGAGCAGGCCGACCTCCTCGAAGCCGGTCGCCTTGAGACCCTTCTCGACCATCTCGCCGATGCCGGTGATGCTTCGCTCCCGCACGGGGCGCGTGATCATGCCGGCCTGGCAGAAACGGCAGCCGCGGGTGCAACCGCGGAAGATCTCGACGGACATGCGCTCGTGGACGGTCTCCGCGAGCGGGACGAGGGGCTGCTTGGGGTAGGGCCACTCGTCGAGGTCCATGACGGTGTGCTTGGACACGCGCCACGGCACGCCGGACCGGTTGGGCACGACGCGGCCGATACGGCCGTCGGGCAGGTACTCGACGTCGTAGAAGCCGGGGACGTAGACGTTGCCGGTCTTGGCGAGACGGAGGAGGACCTCCTCGCGGCCGCCCGGCCGGCCCTCGGCCTTCCAGGTGCGGATGATCTCGGTCATGTCGAGGACGGCCTGCTCGCCGTCGCCGATGACCGCGCAGTCGATGAACTCCGCGATCGGCTCCGGGTTGAAGGCCGCGTGGCCGCCCGCGAGGACGATCGGGTGGTCCACCGTGCGGTTCCTGGCCTCCAGCGGGATGCCCGCGAGGTCCAGGGCCGTCAGCATGTTGGTGTAGCCCAGCTCCGTGGAGAAGGACAGGCCGAACACGTCGAAGGCGGACACGGGGCGGTGGCTGTCCACGGTGAACTGGGGCACCTTGTGCTCGCGCATCAGTTCTTCGAGGTCCGGCCACACGCTGTAGGTGCGCTCGGCGAGGACGCCCTCGCGCTCGTTGAGCACCTCGTAGAGGATCATGACGCCCTGGTTGGGCAGCCCGACTTCGTATGCGTCCGGGTACATGAGGGCCCAGCGGACGTCGCAGCTGTCCCACTCCTTGACCGTGGAGTTGAGTTCACCGCCGACGTACTGGATGGGCTTCTGCACGTGCGGAAGCAGGGCCTCAAGCTGAGGGAAGACCGACTCGGTCATCACGCGACTTTCGTGAAGCGGGAAGGGGGCAGCTATCTAGCGTACCCCGACGGCTCAGCCGCCCCCACCCGCATGATCACCGCAGGGCCGCCCGCAGGGCGGGGGCCGAGGCCTTCGCCCATACGTCCGGAAGCTCCCGCTCACGGCGCTCCGCCAGGGCCTCCTCGCGGCCGTAGAGCACACCCCAGGTGAAGGCGGACTCCCCCGCGTCGGCCGCTTGGGCCGCGAGGCCGCGCAGGGCCTCGCGGGCCACGACGCTGTCCTGGTGGTCGCCGAGCAGGGTCTGCACCTTCTTCACGGCCTTGGCCAGGTGTTTCGCCGGCTTGCCGAGCTCGGGGACGGCCGACTCCGCCGCGTACCGCACGCGCTTGGCCGCCTTGCGGGCCTCGTGCAGGGCCAGGTCCCGTTCCTTGCCGGCGTCGAGGGCGAGGGCGCCGTCGATCCGGGTGGCGAGGCGCGCGTAGTCGCGGAGCACCGCCTTCGGCAGGACCTTCTCCGGGGAGCCGGCCGCGCCGTCGAGCAGCGGGGGCGCGTCCAGCAGGGCGTCGAGGGAGTTCAGCAGGGTGACGTAGCGGTCGCTGTCGAGCGCGGCCAGGGCCCTGCGGCGCGATCCGGCGCGCCGGCCGGTGTTCCACGTCCGCAGCCGGCTGCGGACGGGGCCGGTCAGCAGGGTGCGGGGCAGGTCGGCGAGCTGGGCCTGGAGCCGCTCCATCAGGACCTCCTGGTCGCGGTCGACGCCGAGTTCGGCGGCCAGCCAGCGCAGCTCCTCGCCGAGCGGGTCGGTGACCTCGCGGTCCAGGACCTTGCGGTAGGTCTTGAAGGCGCTGCGCAGCCGGCGGGTGGCGACCCGCATCTGGTGGACGGAGTCCGGCAGGTTGCGCCGTACGGCCGGGTCCTGGGCGACCAGGGCGTCGCGCTGCTCGGCCAGGTACGCGACGACGTGCGCGCCGGCGGTGCCCTCGGGGCCGCCTCCGAAGGAGCGGGCCGGGGGCGCGGCGTCGGTCTCGGCGAGGGCCCGGGCGAGTTTCGAGGGGGCGTCGGAGACCCGGAGCCCGGCCTTGCGGAAGGTCTTCTCGACGGCGTCGAGCAGGTCGGGGTCGACTCCGTCGGCGAGTTCGACCTCGACCTCGGTCCAGCCGGCGGTGGCGTCGCCGCGCTCGGCCAGGACCTCGTCGGTGCTCAGTTCGGCCAGGAGTGCTCCGTCGGCGTCGAGCAGATGGCTGACGCGGCGCGAGGAGACCAGCCGGACCTGCGGGCCGAGTCCGGCGTCGCGGACGCGGGAGCGGACGAGGGCGGCGAGGGCGGGTGGGAGCGTGTCGCTGAGCGCGGCGCCGACCTCGTCGCGCACTCCCGGGGAGACGGGCAGTTTGAGGTGCCAGCCCTCGTCCGCGCCGCCCGTTCTGCGCCGGAGGGTGAGACCGTCGGCGGCGAGCCGCTGGTCGGGGGTGTCGTAGTAGACGGCGTCGAGGTCGACGGTGCCCTGGTCGGTGACGGCCGCGATCGCGGCCGTCCCCGTCAGGTCCGGCACCCCGCGCCGGGCAGATTTGGCCTTGGAGAACTCGAATTTACGCTCGATCTCGCGCTTTGTGTCCGCCATGTACCGAACTTAATCCTGAACGGAACACGTCTGCAGGATGAACGGAACATCAGGCTGACAATGGCCGTTGGACCTTGATCGACTGGAGGAGTCCTACCGCTATCCACACGGCGAACATCGACGAGCCTCCGTAGGACACGAACGGCAGCGGCAGACCGGCAACGGGCATGATGCCGAGGGTCATCCCGATGTTCTCGAAGGACTGGAAGGCGAACCAGGCGATGATGCCGGCGCACACGATGGTCCCGTAGAGCTCGGTGGTCTCCCGGGCGATCACGCAGGCCCGCCAGAGGATGACGCCCAGCAGTACGAGGATCAGGCCGGCCCCGACGAAGCCGAGCTCCTCGCCGGCCACGGTGAAGACGAAGTCCGTCTGCTGCTCGGGCACGAACTGGCCGGTGGTCTGCGAGCCCTTGAAGAGCCCGGAGCCGGTCAGGCCGCCGGAGCCGATCGCGATGCGCGCCTGGTTGGTGTTGTAGCCGACGCCGGCGGGGTCGAGCTCGGGGTTGGCGAAGGCCGCGAAGCGGTTGATCTGGTACTCGTCGAGCACGCCGAGCTGCCATATCAGGACGGCTCCGCCCACGCCGGAGGCGAGGAGGCCGATCACCCAGCGGTTGGAGGCCCCGGAGGCGAGCAGCACGCCGAGCACGATGACGACCATGACCATGACGGAGCCGAGGTCGGGCATCAGCATGACGATGCCCATCGGGGCGGCGGCCAGGCAGAGCGCCTTGACGACCGTGCGGTGGTCCGGATGGGCGAGGTCGCCCGCGTCCACCCGGGTGGCGAGCAGCATCGCCATGACCAGGATGATCGTGATCTTCACGAACTCGGACGGCTGGAGGGAGAATCCGCCGCCGATCACGATCCACGCGTGGGCGCCGTTGATGGTGGCGCCGAGCGGGGTCAGCACGGCGAGGATGAGCACGAGCGAGAGCCCGTAGAGGACGGGGACGGCTCCGCGCAGGGTGCGGTGGCCGAGCCAGATGGTGCCGATCATCAGCACCAGGCCGATGCCGGTGTTCAGGGCGTGCCGGGCGAGGAAGTAATAGGGGTCGCCCTGGTTCAGGGTGGTCCTGTTGCGGGTGGCCGACCACACGAGCAGGGCCCCGAGGAAGGACAGTGCGAGCGACGAGAGCAGGATCGGCCAGTCGAGCCGGCGCAGCACGGAGTCGCGGGCGGTGAGCTTGGCCATCGGGCCGCGCTCGGGCGCGTACCGGGAGACGGAGAACTTGTTGGCGGTTGGCATGTCGGTATGGGGTCCTCAGTCGTGCCGTGTCGGGGGAGGCCCGGCGAGTGCCGGCGGTTCCAGTTCCTCCGCGGACGGCGGTACGTACGGCCTGATCTCGGGGGACTCGATGGAGCCGTCGGGGTTGATCTTGGGCAGTTTCGCCTCCGGGACCGGCAGCAGGGCCTTCTTCGGGTCGTACTTCCCGTCCATGGTCAGACCGTAGAGGGCGTTGTAGAGGTTGCGGACGGCGGGGCCGGAGGCTCCGGAGCCGGTGCCGCCCTGGGAGATCGTCATGACGATCGTGAAGTCCTTGGTGTAGGTCGCCAGCCACGAGGTGGTCTGCTTGCCGTAGACCTGGGCGGTACCCGTCTTCGCGTGCATCGGGATCTTGTCCTGGGGCCAGCCGCCGAAGCGCCACGCGGCGGTGCCGCCGGGCTCGACGACCATGCGCAGGCCCTTGTCGAGGTCCGCGACGGTCTGGGCGCCGATGGGGAGCCTGCCGTGGGACTGGGGCTTGATCATCTCGACGCGCTTGCCGTCGGGGCTGATCACGGCCTTGCCGACGGTGGGGTTGTAGAGGGTGCCGCCGTTGCTGATGGCGGAGTAGGCGGTGGCCATCTGGATGGGGGTGACGAGGACGTCGCCCTGGCCGATGGCGAAGTTGATGCTGTCGTACGCCTTGAGCTGGTTGCCTTCGAGGCAGCTCTCGTAGGCGATCTGCTCGACGTAGGTGCCGCCCCGCTTGCCCTGCTTGCACCAGGAGTTCTTGTTGGCCGCCCAGAAGCTCTGCTTCCACTGGCGGTCGGGGATGCGGCCCTTGACCTCGTTGGGCAGGTCGATCCCGGTCTCGGAGCCGAGCCCGAACTCGCGGGCCGTCCGGTAGAACCAGTCGTGGGCGTCCTTCTTGGGGCTGAGGCCCCCGTCGCGCTGCCACTCCTTGTGCCCGAGGGCGTAGAAGACGGTGTTGCAGGAGAACTTGAGGGCCTCGCCGAGGGTGATGGGGCCGTGCCCCTTGGACTCGAAGTTCGCGAAGCTGCGGCCGCCGAGGCTGTAGGAGCTGCTGCAGTTGTACTTGTCGTTGAACTTGTAGCCGGCCCGGACGGCGGCGCTCGCGGAGACCACCTTGAAGATGGAGCCGGCGGGGGCCATGCCCTGGATGGCGCGGTTGAGCAGCGGGTAGTTGGAGCCCTTGCTGGTGAGCTTGGCGTAGTCCGCGCCGGAGATGCCGCCGACCCAGGCGTTGGGGTCGTAGTCGGGCTGGGAGGCCATCGCGACGATGCGGCCGGTCTTGGCCTCCATGACGACTACGGCGCCCGAGTCGGCCTCGTACTTGCGGCCGGTGATGTTGTCGGTCTCGTTGCGGACGACCTTCATCGCCTGCTGGAGCTCGAACTCGGCCACGGCCTGGACCCGTGCGTCGATGCTGGTGACGAGGGTGGACCCGGCGATTCCGGGGTCGGACCTGGTCTGGCCCATGACCCGGCCGAGGTTGTCGACCTCGTAGGAGGTGACCTGCGCCTTGCCGCGCAGCTCGCGGTCGTAGGTGCGCTCGATCCCGGAGCGGCCGACCTGGTCGGACCGCAGGTGCGGGGAGTCGGTGTCCTTGGCCTTCTGGATCTCGTCGTCGGTGACGGGCGAGAGGTAGCCGAGCACCTGTGAGGTGCGGGCGCCGCCGGGGGCCGGGTAGCGGCGGACGGCGGTGGGCTCCGCGGTGATGCCGGGGAACTCCTCCGGGCGCTCGCGCAGCTGGAGCGCCTGCTGGGTGGTGGCTTCGAGGGTGACCGGGATCGGCTGGTACGGGGACCCGTTCCAGCAGGGCTTGGGCGTCTGGGAGTCGCAGAGCCGGACCTTGTCCATGACCTCCTTGGGGGTCATGTCCAGGACGTCGGCGAGGCGGGTCATGACGCCCTTGCCCTTGTCCTTCATCTTCATCAGCGCTGTGCGGCTGGCGGAGACGACCAGGCGGGTCTCGTTGTCGGCGAGCGGGACCCCGCGGGCGTCGAGGATCGAGCCGCGCACGGCCGGCTGGACGACCCGCTGGACGTGGTTGCTCTTGGCCTCGTGGTAGTACTCCGCGCCGTTGCGGATCTGGAGGAACCAGAGCCGGCCGCCGAGGGTGATGAGCATCGAGAAGACGAGGACCTGCATGATGACGAGCCTGATCTGCACCCGGGAGGTGCGGCCGGTCTCCGGGACGTTGGTCACGTCTGCTCCTCCCTCACAGCTTCTTGACGCTCTTCACACCCTTGGTCGGCTTGACGCCCTTTATGCGGACCGCCTTGTTGGCGCGGGACCGCGCGGTCTTCAGGCGCAGGCCGCCGCGCTGGCTGCCGATGCGCAGGCCGGTGCCGCCGGTCAGCCAGCCGGCGGAGACGTCGGCTGCCTTGTTGGCGGGGCCGCCGCCGGCCTCGACGGCCATCGGGTCGTTGTCGGCCTTGCGCGCCAGCGCCATGATCCACGGCACGGTGAAGGGCGCGAGCAGCAGGTCGTAGAGGGTGGCGGTGAACACCAGCCCGGTCAGGCCCACGTGGCGGGCTGCGGTGTCGCCGACGAGGGCGCCCACGCCCGCGTAGAGCAGGGTGGAGCCGATCGCGGCGGCGACGACGGTCAGCATCGGGCCCCAGGCCGAGCGGAACCGCCCGCCGTCGGGGCGGACGAGGCCGGCGACGTAGCCGATGACGCACAGGACGAGCGCGTACCGCCCGGCCGCGTGGTCGGCGGGCGGTGCCAGGTCGGCGAGGAGTCCGGCGCCGAAGCCGATGAGCGCGCCGCTGACGTGCCCGTACACGAGTGCGAGGGACACGACGGTGAGGAGCAGCAGGTCGGGTACGGCGCCGGGCAGTTGGAGCCGGCCCAGGACGGTGACCTGGACGACGAGGGCGACCACGACGAGCGTGGCCGAGAGCAGGATCCGGTTGAAGCGCATGCGGGGTCGGCTCCTAGTCGTCGGCCGGCTGGGCGAGCGGGCTGGCGGCCCCGGACGGGGTGACCGTGACGGTGACCGTCGGGGTGGGCTTGGGGGCCTCGGGCTTGGGCGGCAGGACGGCGTCGCGCGGGTCCTCGCGCGGCGGCATCACCACGACGCCGACGATGTCCAGCCGCGAGAAGCCGACGAACGGACGCACCCAGACGGTGCGGGTCAGGTCGCCGCGCGAGGGGTCGACCTTGACCACCTCGCCGATCGGGACGCCGGGCACGAAGGGCTTGTTGCCGCGCGAGCCGAAGGTGACGAGCCGGTCGCCGGGGCTGACCTTGGCCTTGCCGTTGAGCATCTGGACGGACAGGGCGCGGTCGCCCTGGCCGGTGGCGAAGCCGAGTTCGCCGGTCTTCTCCAGGCGCGTGCCGACGGTGAAGTCGGGGTCGTTGGCGAGGACGACGGTGGAGGTGTCGGGGCCCACGGTGGTGACGCGGCCGACGAGCCCGTCGCCGTTGAGGACGGTCATGTCGCGTTCGATGCCGTCCTTGCTGCCGGCGTCGATGGTGACGGTCCAGGAGAAGCCCTGGGCCGCTCCTATGGCGATGACCTCGGCGCCCTTGATGCCGTACTGTCCGGCGCCCGCCCGCTTGAGCATCTCGTCGAGTTCGTGGATGCGGCTGCGGGTCTGGTCCTCGCTGCCGAGCTTGGCCTTGAGGGCCGCGTTCTCGCGCTCCAGCGTGGCGATGCGGTTGTGGCGCTCCCCGGAGTCCCGTACGGCCCCTATGGCGTTGGCGACCGGATCGACCGCGGTCGCCACACCTTCCTCGACCGGCCCGAAGACCGCCGCGGCGGCCTGCCGGGCACCGTCGACCGGTGACTCCTCGCCTGCCCTGATGTCCACCGTGATCAACGCGAACGCGATGGCGATCAGAAGCACCAGGAGCAGCCGGCTTTCTCGTGTGTCCCTCACGTGCGGCGGCCGTGCCTTCCTCGTCGGAATTCTCTTTTGCCTGTATATCAACGATCCGCCGCACGGGCCCGGTAGCACCCGTACGGCGGATCCTTGTGTTCCGCTTAGCCCCTCCCCGGCCGGGAGGGGTGTGGTCACCGACGGGGCTGCGCGTCCAGGACCTGCTGGAGGGCCTCGAACTCCTCGACGCACTTGCCGGAGCCGAGCGCGACGGAGTCGAGGGGGTCCTCGGCGATGTGGATCGGCATGCCGGTCTCACGGCGGAGCCGCTCGTCCAGACCGCGGAGCAGGGCGCCGCCGCCGGTCAGGACGATGCCGCGGTCCATGATGTCGCCCGAGAGCTCCGGCGGGCACTTGTCGAGCGTCGTCTTGACCGCGTCGACGATGGCGTTCACCGGCTCCTCGATGGCCTTGCGCACCTCGGCGGCCGAGATGACGACCGTCTTGGGCAGACCCGAGACCAGGTCCCGGCCGCGGATCTCGGTGTGCTCGTCCTTGTCGAGGTCGTACGCCGACCCGATGGTGATCTTGATCTGTTCGGCCGTCCGCTCACCGAGGAGGAGCGAGTACTCCTTCTTGATGTGCTGGATGATCGCGTTGTCGAGCTCGTCGCCGGCCACGCGGATGGACTGTGCCGTGACGATTCCGCCGAGGGAGATGACGGCGACCTCGGTGGTGCCGCCGCCGATGTCCACGACCATGTTGCCGGTGGCCTCGTGGACGGGCAGGCCCGAGCCGATGGCGGCGGCCATGGGCTCTTCGATGATGTGCACCTGGCGGGCGCCGGCCTGCGTGGACGCCTCGATGACCGCGCGGCGCTCCACTCCCGTGATGCCGGAGGGGACGCAGACCACGACGCGCGGGCGGGCCAGGTAGCGGCGCTTGTGGATCTTGAGGATGAAGTACCGGAGCATACGCTCGGTGATCTCGAAGTCGGCGATCACGCCGTCCTTGAGGGGCCGTACGGCGACGATGTTTCCGGGCGTGCGCCCGATCATCTTCTTCGCCTCCGAGCCGACCGCCAGGATGCCGCCGGTGTTCGTGTTGATGGCGACCACGGACGGCTCGTTCAGGACGATCCCCCGGCCCCTCACGTACACCAGCGTGTTGGCGGTCCCGAGGTCGATCGCCATGTCACGGCCGATGAACGACATGTTGTTCCCCTTGTTCCCCATGAGGAGCGTCTGGCCTTCCAGTTGATAGCGGCTGCTGTCAGGTCGGCGAGGTGGGTGTGTGGGTGGAGGCCCCATCGTAGTGCCGGGGTACGGACACCGCGCGACGGGACTCCGGCAATCCCGCCGGAATGGATACCCGCCCCCTTAGTGGTGACGACGTCTCCTGCCCAGGCGTTCCCGCTCGGGCCCGGAATTACCTGGGGGCGACCGAAATTACTTCGGTCGCCCCAGGTCATGAGCGCTATTCGGCTGATGTCTCGTCAGGAGGGAGTGATCAGAGCGCGGGGAAGAAGAGCTTCAGCTCGCGCTCCGCGGACTCCTCCGAGTCCGAGGCGTGGATCAGGTTCTCCCGGGTGACGGTACCGAAGTCGCCGCGGATGGAGCCGGGCGCCGCGGCGATCGGGTCGGTGGGTCCGGCCAGCTGGCGGACGCCCTCGATCACGCGCTCCCCCTCGACGACCAGGGCCACGACCGGGCCGCTGGACATGAAGCCCATGAGCGGCTCGTAGAACGGCTTGCCCTTGTGCTCGCCGTAGTGCGTCTCCAGGGTCTCCTGGTCGAGCGTGCGCAGCTCCAGTGCGGGGATGGTCCAGCCGGCCTTCCGCTCGATGCGGCCGATGATCTCGCCGACCAGGCCACGACGGACGGCGTCGGGCTTGAGCAGGACGAGGGTGCGCTGGGTCATGTTGCGGCTCCTTGCGGCATACGGGTGCGGTAGGGCGAATCTACAGGGCCGTCCGGGGAGGTCCCGCCGTCCGGGTGGCCGGGGGATCCGTCAGGCGGTGTCGGGCGCTCCGGAGGTCGCGGACGCCCCGGGAGCCTCCTGCGCGGCGGCCCAGCGCTCCTTGATCGAGTCGATCTTCCGGCCGTAGTGCACGGAGCACCACCACAGGCCGGCGAACACCGCGCCAAGGAAGAACATCGTCGGGACGAAGAACCCGCTCGCGATGAGGCCGATCTGCAGGGCCCAGCCCAGCTGGACCGCTCCGGGGCGCGACAGCATGCCGCACAGCAGCACCGACAGCAGCATCGAGACCCCGCACACAGTCCAGACCGTGGCCTGGGTCAGGTCCGGGTCCTTCATGGCGACCAGCCCCGCGAAGCCGATCACGAAGAACTCGCCGATCAGCGTGCTCGCACACAGCGTGCGCATCCTCAGCCCCTCTTCAGCAGCAGGCGGGCCTCGCCCACCGTGATCACGGAACCGGTCACCAGGACCCCGGCCCCTCCGTACTCGGCCTCTTCCTCCGCCAGCGTGATCGCCGCCTCCAGGGCGTCGTCCAGCCGCGGCTCCACCTGCACCCGGTCCGTGCCGAAGACCTCGACGGCGACGGCCGCCAGCTCGTCGGCGCCCATCGACCGGTGGCTGGAGTTCTGCGTGACCACGACCTCCGCGAAGATCGGCTCGAAGGCCTCCAGCACCCCGCGCACGTCCTTGTCCTCGCTCGCGGCCACGACGCCGATGAGCCGGCTGAAGCCGAACGCCTCGGTGACCGCTTCCGCGGTGACCGCCGCGCCCGCCGGGTTGTGCGCCGCGTCCAGGATCACCGTCGGGCTGCGCCGCACGACCTCCATGCGGCCGGGCGAGGTCACCGAGGCGAAGGCCTTGCGCACGGTGTCCACGTCCAGCACCCGGGCGTGCTGCCCGCCGACCCCGAAGAAGGCCTCGACCGCGGCGAGCGCCACCGCCGCGTTGTGCGCCATGTGGGCGCCGTAGAGCGGCAGGAAGATCCCGTCGTACTCGCCGCCCACGCCGCGCAGCGTCAGCTGCTGCCCGCCGACCGCGACCTCGCGCGAGACGACGCCGAACTCCATGCCCTCGCGGGCCACCGTCGCGTCGACCTCGACGGCCTTCTTCAGCAGCACCTGGGCCGCGTCCACCGGCTGCTGCGCCAGGATCACGGTCGCGTCCTGCTTGATGATGCCGCCCTTCTCCACGGCGATCTCACCGGGCGTGGAGCCGAGCCGGTCGGTGTGGTCCAGGCTGATCGGGGTGACGACGGCGACGGAGCCGTCGATGACGTTGGTCGCGTCCCAGCTGCCGCCCATGCCGACCTCGACCACGGCCACGTCCACCGGGGCGTCCGCGAAGGCCGCGTAGGCCATCCCGGTGAGCACCTCGAAGAAGGACAGCCGGAACTCCTCGGCGGCGTCGACCATCTCCACGTACGGCTTGACGTCGTGGTACGTCTCCACGAACCGCTCGGCCTCGATCGGCGCCCCGTCGAGGCTGATCCGCTCGGTGATCGACTGCACGTGCGGGCTCGTGTACCGGCCGGTGCGCAGCTCGAAGGCGTTCAGCAGGGCCTCGATCATGCGGGCCGTGCTGGTCTTGCCGTTGGTCCCGGTGATGTGGATGGAGGGGTACGCGCGCTGGGGCTCGCCCAGCACGTCCATCAGCGCCGCGATCCGCGACACCGAAGGCTCCAGCTTGGTCTCGCCCCATCGGGTGGAGAGTTCCTGCTCCACCTCCAGCAGCGCCTTGGCGACCTCCGGGTCGACGGGCCGGGCGGGCACCGGGTCCCCCTGGGGCGGACCGGCCTGGGCGCGCAGGGTGCGGCTGCCGGCCTCGATCACCGCCAGGTCGGGGTCGCGGTCGGACTCTTCCGCCACGATCTGGTCGAACTCGTCGAAGGTGCCGGCGAGGTCTTCGTCGTCGTGGCGGTCGTGGCTCTCGGGCTGCTGGTCACTCACAGGGCCAGTCTACGGACGGCCACCGGGAGGACTTTCGGCCCGGCCCTTTCGGGACCTCCGGCGCCGGAAGTGACCTGATCGTCATGCAAGCCTTGCGAGCAGCAGATTGGGGAACAAATGCCGCTGGCCAGCAGCAACAAGACAGCATCCAGCCGCGACATAGGCATCGACCTGGGAACCGCCAACACCCTCGTCTACGCGCGCGGGCACGGAATCGTCCTCAATGAGCCGTCCGTGGTCGCCGTCAAGGCGGGCACCACCACCGCCCTGGCCGTCGGGGCGGACGCCAAGGAGACCATCGGCCGCACCCCCGGGTCCATCACCGCGATCCGCCCCCTCAAGGGCGGCGTGATCTGCGACTACGAGGCCGCCGAGGAGATGATCCGGCACTTCGTGCGCAAGGCGGTCCCCGGCCGGCGGACCCGCACCCGGATGGTGATCTGCGTACCCTCCGGCGTCACCCCGGTCGAACGGCGGGCCATCGTCAACGCCTCCACCCGGGCCGGCGCCAAGGCGGTCCACCTGATCGAGGAGCCGATGGCGGCGGCGATCGGCGCCGGACTGCCCGTGGCCGAACCGCGCGGCTCCATGGTCGTGGACATCGGCGGCGGCACCTCCGAGGTCGCCGTCATCTCCCTCGGCGGCATCGTCACCTCCCGCTCGCTGCGCATCGGCGGCGACCGGCTCGACGCGGCGATCATGGACCACGTACGCCGGGAGTACGCGCTGCTCATCGGCGAGCGCACCGCCGAGCACGCCAAGCTGGCGATCGGCTCGGCCTGGCCGGTGCCGGACCGGCCCGAGCTGGAGACGGCGACCTTCACCGTGCGCGGCCGCGAGAAGGTCGGCGGGATGCCGAAGACGCACCGGCTGGGCGCGGCCGACGTGCGCGCCGCCCTCGACGAGCCGGTCGAGGCGATCATCGCGGCGGTCCGCGGCACGCTGGAGGAATGCCCGCCGGAGCTGTCCGGCGACGTGATGGAGCACGGCATCGTCCTGACCGGCGGCGGCGCCCTGCTGCCCGGACTCGACCTGCGCATGGCCTCCGCGACCGGCATCCCGGTCTTCGTCGCCGACAACCCGCTGGACTGCGTGGCGCTGGGCTCCGGCCGCTGCGTGGAGGACCTGGACACGCTGAACAGTCTGCTGACCCCGGCCCGGGGCTAGGCCGTCTCTTCCGGACCCTGCCGGTTGGGCCCGCGTCGGCCGGTGCCGTGGATCGCAAGGCGGAGGGGCTCCCGATGACCGGACGTCCTCGGGAGCCTCGACAACCTGGGGGTCCCCCCGGCCGGAGTCTGGGGGATGAGGTGCGGCGCCGGGCGGCGGCGCGGGTCAGGCAAGATCCGGAAGAGGCGGCCTAACCCCTCGGCAGGGTGGCGACGACCTCGTACGTGTCGTCCGTGCGGGTCGCCGTCAGGTTTCCGCCCAGGCTGCGGACGCGCTCGGACATGCTCGCCGTGCCGGAGCCCGCCGAGACGGGGGCCCGGCCCGGGGTCCGGGCCGGCAGGGCGTTGCTGACGGCGATCCGCAGCCGCGGGCCGTCCGCCGCGATCGACACGTCGATGGTCTCCCCGTGCGCGTGCTTGGCGGCATTGGTCAGGCACTCCTGCACCACCCGGTAGACCGCCGCCTGCCGCAGCGGCGACAGCCCGTGCACGCCCTCGTCCATGGCCAGCCGGACGGGCGAACCGGCCCGTCCGCTCTCCTCCGCCAGCGCCGGCAGCCCGTCGACCCCCGGGGTCGAGGCCCGTTCGCCCCGCTGCACAATGATCTCGTTGAGCACCAGATGGGCCCGGCGCGCGGTGTCGGCCAGCTCCTCGAAGTCCTTCGCGTGCGCCGTCTCGCGCGCCCGTACCGACAGCACCTCGGACCGCACCGTCAGCAGGGTCAGCTCCCGCCCGACGAAGTCGTGCACGTCGCGGGCGACGGAGACGCGTTCCTGCTGGACGGCCCGGAACACGGCGGACTCGGCCCGCCGGGCGGTCAGCTCCCGCACCAGGTCGTGCCGGTAGGCGGCGATGCCCACCGCCGAGGCGAGAGCGCCGATGGGCACGACGATGCTGAGGAAGCCGCTGAGCGTGTGCCCCTGCGGCTCGGGCCAGCCCGGCACCCAGAACATGACGAGCGCGAAGGCGATGTACCCGAGCGTCGCCAGGATCCCCGCCCGGCGCCCGCGGAAACGGCCGACCGAGTAGAGCGCGAACTGGATCAGGGTCAGCTCGTGCAGCCATCCGATGAAGAGCAGCGCCGCCAGGTACGAGATCCAGGGCAGTCGGCGGCGCACCAGCAGCGTCGCGCAGCCCAGGGCGAGCACGACGGCCGCGGCGGGTCCGCTCAGCGAGTTGTCGGCGGCGGCCAGGCCCGGCAGGTCGAGGGCCATCAGCCCGAGGCAGCCCAGTGCGGTGAGCACGTCGACCGCCCGCGGTGAACCGGGCCAGGTGTCGGCCAGCCGACGGCCGGCGGCCACGCAGCGGTGGAACACCGGGGCGACGGGCTTGACGTGCATGCCCTCCATCATCCGTGGTCGGTGCCGCGGATGAGATCCAGCCGACGGGGAAACGGAGTGATTTAGGGCACTTCGGACAGGTCGGAGGTCCCGGCAGCCCGCGACCTTGCGCCCCTCCCCCTGGACCGCCCCCGCTCCTGGCCTCGGAGGAATGACGACCGGAACAACCGCCCACCGGGGCACGGCCCTGCTCCTGCTGATCGGCGGCCTGATCGGTGCGCCGGCGTCGGGCATCCTCACGTACGACCGCATCCGCACCCGGGATGACCCGCCTCTTCGTCCTGACGGCCGGTGCGGTGCTCCCGCGCCGGATGTGGCTCGGCGTATGGGCCGCCGTCGCGGCGCCCGGTTCCCTGCTGCGGACAACTCCCCCACTGGCTGGTGCCGCTGGCGGCGTACGCCGTGGTGGCGGGGCTGGTCGTGGCACGGTTCGGCGACCGCCTGCTGTGACCCCGCGCCGAGCCGCGCAGCGTCGCGGCGCACGGCGAAGGCCCCCGCACCGTCGTCCGGTGCAGGGGCCTCCTCTCGCTCGTCCAACGGCTGCTAGGCCGCCGGCAGGGCTGCCAGCTGGGCCTGGATCCGGGCGATGTCCGCCTCGGCCTTGGCCAGCCGGCCCTTGATCTTGTCCACGACGTTGTCGGGGGCCTTGGCCAGGAAGGCCTCGTTCCCGAGCTTCGCCTCGGCCTGCTGCTTCTCCTTCTCGGCGGCGCCGAGGTCCTTGGTGAGGCGCTTGCGCTCGGCGTCCACGTCGATGGTGCCCGACAGGTCGAGCGCGACCGTGGCGCCGGCGACCGGGAGGGTCGCGGTGGCGCTGAAGGACTCGCCCTCGGGCTGCAGCCGCAGCACCTGGCGGATGGCGGCCTCGTGGGCGGCCAGCACGGTGCCGGTCAGGTCCAGGCGGGCCGGGACCTTCTGCTTGTCGTCGAGGCCCTGCTCCTTGCGGAAGCGGCGGACCTCCTTGGTGAGCGTCTGGATGCTCCCGATCTCGGCCTCGGCGGCGTCGTCGCGGAAGCCGCTGTCCTTCGGCCAGTCGGCGACGACCAGCGACTCGCGCCCGGTGAGGGTGGTCCACAGGGTCTCGGTGACGAACGGGACCACCGGGTGCAGCAGGCGCAGCATGACGTCGAGGACCTCGCCGAGGACCCGCGCGGAGACCTTGGCCTGCTCGCCGCCCGCGAAGAAGGTCGTCTTCGACAGCTCGACGTACCAGTCGAAGACCTCGTCCCACGCGAAGTGGTAGAGCGCCTCGCTGAGCTTCGAGAACTGGAAGTCCTCGTAGTACGCGTCGACCTGCGCGATCGTCTTGTTCAGGCGGGAGAGGATCCAGCGGTCCGTGGCCGACAGCTGCTCGACCGGCGGCAGCTCGCCCTCGATCGTGGCGCCGTTCATCAGCGCGAAGCGCGTGGCGTTCCAGATCTTGTTGGCGAACTTGCTGGACGCCTGGACCCAGTCCTCGCCGATCGGGACGTCGGTGCCGGGGTTGGCGCCCTTGGCCAGGGTGAACCGGACTGCGTCGGAGCCGTACTTGTCCATCCAGTCGAGCGGGTCGACGACGTTGCCCGCGGACTTCGACATCTTCTTGCCGCGCTCGTCGCGGACCAGGCCGGTCAGCGCGATCGTCTTGAACGGCGCCTGGCCGTCCATGGCGTACAGGCCGAACATCATCATCCGGGCGACCCAGAAGAAGATGATGTCGTGGCCGGTGAGCAGGACGTCGGTGGAGTAGAACTTCTCCAGGTCCGGGGTCTTCTCCGGCCAGCCGAGCGTGGAGAACGGCCACAGGCCGGAGGAGAACCAGGTGTCCAGGACGTCGGTGTCCTGGGTCCAGCCCTCGCCCGTCGGCGCCTCGTCGTCGGGTCCGACGCAGAGGACCTCGCCGGCCGGGCCGTACCAGATCGGGATGCGGTGGCCCCACCAGAGCTGGCGCGAGATGCACCAGTCGTTGAGGTTGTCGACCCAGTCGAAGTAGCGCTTCTCCATCTCCACCGGGTGGATCGCGACCCGGCCGTCGCGGACCGCGTCACCGGCGTTCTTGGCGAGGGTCTCGACCTTGACCCACCACTGGAGGGACAGGCGCGGCTCGACGGTGGTGCTGCAGCGCGAACAGTGTCCGACGGAGTGCAGGTACGGGCGCTTCTCCGCGACGATGCGGCCCTGCTCGCGCAGCGCGCCGACGACCGCGGATCGGGCCTCGTAGCGGTCCAGGCCGAGGAAGGGACCGTGGACGGTGATGACACCGCGCTCGTCCATGATCGTCATGTTGGGCAGGTTGTGGCGCTGCCCGATGGCGAAGTCGTTCGGGTCGTGGGCGGGCGTCACCTTGACGCAGCCGGTGCCGAACTCGGGGTCGACGTGCGTGTCCGCGACGACCGGGATGGTGCGGTCGGTCAGCGGCAGCTTGATCTGCTTGCCGACGAGGTGCTTGTAGCGCTCGTCGTCCGGGTGGACGGCGACGGCGGTGTCACCGAGCATCGTCTCGGCGCGGGTGGTGGCGACGACGAGGGTGTCCTCGCCCTCCCCGTACTGGATGGAGACGAGCTCGCCCGCGTCCTCCTGGTACTCCACCTCGATGTCGGAGATGGCCGTCAGACAGCGGGGGCACCAGTTGATGATGCGCTCGGCGCGGTAGATCAGGCCGTCGTCGTAGAGCTTCTTGAAGATGGTCTGGACGGCCTTGGACAGGCCTTCGTCCATGGTGAAGCGCTCGCGGGACCAGTCGACGCCGTCGCCGAGGCGGCGCATCTGGCCGAGGATCTTGCCGCCGTACTCTTCCTTCCACTGCCAGACGCGCTCGACGAACGCCTCGCGGCCCAGGTCGTGGCGGGACTTGCCCTCCTCGGCGAGCTGCTGCTCGACCTTGTTCTGGGTGGCGATGCCGGCGTGGTCCATGCCGGGCAGCCACAGCGACTCGTGACCCTGCATCCGCTTGCGACGGGTCAGGGCGTCCATGAGCGTGTGCTGGAAGGCGTGCCCCAGGTGCAGGGAGCCGGTGACGTTCGGCGGCGGGATGACGATGGTGTACGGGGGCTTCTCGCTCGCGGGATCGGCCGTGAAGTACCCACGCTCTACCCAGCGCTCGTAGAGCTTCCCCTCTACATCGGCCGGCGTGTAGGCGGTCGGCAGTTCGGAGTGGGGGCTGCTGGGTGTCTGCGTGTTCTCGGTCACGGGGCTCAGTTTAGGGCCGTAACAGTCCAGTCATGAAACCGGTTGGGGAGGGGCCCGGCGCCCTGCCGGGCTTCGGCTTCAGACAGGATGTGAGGAACGTATAAGCAACCTCAGAGGGGGACGCGGGATGAGCTACAACCAGCCGGGGCCTTACGGACAGCAGCCTCAGCAGCCGGGACCGTACGGGCAGCAGCCCCCGCCGCCGCCCGGCCCGTACGGCCAGGCCGCGCAGCCGGGCCCGTACGGCCAGCCCGCGCCCCCGCAGCCGGGCTACGGCTATCCGCAGCAGCCGGGCGTCCCCCCTCAGGGCTACCCCCAGCAGCCGCCTACCCCGCCCTACGGCCACCCGCAGCAGGCCCCGTACGGCGGCCAGCCCCCGAAGAAGTCCAAGACCGGCGTGATCATCGCCGCGGTCGTCGCGGTGGCTGTCATCGCAGGCGGCGGCTGGTACCTCCTAGGCGGCGGCGCCGGGTCGGTGGGCTCCGACACCAAGGGCTACAAGCTCGCCTACCCCGCCTCGCTCGACAGCTACCAGAAGGCGCCGGACACCACCGGCGCTCCCTCGACGGACACCCCGGTCACCGGCGAGGGGAAGACCAAAGCCGAGGCGCTCGGCGTGCAGAACGCGCACAACGCGACCGCCAAGTACCAGATCGGCACGGACGGCAAGGGCAAGCAGCTCGCGGCCAACGGCCTGTGGGGCGACATTGCCGACCCGGAGAAGGCGGTCGACGGCTACTACGCCGGCATCGGCCAGAACAACAAGGAGACCGAGAAGCTCGGCTTCAAGTACGAACTGGTCGGCACCCCGAAAGAATTCACTCCGGACGGGTTCAAGGGCGCCGTGATGAAGTGCGCCAACATCAAGATGATCAGCACCAAGCCCACCACGGGCAAGACGCCCAAGGACATGGAAATCCCCTCGTGCGCCTGGGGAGACCACTCGACCCTGGTCGGCATCAACGCCGCCGATCCCGCCGCCCTCGTACTCGGCGGCAGCAGCGGCACCCTCGACGAGGTGGCGGCACTGGCGGCGAAGCTCTACAACACCAGCCGCACCAAGGCCTGACCCGACGGCGTCACCGCCGGGCGGCGCATGCGAATGACGGTCGGCGAAAAGCGAGTTGGCCCCTTAAATGATCTTGTGATCCAATCACGCCTGACCGGACACTCCTGCTCATCCCTGGAGAAACCATGGCAAGCGTGAAGACCAAGCGTTTCGTCGCATCCCTGCTCCTGACGGCGGCCGCCGTCGCCGTCCCGGTGGCCGCCGCCGCGCCCGCTTCTGCGGCGGGACGCGACTGCATGAACACGGCCAAGGCCCTGGGCTACATCGCCGGCCCCAAGGTCGCCGGCGCCTGCGGCTTCCCGGCCATCGAAGCCACCTTCTCCAAGCCGTGGAAGAGCCCCAACGACGGGTGCATGAAGCACCTGGAGAGGGCCGGCATCAGCAACTGGAACCACCGCTTCGGTATTTGCCTCCAGGCCTGACGCTCAGCCGCCTTACGCAGAAGGGGCGCCCCGTTCGGGGCGCCCCTTCTGCGTACTGCCGTGCGGCTAGGCCGACTTCTCGTGCGGGCCCTGGTCCTTCGGGACGATGCGCGGGACCAGCGTCGGGTTGACGTTGGAGCGGACCACGTCCGCGGTGATGACCACGCGGGCCACGTCCTTGCGGGACGGGACCTCGTACATCACCGACATCAGGACCTCCTCCATGATGGCGCGCAGGCCGCGCGCGCCCGTCTGGCGGAGGATCGCCTGGTCCGCGATGGCCTCCAGCGCCTCGCGCTCGAAGTCCAGCTCGACACCGTCGAGTTCGAACAGCCGCTGGTACTGCTTCACCAGCGCGTTGCGCGGCTCGATGAGGATCTGGAGCAGGGCCTCGCGGTCCAGGTTGTGGACCGAGGTGATGACGGGGAGACGGCCGATGAACTCGGGGATCATCCCGAACTTCACCAGGTCCTCCGGCATGACCTCCTGGAACTGGTCGCTGGCCTCGATCTCGCGCTTGGAGCGGATCGTCGCCCCGAAACCGATGCCCTTGGCGCCCGCGCGCGACTCGATGATCTTCTCCAGGCCGGCGAAGGCGCCGCCCACGATGAAGAGCACGTTCGTCGTGTCGATCTGGATGAACTCCTGGTGCGGGTGCTTGCGGCCGCCCTGCGGGGGCACCGACGCCGTCGTGCCCTCCAGGATCTTCAGCAGGGCCTGCTGCACGCCCTCGCCGCTCACGTCGCGCGTGATCGACGGGTTCTCGCTCTTGCGGGCGACCTTGTCGATCTCGTCGATGTAGATGATCCCGGTCTCGGCCTTCTTGACGTCGTAGTCGGCGGCCTGGATCAGCTTCAGCAGGATGTTCTCGACGTCCTCGCCGACGTACCCGGCCTCCGTCAGCGCCGTCGCGTCGGCGATGGCGAACGGGACGTTCAGCATGCGGGCCAGGGTCTGCGCGAGGAGCGTCTTGCCGGAGCCCGTGGGGCCCAGCAGCAGGATGTTGGACTTCGCGAGCTCGATCGCGTCCTCGCGGCCCTGCGCGCCGCCGTTCTCGCCGGCCTGGACCCGCTTGTAGTGGTTGTAGACCGCTACGGAGAGCGCCTTCTTCGCCGGCTCCTGGCCGACGACGTAGCTCTCCAGGAACTCGTAGATCTCACGGGGCTTGGGGAGTTCCTCCCACCGGACCTCGGAGGTCTCCGCGAGCTCCTCTTCGATGATCTCGTTGCAGAGGTCGATGCACTCGTCGCAGATGTACACACCGGGTCCTGCGATGAGCTTCTTCACCTGCTTCTGGCTCTTTCCGCAGAACGAGCACTTGAGCAGATCGCCGCCGTCACCGATGCGTGCCACGAGGTGCTTCCCCTTCGCCTGGGAGACGCCTGGTTCAGCGCTCCTGGTGCCTCATATCCGACGGTACCTTGCCGGGGGCCCCGTGCGGGGCCCCCTTGACGTGGTTCACATCGCCGAATCCGGTGGTGTGCCCGCGCCAACTGGCGGCAAGGGTCAGAGCTTGTTGCTCTTGCGGGTGGAGATGATCTGGTCGATCAGGCCGTACGCGAGGGCGTCCTCGGCCGTCAGGATCTTGTCGCGCTCGATGTCGTCGCGGATCTTCTCGATCGGCGTCGTCGAGTGCTTGGCCAGCATGGTCTCCAGCTGGTCGCGCATGCGCAGGATCTCGTTGGCCGCGATCTCGAGGTCCGAGAGCTGCTCACGGCCGGTGCCGCCGGAGGGCTGGTGGATCAGCACGCGGGCGTTCGGCAGGGCCATGCGCTTGCCGGGCGTGCCGGCGGCGAGCAGGACCGCGGCGGCGGAGGCCGCCTGGCCCATGCAGACCGTCTGGATGTCCGGCTTCACGAACTGCATCGTGTCGTAGATCGCCGTCAGCGCGGTGAAGGAGCCGCCGGGGCTGTTGATGTAGATCGAGATGTCGCGGTCCGGGTCCATCGACTCCAGGCACAGCAGCTGCGCCATGACGTCGTTGGCCGAGGCGTCGTCGATCTGCACGCCGAGGAAGATCACGCGCTCCTCGAAGAGCTTCGCGTACGGGTCGTACTCGCGCACGCCCTGCGAGGTGCGCTCCACGAAGCGCGGGATGACGTAGCGGTTGTCCACCTGCGGGCCGGAGTAGAGGCCGCTCGCGGAGAAATTGTTCTGCATCTGGGTGTTCACCATCCTGGTGGCGTTCTGCGGGCTGTCGGCTGCTGGGTACTGACGGTGGTTACCGGGATCAGGCCCCGGTGCCGCCGCCGCCCGGAACGTTGGACGCGGCCGAGATGATCTCGTCGATGAGGCCGTACTCCTTGGCCTCCTCGGAGGTGAACCAGCGGTCGCGGTCGCCGTCGCGGATGATCGCCTCGACGGTCTGGCCCGAGTGGAACGCGGTGATCTCGGCCATCCGCTGCTTGGTGCGCAGCAGGTACTGGGCCTGGATCTTGATGTCCGACGCGGTGCCGCCGATGCCGGCGGAGCCCTGGTGCATCAGGATGTCGGTGTTCGGCAGGGCGAAGCGCTTGCCCTTGGCGCCACCGGTGAGCAGGAACTGTCCCATCGAGGCCGCCATGCCCATGCCGATGGTCACGACGTCGTTGGGGATGTACTGCATGGTGTCGTAGACGGCCATGCCGGCCGTCACCGAGCCACCGGGGCTGTTGATGTAGAGGTAGATGTCCTTCTCCGGCTCGGCGGCCAGGAGCAGGAGCTGCGCGGTGATCTTGTTGGCGATGTCGTCGTCGACCTGCTGGCCGAGGAAGATGATGCGCTCGCCGAGCAGCCGGTTGTAGACATGGTCGCCGAGGCCGCCACCGATGGACGGCTCACCCGCGGCGTAAGGCTTCAGATTCGTCACGTATCCACCTGCTCGTCTCCGACGGCCATGTGCCGTCTCAGCGTCTCGTTCTGGGGCGCGGTCCAGCCGGAGCGGACGGGTCCGCCGACGCCCGGGTAATCACGTGCCCTCGTATTCATGGACCCTAACGCGCAGGTCGGACAACGCCATCCCGCTTCCCGAACTGTTCGCTCGGAGCGCAAGCTCCGGAAGCCCTGCGGAGGCCTGGCCGCGGCCTTGCTGCGGCTGTGCAGAAGGGCCCGGACGCGGCTGCGTCCGGGCCCTTCGGGGCACTGCTCAGCGGGCTTCGCCCGGGGTGTTACTTGGCCTCGTCGGCCTTGACCTCGTCGTCGCCGTCAACGGCGGCCTCGACGGTCTCGGCGGCCGTCTCGACCTCGTCCTCGTCGTCGGAGAGGTCCACGACGTCACCGTTGGTGTCGACGACCTTGGCGGCCTCGACGACGACCGCGAGGGCCTTGCCGCGGGCGACCTCGCCGACCAGCATCGGGACCTGGCCACCCTCGACGACGGCCTGGGCGAACTGGTCGGGGGACATGCCGGAGGACTGGGCACGGCGCATGAGGTGCTCGGTGAGCTCCTCCTGGTTGACGCCCAGCTTCTCCTTGTTGACCAGGGCGTCCAGGACGAACTGGGTCTTGATGCCCTTGATCGCCTGGTCCTTGGTCTCGGCGTCGAACTCCTCGACCGTCTTGCCCTGGAACTCCAGGTACTTCGCCAGGTCCAGGCCCATCTGGCCGAGCTGGTGGTGCTCCAGGTTGTGCTTGCGGGTGTTGACCTCGTCCTCGAGCAGCTTCTCGGGGATCGGCACCTCGACGAGCTCCAGCAGCTTCTCCAGGACGCGCTCCTGGGCCTGCGTGGCCTGGTCGTACTGCTTCATGTTCTCGAGGCGCTTGCGGCTGTCCGCCTTGAGGTCCTCGAGGGTGTCGAACTCGCTCGCCATCTGGGCGAACTCGTCGTCCAGCTCCGGGAGCTCCTTGGCGGAGACCTTGGTGACCTTGACGGTGACCTCGGCGTCCTTGCCCTCGGCGGAGCCGCCCTTCAGCTGCGAGGTGAAGGTGGCCTCGCCACCGGCCTCCAGGCCCGTGACGGCCTCGTCGATGCCCTCGAGCAGCTCGCCCGAGCCGATCGTGTAGGAGACGTCGGAGGCGACGCCGTCGGGCAGCACCTCGCCGTCGACCTTGGCCTCGAGGTCGAGGGTGACGACGTCACCCTCGGCGGCGGCGCGCTCGACGTCCTTGGTGGACGCGAAGCGGCCCCGCAGCTGCTCGACGGACTTCTCGACGTCCTCGTCGGAGACCTCGATGGCGTCGACCTCGACCTCGATGCCGGAGTAGTCCGGGATCTCGATCTCGGGACGCACGTCGACCTCGGCGGTGAAGGCCAGCAGCTCGCCGTCCTTCAGCTCGGTGATGTCGACCTCGGGCTGGCCCAGCGGGTTCAGGTCGGCCTCGTTGACGGCCTCGGTGTAGAACTTCGGGAGGGCGTCGTTGACGGCCTCCTCCAGCACCGCACCGCGGCCGAAGCGCTGGTCGATGACGCGGGCCGGGATCTTGCCCTTGCGGAAGCCCTTCACCGTGACCTGCTGGTTGATCTTCTTGTACGCCGCGTCGAGGCTGTCCTTGAGCTCCTCGAAGGGCACCTCAACAGTGAGCCGAACCCGCGTCGGGTTCAGGGTCTCAACGGCGCTCTTCACGGTTCGGTCTCCTTGTGGCTGACTGCTGGGGGATCTGCCGTCTCGCTGCGATTCAGCGGTTCAGCGGACTTCGGCCCGGTACATCAGACACACGGGCACGCAGCTTGCATAGTAGCCGCAAGCGGCAATCAGCCCACAACGCGATCTTGCGGTGGTCGGGGTGGCCGGATTCGAACCGACGACCTTCCGCTCCCAAAGCGGACGCGCTACCAAGCTGCGCCACACCCCGTCGGTGCGACACGTAGGGTACATGCCCGGAGACCCTCTGATGCGCGGTGTTTCCAGAGCCATTTCGGACAGGCCGCGGCGCGGGCACGGAATGTGGTGTGCGATCCGCCGGAACGACCCGCTAGGATGCTGTCCGTGCCAGGGTCCCCGGACCTGCGGCGCACGCAATGCGGGCGTAGCTCAATGGTAGAGCCCTAGTCTTCCAAACTAGCTACGCGGGTTCGATTCCCGTCGCCCGCTCTGAGTACTGAAGGGCCAGGTCAGAGGACATCTCCTCCACCTGGCCCTTGGTCGTTCCCGGGGCCGAATCGGTCCGGCGTGCCCGTTCCCCTCCCCCGTGCCCTCTCGCGCGCCCCGGACGAGCTCGCCCAGCGCGTCGGCGATCAAGCGGTCCCGGTCGGCGCCGGCGTGCTGGTGGATCAGCGCGGCGCGGGAGCGGTGCTGTGACCCGTCCTCGCCACGCCTTGTGTCACAGGCGCTCGGCGGCGCCTTGATCTCGCTGCCCGTTGCCCGGCTCGGCGACTGACGGCGGACGCGAACAGTCCCGCTCTCCGGGGCGACGTCCCGCCGGTACAGCCCGATCAGCTCAGTCGACGGCGGACGGGATGGGAGCCGGTGAGTGGTCGGTGGGCCGGCAGGCAGACTCAGGCCGTCCTGCGGGTACTGATCCGCAGCGCCGCTCTCCGCTCCCGGGTGTTCTCTGCGACCGTCGCGGGATGCCGGGCGTGGC
Source organism: Streptomyces erythrochromogenes (assembly GCF_036170895.1). Taxonomy (NCBI): domain Bacteria; kingdom Bacillati; phylum Actinomycetota; class Actinomycetes; order Kitasatosporales; family Streptomycetaceae; genus Streptomyces; species Streptomyces erythrochromogenes. Next base: position 5,432,469 of record NZ_CP108036.1, on the reverse strand, counting down.
GGCGTGGCACCGACATACTCGAAGCGGCCAGAGAGGGTGGTTCAGAATGAGCAGCACGGTGGTTCCGTTGGTGATCGCCTTCCTGGGTATCGTCGGCACGCTTGTGTCAGGACTCCTGACGCAGCGGCTCGCCGAGAAGGCCAAGTCCAAGGAGTTGGACCGCTCCGAGCGGCAGCGCACCGAGGAGCGGCAGTACGAGACGAAGCGGGCGATGGTGGAGGCCGTTCGGGACTGCTACGTCATGCTGAACACCGCTTCCCTGGACTACCACTCTGAGCTGAACAACTTCTGGTACGCGCTCAGGTCCGGCCGAGCCACAGATGACCTGAGGTCGCGGCTGGACGACGCCCGGCGCGAGCACCGTGCGCGGTACTCCGAGGCGCAGATGCGGGCCTCGGATGACGTGCTTGCCATTGCTGATGACGTCCATCGCAGGCTCAGCCGGATATACGGGGTCCTCAAGCGTCTCGATGGCGGATTCCCGCCACGCCGGGAAGGTGAGTCCCTGGAGCAGGCGCACACTCAGATCGTGGAGCTTTGGGATCAGCTCAGCGAGATGCGCCGCATCATGCGCCAGAGCATTGGCGTCCCCGCAGACATGGCCTGACCCTTCGCCCAAGCGCCTTCTTGGTGAACCGTACCCCTCGCATGCCCGATCGCATGAGGAAGCACGGGGAGCAGTGGGCGATCACGGCGTGGCGGCATGCCGATGCGGTGGGCCGGTGAGCACGGGAAAAGGCCTGGTGGGGGTCGGTTGGGGTGGCGGAGAATGGCCGTATGACGCTGACGGTTTGGGTTGACGACTGGCAGATGCAGTGCTGCGGAGAGGACTTCGCGCCGGGGGACGTCGTTTCGTGGCAGCTCCTGGAGGCCGATCCGGAGGAGTACGCCGATGTCGTCGGCGGGGATCTGGCGGCCGGGATCGACTTCCACGAGGAGCACCACGGTGAGGGCGAGGGGGCTCCCACGGCTCTGGAAGTGCTGACGATCAACGAGGTGCACTGCCGGTTCGAGGTGCCTGCGGGGAGTGCGGAGCGCGTGCAGCACCCCGTCCCCGGTTCGGCCGTGCTGGTTCCGGTCGAGGAGGCCGACGGGTGGGCGCAGGAGCGGCCGGGCGTCCGGTTCGCCGGCTATCTGGTGACCGCCCGGCGTGTCTCGGAGGAGCCGTGACGCTGCGGGCGGCCGTCGCGGTGGACCCGCTGGTGGGACGAACTGGCCGAGCCCGTGTCCGCGGACATGCGGCGCGAGGACGGGCACCGCACCTTCAGGCTCCTGCGAACTCGCCGTCCGCGGGCCCTGGCGCGGGCAGGGCGTCGCCCGGCGTCCGCACGCGGCCCTGCTCGGCGGTGTCGAGGCCGAGCGGGTGCTGCTGAACGTCCACCCGGACGGCGCGGCGGCTGCGGCCGCCTCCCGGAGGATCGGCCGGGCTCGTCCGTGGGAGGGTCCGGAGCTCTATGACGTCATGCTGCTAGAGCTTGATGTTCGCGATCATCGTCGCGAGGGAGTTGAGGAAACGGTTCACGTCGTCCGCGATCGAGCTGGACGCCAGGAAGAAGCCGAAGAGGGCGGCGACGATGGCGGGGCCCGTCTTGATGTGGTTGCCGCGGATCAGCACCACCAGGATGACCCCCAACAGAACCACCACTGACAGCGAAATGGCCACTTCTGATCACACCTTCGGTCGTCCCCTGGTCGGCCGGGGGCGCACGGCCGAGAATGCCCCCACATGGACCATCCTCCCACCAACGGGCCGGAGTCATACGCCCCGTGACGAAAGGCCCCTGTTCTGTTTTCGCCAACCCCCTTGGGCGAGGGGGCTCAGGGGGTGGTGAGGCCCAGCAGGGACCGGACATACGCATACTTCGCGGACAGCCGTTCGCGGGTGGGGCCGTCCAGTACGGAGAGGCGTGCGGGGTCGGCGTTGTGCGCGAGGTCGGCCTCCTTGACGAGGAGGGCGCCCGGGGTGGCCAGAATGCGGGCCGCGTAACGCTCGACCGGCTCGCCGGGGCGCTTGGTGACGGCGAGGACCATGTCCTTGACGGACTGCGGGAGAGCGGCGGAATCCAGCCAGGTGAGGCTGAGCGCCTCGTCCTCGATCGCGTCGTGCAGCCAGGCAGCCGCCTGCTGTTCGGCGCTGCCGCCGCGCACGCGCACGCCTTCGGCGACGGCCGCGAGGTGCTCTGCATACGGCCTGCCGGCCTTGTCGGTCTGGCCCTCGTGCGCACCGCGCGCCAGGGCCTCGACCTCCAGGAGGGTCAGGCAACTGCTCGTCATGCGATCTCCCTCGCTGCCGTGCGCAGGGCCCGGGCGGCCCTGCGGACATCTGCCTGCGTCGTACGCCAGTTGGAGAACGCGGCACGCAGCCCGGCGGTTCCCCCGTGGACGGTCGGGGTGACGAACACCTCGGCGGACACCGCCTCGCGCAGGGCGGTCAGCCGGGCCGGTTCGGGGTCGTCGGCGAGGGTGAAGCAGACGACGTTGAGGCGGACCGGGGCGAGGAGGGTGAAGGCGGGGTCCTCCTCCAGGGCGGCGCCGAGGGCCCTGGCGCCGGCGATGTTGCGCTCGACGATCTCGCGGTGGCCCTGGCGGCCGTAGGCGCGCAGCGTGAACCAGGCGGCGAGGGCGCGCAGCCGGTGGGAGTTCTCCGGGGTGAGGTGGACGAGGTCGGGGTGTTCGCCGAGGGGGCCGAGGTAGGCGGCGGCGTTCTGGAAGACGCGGGCCTGCAAGTCGCGCCGGCGGGTGAACTGGACGGCGCTGTCGTAGGGGACGTTGAGCCACTTGTGCAGGTCGACGCAGACGGAGTCGGAGGCGTCGAGGCCTGCGGCGAGGTGGGCGTGGTCCGGGGAGAGCGCGGCGAAGGCGCCGAAGGCGGCGTCGGTGTGCAGCCAGAAGTCGCGGCGCGGGCGGAGGGCGGCGATGGCGGGGAGGTCGTCGAAGTCGACGGTGTTGACGGTGCCCGCGTTGGCGACGACCACCGCCGGGCCGGGGGTGTCGGCCAGCGCCCGGTCGAGGGCGGCGGGGTCGACGGCCTCGCGGCCGGGCAGGGTCGGGACGCGTACGAGGGAACTGCGGCCGAGGCCGAGGAAGGAGAGGGCCTTGGCGATGGAGGAGTGCGGGGCGCCGGAGAGGACGCGGACCGGGCCGAGGGCGGCGGCGCCCTCCTCGGCCGGGGACACGCCGAGGCGCTCGCCCAGCCATTCGCGGGCGATGGCGAGTCCGGTGGTGTTGGACATGGTGGCGCCGGAGACGAAGGTGCCGGTGTGGTCGTCGGAGAGGCCGAAGAGCTCGCGCAGCCAGCCCACGGTCTCGCGTTCGAGGTCCTGGCCGGCGCCGTCCATCGAGGAGTTGGAGTTCTGGTCGTGGGCGGCGGTGAGCCAGTCCCCGGCGAGCGCCGCGGGGGTGGCCCCGCCGGTGACGAAGCCGAGGTAGCGGGGGCCGGCGGAGGCCGACAGCCGCGGCTCCCAGCGTTCGCGGAACGCGGCGAGGGCGCTCTGCGTGCCGCGGCCTTGCTCCGGGAGCGGTTCGGGGTCCCGCGGCTTCGGGGCGGGCGGTACGACGGCGCGCTCGTCCAGGGTGGCGAGCGCTTCGGCGGCGGCGCGGCGGGTGGCGTCGAGCAGGTCGGGGAGCCGGGCGAGGTCGGCGGCGAGCGTACGGTCCATGGGGGCACGGTAGGCCCCGCGCCCGCCCGCGGGGGCGTGCCAATCCCGGGTGAGTGGCCCGGCCGCACCACCCGGACCACCCGCACCACTCGCACCACCCGGACCACCCCGCACCACCAGGACCACCCGCACCGCCGGCACCGCCCGCACCGCCATCCCCGATCCGGCCCGGCGACTTCCAGGACCTGGCGGCCTGGCGCCAGGGGGTGTTCGAGGTACTGGACCTCGCGGCGCGGCGGCATCCGGGGGTGGTGCTGGTGCCGATGACCGTCACCGAGCCGGCCTACTTCGCGCAGACCGTGGGCCGGCTGCGGGAACGCGGCCACGACGTACGGCATTTCGCGCTGCTGGCGGAACGGGAGACGGTGCTGCGGCGGCTGCGCGATCGGGGTCTGGGGCGGGGGCTCAAGTGGGAGAGCTTCGCGGTGGCCCGGCTCGACGGGTGTCTGGAGGCGCTCCGCGCGCCCGAGTTCGCCCAGCACCTGGCCACGGACCGGCTGACCGTGTCCCAGGTGGCCGACCGGGTGGCCGGCTGCGCCGGGCTGGACCTGGCTCCGGACGCCGACGGTCCGCTCCTGGGCCGGATCCGGCGGGCGCTGGTCGGCGTACGGCACATCCGGTTCGACTGAGGTCAGGCGGCCGCGTGCGCGGGAGTCCGGCGGGCGGCGCTGAGTGCGGTCATGCGGGGGGGGCGGTCGCGGCGGTGCTGCGCGGGAGGCGGTCCGCGATCAGGCCGCCGGAGGGTTCCCGTCCGAGCGCCTGCGCCGTCGCAGGCCCAGGGTGTGCCGCGGGTCGCCGAAGCCGTCCTGGTCGTGGCACCGACGCTACGGATGACGGTGGGGCGGCGGCCAGGGAGCGGCCCGGGGCGAGCGGGGTGGAGAAGGCCCCACCCCGGTCAGGGAGAGCGGCGGATGAGGAGCAGGGCGCGGTCGTCGTTGACGTCCTTGGCGACCTTCTCGATCAGGTGCCAGGCCGCGCCCTCCCAGCCGGCGGAGACGTAGCGGTCGGCTTCGCCGGTGAGGCGGTCGATGCCCTCGCTGATCTCGCGGTCGGCGGTCTCGACGAGGCCGTCGGTGAAGAGCATCAGGACGTCGCCGCGGCGGAGGTTGCCGCGGGCCGGGGTGAACTCGGCGCCGTCGTAGACGCCGAGCAGCGGGCCCTCGCCGGACTTCTCCTGCCAGCGGCCGGTGCCGGCGCAGAGCTGGAGGGCGGGGAGGTGGCCGGCCGAGAGGAGTTCGTAGTCGCCGGTCTCCAGGTCCAGGACGAGGTGGATGGAGGTGGCGAAGCCCTCGTCCCAGTCCTGGCGGAGCAGGTAGCCGTTGGCGGCGGGTAGGAAGCCGTGCGGCGGCAGGGCGCCGAGCAGCCCTCCGAAGGCGCCGGACAGCAGCAGGGCCCGGGAGCCGGCCTCCATGCCCTTGCCGGAGACGTCGGTCAGGACGATCTCCAGGGTCCGGCCGCCGTTGGTGCGGGCCGCGACGACGAAGTCGCCGGAGAAGGACTGGCCGCCGGCGGGGCGCAGGGCCATCTCGCGGTGCCAGCCGCGTGGCAGGGCGGGCAGCTTGCTCTGTACGCGGATGCGTTCGCGCAGGTCGAAGAGCATGGTGCCGCCGCGCCGCCAGGGCACGCCGACGCGGCTGCGGAACTGCGCGATGACGAGCCCGAAGAACCCGCAGGCGGCGACGACCAGCACGGTGCCGGGGGTGACGCGCGCCGGACCCTGGGTATAGGGACCGAGCACGAGCGCCTCGACGATCAGCGCGGCCGCGGAGGCGGCATACAGGGCGAGGAGGCTGGCGGGACGCAGCAGGAGGCCGCCGGCCACGATCGGCAGGACGAGCGCCGCCGGCGAGAACCAGACGGGCAGCATCAGTGTGCCGAAGGCTATGGCGGGAACGGTGAGCAGCAGCCCGATGAAGGCGAGCCAGTCGGACGCGTCTCCGCGGAAGTAGTCGACGGCGGATTTGCGCAGGGCGGTGCGGCCCCGGTGCGACCGCATGCGCATCCGGGCCAGGAGGGTCTCCACGCGTGCTCCGGCCATTGCTTCGGGACCTTATCCATCCTGGCTGTGAATGCGCAGGGGTACCCCCGCACCCGGTGCCGAGGGCTGCCCGAAAACGCCCGGGGCGTCATGGATTGCCCCGACGGGGATGGCCGCATGGCTCTGGGGATGCACGTATTACAGCCATTGCCGGGCGATGGGCGGGATGTCCGGTACGCCCGTACGAACAGCCGCACGTCGGGGGAGCGCTAGTTCTGCTGGCAGGTGGGGCACCAGAAGAGGTTGCGGGCGGCGAGACCGGCGGTGCGGATCTCTCCTCCGCAGATGTGGCAGGGCATGTTCGCCCTCCGGTAGACGTACACCTCGCCACCGTGGTCGTCCACCCGCGGCGGCCGGCCCATCGCCTCGGGGAGGTGCTCGTCGCGGACGGTGTCGATGCGGTTGTTGCGCACGCCCTGGCGCATCAGGGCGGCCAGGTCCTCCCACATGGCGTCCCACTCGGCGCGGGTGAGGTCCTTGCCCAGGCGGTACGGGTCGATGCCGTGCCGGAAGAGGACCTCGGCGCGGTAGACGTTGCCGACTCCCGCGACGATCTTCTGGTCCATGAGCAGCGCGGCGACGGTGGTGCGGGAGCGGGAGATGCGCGCCCAGGCGCGGTCGGGGTCGTCGCGGTCGCGCAGCGGATCCGGGCCGAGGCGGGCACTTATCGCGGCCTTCTCCTCGCCGGTGATCCACGCGCAGGTGGTCGGGCCGCGGAGGTCCGAGTAGTACGCGTCGTTGGCCAGGCGCAGCCGGACGGTGTCGGTGGCCGGCGGGGCGGGAGCGGGGCCGATCGCGTACTTGCCGAAGAGTCCGAGGTGGATGTGGATCCACCCGTTCTCCTGGAACCCGAGGAAGAGGTGCTTGCCGTGGGCGTCGACGCCGTCCAGGATCCGGCCGTCGAGCAGGGCCGCGCTCTCGGCGAACCGCCCCTGGGGGCTGCTGACGGCGACCGGCCACCCGGCGAACCGTTCCAGGTGGTCTTCGGCGAGGCGGTGGATCGTATGCCCCTCGGGCACTGCGCGCTCCTCGGAGAAGAGAGAGGAAAGAGAAGAAGACAAAGGGAGACAGACGACGGGAGAAAGACGACGGCCGTGCCACCCGCCCCGCGGGTGGCACGGCCGGAAGCGGGATCAGCCCTGCGGGTGGTGGGCCGGGATCGGGGGGAGCTCGCCGGTCTGCTCGTAGGCGGAGAGCATGTCGATGCGGCGGGTGTGGCGCTCCTCGTCGGAGTACGGGGTCGCCAGGAAGGCCTCGATGAAGCTGACGGCCTCGTCCTGCGTGTGCATGCGGCCGCCGACGGAGATGACGTTGGCGTTGTTGTGCTCACGGCCGAGCTGGGCGGTCTGGACGCTCCAGGCCAGGATGGCGCGGACGCCCTTGACCTTGTTCGCGGCGATCTGCTCCCCGTTGCCCGAGCCGCCGATCACGATGCCGAGGCTGTCGGGGTCCGCGGCGGTCTTCTCCGCGGCGCGGAGGCAGAACGGCGGGTAGTCGTCCACCGCGTCGTAGATGTGGGGGCCACAGTCGACGGGCTCGTGGCCGTTGTTCTTGAGCCAGTCCACGAGGTGGTTCTTGAGCTCAAAGCCGGCATGGTCGGATCCGAGGTACACGCGCATGTGACGAGTGTGGCACGGGGAGCCCCGACAGCCCGCAGTGGGTGTCGCGTAAGTCACTTCTAAAGCTCAAGTAAACCCAAAGAACGCAGATGGGACATGGCAGGACGCCGATCCTGGACGTTCGCCCCAACGCAACGATCCGGATTGAGGTCTTCCGTCCTGCGTTCATCTCAGGTTTGAATGCCGGGGCTCGCAACCCGAGAACCTAAGGATCCGTCCATGAGTTCCACGACGACCCTTCAGAAGGCAGGCGACCCCTCCGGTAACCCCGGTGAAGGTCTGCCCTCCGACGGTCTGAAGGCCGGTCTCAAGAACCGCCACCTGTCCATGATCGCCATTGGCGGCGTCATCGGCGCCGGTCTCTTCGTCGGCTCCGGTGGCGGCATCGCCAAGGCCGGCCCCGCCATCCTGATCTCCTACGCCCTCGTCGGCGCCATGGTGGTCTTCGTGATGCGGATGCTCGGCGAGATGGCGGCCGCCAGCCCGAACTCGGGCTCCTTCTCCGCCTACGCCGACCGCGCGCTCGGCCGCTGGGCCGGCTTCTCCATCGGCTGGCTCTACTGGTTCTTCTGGGTCGTCGTCCTCGCGGTCGAGGCCACCGCCGGTGCCGCCATCCTGGAGAACTGGATCCCGGCCGTCCCGCAGTGGGCCTGGGCCCTGATCGTGATGGCGGTGCTGACCGTCACCAACCTCGGCTCGGTCGCCTCCTACGGTGAGTTCGAGTTCTGGTTCGCGGGCATCAAGGTCGTCGCCATCGGCGCCTTCGTGGTCATCGGCATGCTGGCCGTCTTCGGCGTCCTGCCCGGCTCCGACAACCCCGGCGCGGGCTTCGCACACCTGACCGACGCCGGCGGCTTCTTCCCCAACGGCTACGGCGCCGTCCTCACCGGTGTGCTGATGGTCGTCTTCTCCTTCATGGGCAGTGAGATCGTCACCCTCGCCGCCGGCGAGTCGGAGAACCCCCGCAAGGCCGTCACGCAGGCCACCAACTCCGTGATCTGGCGCATCGGCGTCTTCTACCTCGGCTCGATCTTCGTCGTGCTGACGCTGCTCCCCTGGAACGACAAGTCGATCACCGAGAAGGGCTCGTACGTCGCCGCCCTCGACTCGATCGGCATCGCGAACGCCGGCACGATCATGGAGGTCATCGTCCTGACCGCCGTGCTGTCCTGCCTGAACTCGGGCCTCTACACCGCCTCCCGCATGGCCTTCTCGCTCGGTGAACGCGGCGACGCCCCCAAGGCGTTCGCCAAGGTCAACGCCAAGGGTGTGCCGGTCGCCGCGATCCTCGGCTCCACGGTCTTCGGCTTCGTCGCCGTCTACTTCAACTACGCGTTCAAGGACACGGTCTTCAACTTCCTCCTGAACTCCTCCGGCGCCATCGCGCTCTTCGTGTGGCTGGTGATCTGCTTCACCCAGCTGAAGATGCGCGGGATCCTGGTCCGCGAGGCCCCGGAGAAGCTCACCGTGAAGATGTGGCTCTTCCCGTGGCTGACCTGGGCCACCGCCGCACTGATCGTGTTCGTGATCGGCTACATGTTCGTGGACGACGCGAACCGCGAGGTGGTCACCCTGTCCACCCTCGTCGCCGGCCTGGTCGTGGCCGTCGGTGTGGTCCTGGACTTCCGCCGCAAGCGGGCCGCCGTCCAGGGCTGACCGAGCCCGAACCCGTCCCGTACACACGCCGGAGCCCGGCCCGCCTCGTCAGGCGGGCCGGGCTCCGGCCGATACGGGGGTGGTGGCGCCGGCGTCAGCCGCGGCGGCCCACCAGCTTCCAGGCGGCCGGCAGGGCGCCCATCGCGAGGGCCGCCTTGAGGGCGTCGCCGATCAGGAACGGGGTCAGGCCCGCCGCGACGGCGGCGCTCAGGGACATCCCGGTGGCGGCCATCAGGTACGGCACGCCCACCGCGTAGATGACCGCGGAGCCGAGCACCATCGTGCCCGCCGTGCGCAGCACCGAGCGGTCGGCGCCGCGCCGCGCCAGGGCGCCCACGACGGTGGCGGCGAGCAGCATGCCGAGCACGTACCCGAAGGAGGCGCCGCCCGCTCCGGAGGTGCCGCCCGCGAACCACGGCACGCCGGCCATGCCGACGAGGGCGTACAGCGCCAGCGCGAGGAAGCCGCGGCGGGCGCCGAAGGCGGTGCCGACGAGCAGCGCGGCGAAGGTCTGGCCCGTGACGGGGACCGGGGAGCCGGGCACGGGCACCGCGATCTGCGCGGCGATCCCGGTCAGGGCGGCGCCGCCGACGACGAGCGCGATGTCGCGCACGCGGCTCGCGGGCAGCAGGTCGGCGAGGACGGTGCCGGGCCGGAGGGAGACGGAAGCAGTGCTCATGAGGGGGCTCCGCGAGGTGGTGAGGGTGAGGACGATCACCGACGTTAGTGCGCGGTCCGGGGCCGCCCCACCGCCGCCCGGGACAAAGCCCCGCTCCCCTCGATGGTGGGGAATGAACAAAGCCCACTCCCCCGGCCGGGTCGACGTGATCCTCGTCACGAGCAACATCCGATAGCACGTCCGTTTTGCACGGACAGCCGCCGCTCAGTGAGACTGTTGGATCCCGCCAAGCCAAAGGCGGGGTCCCCACCATCGCTGGGCCGAACGAGAGTACGAGCACTCCTCATGCGTGAGCGCCTGCCAGAAGCACCTCCCACGACGGGCGACCTGCCCGCGGAACCCCTCAGCCACAGCCTCAAGCAGCGCCACCTGACCATGCTGGGGCTCGGCGGCGTGATCGGCGCCGGCCTCTTCGTCGGCTCCGGTGCCGGTATCGGCATCGCCGGTCCCGCGATCATCTGCTCCTACCTCCTCGCCGGCGTCCTCGCGATGCTGGTGATGCGCGCGCTGGGCGAGATGTCGGCCGCGATGCCCGCCTCCGGCTCGTTCTCCGTCTACGCGGAGCGCGCGCTCGGCCGCTGGGCCGGCTTCTCGGCGGGCTGGCTGTACTGGTTCCTGCTGGTCGTGGTGCTCGCCGTGGAGGCCACCGGCGCCGCGAAGATCGCGAACGGCTGGGTGCCCTCGGTCGACCAGTGGGTCTGGGTGCTGCTCTTCATGGTGGTCTTCACCGTGAGCAACCTGGCCGCAGTGAAGAACTTCGGCGAGTTCGAGTTCTGGTTCGCCGCCCTCAAGGTCGGCGCGATCGTGCTCTTCCTGGTCCTCGGCACCCTCGCGATCTTCGGCGTGCTCCCGGACACCGATCCGGTCGGCATGGCCAACCTCACCGGCCACGGCGGCTTCTTCCCCGCGGGCTTCGGCGGCGTCGTCGCCGGCATGCTCGCCGTCATCTTCGCCTTCGGCGGCCTGGAGGTCGTCACCATCGCGGCCGCCGAGTCCGACGACCCGGCCCGGTCGGTGTCCCGCGCGGTGCGCAGCGCCGTGTGGCGCATCCTCTTCTTCTACGTCGGCTCGATGGTGGTCATCGTGACCCTGCTGCCGTGGGACTCGCTGGAGCCGGGCCAGAGCCCGTACGTCGCCGTCCTGGACTCCATCGGCATCCCGGGGGCCGGCCAGATCATGAACATCGTGGTGTTCGTGGCCCTGCTGTCGGCGCTCAACGCGAACCTGTACGGGTCCTCGCGCATGATCTTCTCGCTGGCCGAGCGCGAGGAGGCGCCCAAGTCGCTGCTGCAGGTCTCGGGCGGCGGCGTGCCGCGCCGGGCGGTGTTCGCGTCGGTGGCCTTCGGCTTCGTCTCCGTGGTGCTCAACCTGCTGTGGCCGGACACGATCTTCCTCTACATGCTCAACGCGGTCGGCGCCGTGCTGCTGTTCGTGTGGGCACTGATCGCGGTCTCGCAGCTGAAGCTGCGCCGCCGGATCGAGCGGGACATGCCCGAGCGGCTGGTCCTGCCGATGTGGCTGTTCCCGTACGCGACCTGGGCCGCGCTGGCCGGGATGGCGGCGGTCCTGGTCCTGATGCTCTTCGACGACTCCGCGCGCCCACAGCTGCTGTGGTCGACGGGCGCGGCCCTGCTGGTCCTGGCCGTGGCGGGCGTCCGCGAGCTGCGGGAGCGGCGGACGCGGCAGGCCGGCTGACCTCCGTACCGGATCACCGGATCGCCGGAAACCGGATTCACCCCAGGACCCCCCGTGCCGCGGCACGGGGGGTCCTGCCGTTCGCGGTTCGCTGCCCGGCCGCTCCCGGCTCGTGCGGGCGTGATCACGATCCGTGAAGCGGCTGTCCGAATATCGGACGCCGAACGTCCGGTGATCGGACGCTCGGCACACTGGGGCCCGCTCCGCCCCCGCACATGACAGGCACCCACCCCATGAGCCACAGCAGCACCGTCGCCCCTCCCGAGCCGCCGCGGACCGACGCCGGTTCCCCGCTCGGCAACGGACTCAAGCAGCGCCACCTCTCGATGATCGCCCTCGGCGGTGTCATCGGCGCGGGACTCTTCGTCGGCTCCGGAGCCGGCATCGCCGCGGCGGGCCCCTCGATCGTGCTCGCCTACGCCGCGTCCGGACTGCTCGTGATGTTCGTGATGCGGATGCTCGGCGAGATGTCCGCCGCCAACCCCGCCTCCGGCTCCTTCTCCGTGCACGCGGAGCGGGCGATCGGCCCGTGGGCCGGGTTCACCGCCGGCTGGATGTTCTGGACGCTGCTGTGCGTGGGCGTGGCCATCGAGGCCATCGGCGCGGCGCACATCATGACGGGCTGGTTCCCGGGCACCCCGTCCTGGATGTGGGTGCTGGTCTTCATGGCGCTGTTCTGCGGCTCCAACCTGGCCGCCGTCTCGAACTTCGGCGAGTTCGAGTTCTGGTTCGCCGCCCTCAAGATCGGGGCCATCGGCCTCTTCCTGGGGCTGGGCGTGCTGGCCGTCCTCGGCCTGCTGCCCGGCACCGGCGCCCCCGGCACCGCCAACCTGCTCCACGACGGCGGCTTCCTGCCGGGCGGCGTGGACGGCCTGCTCGTCGGCCTGCTGGCCTCGGTCGTCGCCTACGGCGGCCTGGAGACGGTCACCATCGCCGCCGCCGAGTCGGAGAACCCGGTCAAGGGCGTGGCCAAGGCCGTGAAGACCACCATGTGGCGCATCGCCGTCGTCTACGTCGGCTCCATGCTCGTCATCGTCACCCTGCTGCCGTGGAACGACCCGAAGGTCACGGAGACCGGCCCCTACGCGGCCACGCTGGACCACCTGGGCATCCCGGCGGCCGGCGAGATCATGAACGTGGTCATCCTGATCGCCCTGCTGTCCGCGATGAACGCCAACATCTACGGCTCCTCGCGCATGGCCTACTCCCTGGTCTCCCGCGGCCAGGGCCCCAAGGCGCTGGGCAAGGTCACCGGCAGCGTGCCGCGCCGGGCGGTGCTCGCCTCCTCCGGCTTCGGCTTCGTCACCGTGCTGCTGTCCTACTGGTACCCGGACACCCTGTTCGCCTGGCTGCTGAACATGGTCGGCGGCGTCATCCTCGTGGTCTGGGGCTTCATCGCCGTCTCGCAGTTCGTGCTGCGCCGCCGGCTGGAGCGCGAGGCCCCCGAGAAACTCGTCGTCCGGATGTGGGGCTTCCCGTACCTGACCTGGGTGGCGCTGGCAGGCGTGACCGGGGTCCTGGTGCTGATGGCGCTGGGCGAGGACACCCGGGTCCAGGTGGTCTTCACCGGCGGGCTCACCGCCGCCCTCGCCGTGACCGGATACGTGCTGCAGCGCCGGGCGGCCGCCGCCCGCTGACAGCCCCTCACCGCAGGTGGGCCCCGTGCGAACGCACGGGGCCCACCTGCGTTTTACAGAGGTAACCCTTACGTGTGAGGCGGAATAGATGCTGCTAGCGTGCAGTTGCGCATTAATTGCAATTAGCGATTGGCACGCTGAGGGGACCGGATAACACGCATGGCCATCTACACGCTTCCTGAGCTTCCGTACGACTACGCGGCGCTGGAGCCGGTGATCAACCCGCAGATCATCGAGCTGCACCACGACAAGCACCACGCGGCCTACGTCACGGGCGCCAACAACACGCTGGAGCAGCTGGCGGAGGCGCGCGACAAGGAGAACTGGGGCGCGCTCAACGGCCTCGAGAAGAACCTCGCGTTCCACCTCTCCGGCCACATCCTGCACAGCATCTACTGGCACAACATGGCCAGCCCGAAGACCGGCGAGGGCGGCGGCGAGCCCACCGCGGCCGACGGCCTGGGCGACCTGGCCGACGCGATCACGGAGTCCTTCGGCTCCTTCGCGAAGTTCAAGAAGCAGCTGACCTTCGCGTCCTCCGCCACCCAGGGCTCCGGCTGGGGCGTGCTCGCGTACGAGCCCGTCAGCGGCCGTCTGGTCGTCGAGCAGGTCTACGACCACCAGGGCAACGTGGGCGTGGCCAGCACCCCGATCCTCGTCTTCGACGCCTGGGAGCACGCCTTCTACCTGCAGTACAAGAACCAGAAGGTGGACTTCATCGAGGCGATGTGGAACGTCGTCAACTGGCAGGACGTCTCCAAGCGCTACGCCGACGCCAAGGCGAACACCCCGCTGCTGATCCCCGTCAAGGGCTGATCGCACCCCCGTACCCGTCCGCCTCGTGATCGTCTTCTCAACCTTCACCGGCGGGCGTGTCCAGCAGAAGACCCCCGTGAGGACGTGACTCACGGGGGTCTTCTGTGTGTTCCGGCCGTACGGGCTACTCGAAGGACGGGCCCTTGGTGCGGGTCCGCTTGATCTCGTAGAAGCCGGGCGTGGAGGCGACGAGCAGGGTGCCGTCCCACAGCCGGGCCGCGGCCTCGCCGCGCGGGGTCGGGGTGACGACCGGCCCGAAGAAGGCGACGTCGCCCTCGCCGTCGGCGCCCGGAACGGAGATCACCGGGGTGCCGACCTCCTGGCCCACGCGGTCGATGCCGTTGTTGTGCGAGGCGCGCAGCACCTCGTCGTACTCGTCGGAGTCGGCGTAGGCGAGCAGCTCGGCCGGCAGGCCGACCTCGGCCAGCGCCTCGGCGATCACCTCGCGGGTCGGGCCCTTGTCCTCGTTGTGGATGCGGGTGCCGAGCGCGGTGTAGAGCTTGCCCGTGATCTCGTCGCCGTGCTTCTGCTGGGCCGCTATGACCACGCGCACGGGAGCCCAGCCCTTGGGGCCGAGCAGCTCGCGGTAGACCTCGGGCAGCTCGTCGAGCTTGTTCTCGTTGAGGACGGCGAGGCTCATCACGTGCCAGCGCACCTGGACGTCGCGGACCTTCTCGACCTCCACCATCCAACGGGACGTCATCCAGGCCCAAGGGCAGAGCGGGTCGAACCAGAAGTCGACCGGGGTCTTCTCGCGCACCTGGGTCTCGGTCATGTCTCTCCTCTGTGTCGGTCTCAGGCGGAAAAAGGCATCAACGGCGCATGTCCTCCGTGGCCAACCAGGACGCCCTCGCACGCATTCCCCTCGTGCGAGGATTCGACCAAGAACGCGATCGCGCACGAAGGAGTGCAGGTGCCCGGAGAGAATCTGTCCCGCGAGGAGGCCCGCGAGCGGGCCGAGCTGCTGTCCGTCGACGGGTACGAGGTCGTCCTCGACATCAGGTCGGCGGTGGACGAGGCCGAACCGGCCGAAGGCCCGCGGACCTTCCGCTCGGTGACGACGATCCGCTTCCGGGCCGCGGCCCCCGGCGGTGCCACCTTCGCGGACCTGATCGCCCCTTCGGTGAACTCCGTCACCCTGAACGGGCGGGCGCTGGACGTGGCCGCCGTCTTCGACGGGGCCCGGATCGCCCTGGACGGCCTGGCCTCCGAGAACGTCCTGGTGGTGGACGCGAACTGCGCGTACAGCCGGACGGGCGAGGGCCTGCACCGCTTCGTGGACCCGGAGGACGGCGAGGTCTACCTCTACACGCAGTACGAGCCGGCCGACGCCCGCCGGGTGTACGCGAACTTCGAGCAGCCGGACCTGAAGGCGCCCTACCGCTTCGAGGTGGCCGCGCCCGAGGGCTGGCAGGTGTGGAGCAACGGCGCCGAGGAGTCCCGCGAGGGCTCCGTGTGGCGGTTCGCCGAGACCGCGCCGATCTCCACGTACATCACCTGCGTGGTGGCCGGGCCCTACCACTACGTGACGGACACCTACATCCGCGGGGACCTGACCATCCCGCTGGGCGCGATGTGCCGCAAGGGGCTCGCGAAGCACTTCGACGCGGACGACGTCTTCCTCGTCACCAAGCAGGGCTTCGACCTCTTCCACGAGATCTTCGACTACCCCTACCCCTTCGGGAAGTACGACCAGGCCTTCGTGCCGGAGTACAACCTGGGCGCCATGGAGAACCCGGGGATGGTGACCTTCCGGGAGGAGTACATCTTCCGCGGCAAGGTCACGCAGGCCTCGTACGAGCGGCGCGCGAACGTGATCCTCCACGAGATGGCGCACATGTGGTTCGGCGACCTGGTCACCATGAAGTGGTGGGACGACCTGTGGCTGAAGGAGTCCTTCGCGGACTTCATGGGCTCCTTCGGACTCGTCGAGGCCACCCGCTTCGACCAGGCGTGGGTGACCTTCGCCAACAACCGCAAGGCCTGGGCCTACCGCGCCGACCAGCTGCCGTCCACGCACCCGATCACGGCCGACATCCGTGACCTGGAGGACGCGAAGCTGAACTTCGACGGCATCACCTACGCCAAGGGCGCGGCGGTGCTCAAGCAGCTGGTCGCCTACGTCGGCCGGGAGGCGTTCCTGGAGGGCGCGCGCCGCTACTTCAAGGCGAACGCGTACGGGAACACCACGCTCGACGACCTGCTGTCAGTGCTCGGCGAGGTGTCCGGGCGGGACATGACCGAGTGGTCGCGGGCCTGGCTGCAGACGGCGGGCGTGAACGTGCTGACCCCGCTGGTGACCTACGACGCGGCGGGCCGGATCACCGAGCTCGCGGTCCTCCAGGAGGGCGACGAGCTGCGCCCGCACCGGGTCGGCGTCGGCCTGTACCGGCTGGAGCCGGACGGCGCGCTGGTCCGCTACGCCCGGGCCGAGGCGGACGTATCCGGGGCCCGCTCGGTGATCGCGGAGCTGGCCGGGCAGAACCGGCCCGACCTGGTCCTGGTCAACGACGAGGACCTCACCTACTGCAAGATCCGCTTCGACGAGGGTTCGCTGGCCACGCTGCGCGCGCACCTGGGAGACCTGACGGACCCGCTGGCGCGGGCGCTGAGCTGGTCGGCGCTGTGGAACCTGACGCGGGACGGCCTGATGCCGGCGCGCGACTTCGTCTCGCTGGTGCTGGCGCACGCCGGCCGGGAGACGGACGTCGGCGTCCTGCAGCAGCTGCACGCGCAGGCGCAGGCCTCGGTCACCCACTACGCGGCGCCGGACCTGCGCGAGCAGGGCGGCCGGGACCTGGCGGCGGGCGCGCTGCACGAGCTGCGGTCGGCCCAGCCGGGGTCGGAACACCAGCTGACCTGGGCGCGGTTCTTCGCGGCGAGCGCGGCGACCGAGGGTGACTTCCAGCTGCTGCTGGGGCTGCTGGAGGGTTCGGCGCGGATCGACGGGCTGGACGTGGACCAGGAGCTGCGCTGGGACTTCCTGCTGCCGCTGGCCGCGCACGGGGCGGTGGACGAGGGCGTCCTCGCCGCCGAACTGGCCCGGGACGACACGGCGTCGGGCAAGCGGCACCAGGTGCGGTGCCTGGCGGCGCGCCCCTCGCAGGCGGTGAAGGACCAGGCGTGGGCGGCGGTCGTGGAGTCGGACGCGCTGTCGAACGCGCTGGTGGAGGCGACGATCGCGGGCATGCAGCAGTCCTCGCAGCGGGACCTGCTGGCGGCCCACACGGGGCGCTACTTCGAGGTGATCGAGCGGGTGTGGTCGGACCGGTCGATCCAGATCGCGATGCACGTCGTGAAGGGGCTCTACCCCTCCCTCCAGGGCGACTCGGCCACGCTGGACGCCACCGACGCGTGGCTGGCCGGGCATGAGGACGCCGCCCCCGCGCTCCGCCGCCTGGTCCTGGAGTCCCGCGACGACCTGGCCCGGGCCCTTGCCGCGCAGCGGTGCGACGCGGCGGCGGGCAACTAGTCCGCGGTTCCGCTGCCGGGGCGGCGCCCCCGGCAGCGGAACCGCGTCCCCCATACGGGCGCACCCCATCGGCAGTCGAACGCCCGTACTTTAGCCCCGGCTTGTCCGGATTTGTCGACGGGCGTGTAACAGGGGTTAGCAAGGCCACGGCCCGAGGGAATCACCGCGTCATGAACCACAACGCACCCCTCCCCCTCGCCCACCTCACCGGCAACCGTCCCCGCGTGCTGACCCTCGCACAGCTGCGCGAGCACGGCGTGAGCGCCTCCGAGGCCGCCGAGCGGCCCTGGCGGCAGATCCTGCCGGGCGTGTTCCTGCTCCACGCCGGACCGGCGACGAGCGAGGAGCGGCTGCACGCCGCGCTGCTGTACGCGGGACGGCGCGGCGCGGGCGAGGCCATGATCACCGGGCTGGCGGCGCTGGCCCTGTACCGCTTCGCCTCCGCGCCCCCGCTGCTCGCCCTCTCCCACATCGACGTCCTGGTGCCGGGCACCCGGCGGTTGCGGTCCACCGGCGACGTGCGGATCGTGCGCGCGCACACCGCGCCCCGGTCCCTGGAGGTCACCGGGCTGCCCGTGGCGCCCGTCGCGCGGGCCGTCGCCGACGCCGTCGCGCAGCTCTCGGACGCCGGCACCGTGCGCCGGCTGCTGAGCGAGGCCGTCCGCAGCGGGCACTGCGAACCGGCCGCCGTCGTACGCGAGCTGACGGTGGCCCGGCTGCTGAACCGGCCGCACGTGGTGGACGCCGTCGAGTCCCTCCTCGCGGAGGGCCGGGCCATCGCCGAGAACCGGCTGTACCAGGTCGTTCGCGGCTACGAACTCCCCGACCCCGTCTGGAACGTGGACCTGCGGATCCCCGGCGGCCCGCACCTCGGCGGGGTCGACGCGTACTGGCCCGAGCACGCCGTGGCCGTGGAGATCGACACCCGCGCCCCGCGCCAGGGGGAGGACGAGGAGTGGTCCGAGTGCGTGCGCAAGCGCGAGACGCTGGAGCGGCTCGGGGTGACCGTCGTGCACATCACCCCGCGCAAGCTCCGCGACTGGCCCGAGCAGCAGGCCGCGGTCATCCGGACCGCCCTGACGGCGTCCGGCGACCGCGAGCCCGCCGCCTACCTGGTGGTGCTCCCGAGGTGAGGGGAGTACTCCGGGGTGCTCCACAGCAGCCGCCCCGGATGCACGGCCTCCACCACCGACTCCACCCGGAAGCGGGTGCGGCGGCCGCCGTCGGGCGCGAACTCCGTCAAGGCCCGGCCGCTGAGCTGGAGGACGGACCCGCTCTCCCAGTCCGGGAAGAGCAGCCCGGCCCGCGGATCGGCCGTCAGGTTCCCCAGGGTCAGGAACATCGCGTTACCCGCATAGTCGGGCCAGGCCAGCTCGACCGGGGAAAGCACTTCCACGAAACCCGGCAGGCCGCCCCGGTGACTGGCGTCGGCCCCCTCCGCCTCGGCCGTGGTGGCGACGAAGAAGGTGTCGGCGCCGCGTACGGTGCGCACCTGGCCGGGGGTGAGCGCGTCCCCGCGGGCCACCACACCGGCCCCCTCCGCGACCAGTTCCAGCGGCTGCCGCTTCTGCAGGTACTTCGGACAGTTGGCAAAGACCTGCTCGGCCTCGACGGCGAAGCCCCGCGGGGTCGCCGTGAGGGCTCCGTTCAACCGCATCCGGCGCCGGGTCCGCGGGTCGAGCGCGATGGTCCCGACCCGGGTCCCGGCCGTGGCCAACGCCTCGGCGAGCGGGTCGCCCGCGGGCGGACCGCCCGCGACGGCGATCCGGTGCGGACCGGTGGCCCGTACGAAGCCGGGCGGCCCGGTGAGCCAAGAGGCCCACATCCGGCCGGCGCCGTCGGCGGCCCCGACGACCAGGTGCGGCTGGAGCTCCAGGAAGGCCGCGGCGACGTCGCGGATGCCCGTGCCGATCGAGCGGCCGACGTGCTCGGCCGGCCCGCGCACGCCGACCCGCTCCTGTACCGCCAGCGCGCCCCAGTGGTAGACCCCGCTCATCAGAAGAACCCGCAGGTCGGAGCGCCCGTGGTGGGGGCGGGGGCATGCTCGGCACCGGTGGGTACGGAGATCTCCAGGCGCGTGCCGTCGGGGTCGTGGAAGAAGATGCCGCCGGACGCCGCGCCCTCGCCGTGCGCCACGACGCCCTCGTAGGCGAACGCGACGCCCAGGCCGCGCAGCCGCTCCTCGTACGCGCGCACCTCCTCGACGGCGTCGGCCGAGAACGCCAGGTGGTGCAGCCCGGCCGCGGCCGGCGCGAAGGCGCCGTCGGCCTGCTGCCAGAGCGTGAGGACGAGCTCGCCGTCCCGGCCGAGGAAGGCGAAGCGGCGGTCCTCCTCCTTGCCCTCCCCCAGCACCTGGAAGTCGAGGGCGTCCCGGTAGAAGGCGAGCGAGCGCTCCAGGTCCGTGACGTTCAGGCCGACGTGCCCGGTGCGGAGCTTGCTGATGACGGTGGTCATGACGGGTCCTTCCCCAGACCGTTTCCAAGGTTCTAACCTTCTAAATCCAATTTAAGGGTTAGAGCGAAGGGCGTCAACCGCTCACGTAGTCTTGAGGGGTTAGCGAGCGAGGAGACGGACATGACGACGGCGGACCCGCGGCCCCTGACCGGGGAGCCGATCGCCCTCGACCTGCTGAACACCCGCTGGGTGCAGGAGGGTGAGCCCGTCGACCTCTTCGCCGGCGCCTTCGGGCTGAGCCGGGTCGAAGGGCTCGCGGTCTGGCTGGAGTCCACCGGGCTGGCCGACCGGTTCCGGGCCGACGCCTCGACCCTCGTCCACCTGATGACCGCGCGCGAGGCACTGGCCCGCGCGGTGGCGGACCCGGCCGACGAGAGCGCCCGGGCGCTGGTCGACGCCGTGCTGGAGCACGGCCGCATCCGCGCCACCCTGACCGCCGAAGGCCCGGGCGAGCGCGCCGAGTTCGCCGATCCCGCCTGGGGGCCGGCCTGGACGGCCGCGCGCGACTACCTCGACCTGCTGGGCGCGGCGCCCGGCCGGATCCGCAAGTGCGCATCGGAGACCTGCGTCCTGCACTTCCACGACACCTCGCGCAACGGAACGCGGCGCTGGTGCTCGATGTCCGCCTGCGGAAACCGGGCGAAAGCCTCGCGCCATCACGCGCGCACGCGCGAGCGCTGATCGCTCGAAATCTGTCACACCCGTACCGGCGCGCGACCCCGCCCCGGTACCGACTTGGGGCCGCTAAGTCGATAAATCAACTGTTCAGTCCCTGTGGTTCGCACCACTGTGCCCGGATACGGCCCCACTGGCGGAAACACCGCACTGGCGAGTGTCCGCCACCGTAGGTCTCGGTCGATGACATCCCTCCCCAAAGACCGGTCGGTTGCGCAAAGCTGACCGGTCATCCGGCACCGAAATCCGGACCGTATCTTTCACTTACCAGGGATGCTGATGACCCTCGAATCCCCCAGCTCCATACCCGGGCCCAGACGCGCCGCGCGCGTCGCGGCCGCGGCCGGCCTGGTCGCCGCCCTCGTGGCGGGCGGCGCCGTGCCCGCGTTCGCGGCGACCGGCGCGGACACCCCGGGCACCTCGCCGGCGGTCAAGTCCGCTGACCAGAAGCTCGGTTCGGCCGACGTCGAGCTCCTCCAGGAGGCCAAGGCCAAGGGTGACGCGAACGTCACCGTCATGGTCGCGACCGCCCCCGGCCAGACCAAGCAGGTCGCCGACCAGCTGGACTCCGTCCAGGGCGCCTCGGTCGGCCGGACGTACGACAACCTCGGTTACGTGCGCGCCACCCTGCCGACCGGCCAGGCGGAGGCCGCGCTGAAGGCGGCCGCCAAGCTGTCCTCGGTGCACGGCATCGACCTGCGCCACGAGATCCAGCTGCCGGACCCGCGGCCCGAATCCGGCCGGGAGACCGGGACGGTCAAGAAGACCGCGGCCGAGACGTACGCGGCGCCGGACAAGAACACCCCGGCGAAGAACCCGTACAACCCGTCCTTCGAGACCGGCGCGGTCGACTTCGTCGAGAAGAACCCGCAGGCCGACGGCCGCGGCGTGACCATCGGCATCATGGACTCGGGTGTCGACCTCGGCCACCCGGCCCTGCAGAAGACCACCACCGGCGAGCGCAAGATCGTCGACTGGGTGACGGCCACCGACCCGATCACCGACAACGACGGGACCTGGCGCGCCCAGATCACCCCGGTCACCGCCGCGGGCGGCACCTTCACCGCGGGCGGCCAGAGCTGGAAGGCGCCCGAGGGCAGCTTCCAGTGGAGCCGGTTCAGCGAGTCGATCACCGCCACGGGTGACATGGCGGGCGACGTCAACCGGGACGGGGACACCACCGACCGGTTCG
Source organism: Streptomyces erythrochromogenes (assembly GCF_036170895.1). Taxonomy (NCBI): domain Bacteria; kingdom Bacillati; phylum Actinomycetota; class Actinomycetes; order Kitasatosporales; family Streptomycetaceae; genus Streptomyces; species Streptomyces erythrochromogenes. The sequence continues at coordinate 5,410,877 of NZ_CP108036.1, read as the reverse complement.
GCATGCTGTACGACGCGGCCGCCGGCACCGTCCGCGTGGACACCGACCAGGACGGCGACTTCACGAACAACGAGCCGATGAAGCCGTACAAGGACGGCTACCAGATCGGCTACTTCGGCACGGACAACCCGGCGACCGAGGTCGCCGAGCGGATTCCGTTCGTGATCGAGATCCGCAAGGACGTCCCGATGGACCCGCTGGGCGGGGACTGGGTCGGCAAGAAGGCCGACTTCGTCAACATCGGCATCATCGAGTCCGAGCACGGCACGCACGTCGCCGGCATCACCGCCGCCAACAGCCTCTTCGGCGGCAAGATGAACGGCGAGGCGCCCGGCGCCAAGCTCGTCTCCTCGCGCGCCTGCTCCTGGTCCGGCGGCTGCACCAACATCGCGCTGACCGAGGGCATGATCGACCTCGTCGTCAACCGCGGCGTGGACATCGTCAACATGTCGATCGGCGGCCTGCCGGCGCTGAACGACGGCAACAACGCGCGCGCCGAGCTGTACCGCAACCTCGTCGACACCTACGGGGTCCAGCTGGTCATCTCGGCCGGCAACTCCGGCCCGGGTGTGAACACCATCGGCGACCCGGCCCTCGCGGACAAGGTCATCTCCGTGGGCGCCTCGGTCTCGAAGGAGACGTGGGCCGCCAACTACGGCTCCGGCGTGAGCACGAAGTACAACATGTTCCCCTTCTCCTCGCGCGGTCCGCGTGAGGACGGCGGCTTCACGCCGACCATCAGCGCCCCCGGCGCCGCCATCAACACCATCCAGACCTGGCTGCCCGGCGCGCCGGTGAAGGAGGCCGGCTACACCCTGCCGGCCGGTTACGGCATGCTCCAGGGCACCTCGATGGCCTCGCCGCAGGCGGCGGGCGCGAGCGCCCTGCTGATCTCGGCCGCGAAGCAGCAGAACATCAAGCTGACCCCGGCCTCCCTGCGGGTCGCGCTCACCAGCTCCGCGAAGAAGATCGACAACGTCCCGGCGCACGCGCAGGGTTCGGGCCTGATCGACGTGAACGGCGCGTGGGAGTCCATCCAGCGCGACGCGAAGGCCAACGAGTTCACCGTCAAGGCGCCGGTCGACACCGCGATCGACCAGTTCCTGAAGACCCCGGGCTTCGGCACCGGCCTGTACGACCGCGAGGGCGGCCTCAAGGTCGGCCAGAAGAAGGTCTACAACGTCGTCGTCACCCGCACCACGGGCGTCAAGTACGGCACCCGGCACGACCTGAGCTGGCGCAACAACGACGGCACCTTCAAGGTCATCGGCGGCTACGACTACGTCACCCTGCCGCTGAACAAGCCCGTCACCATCAAGGTCGAGGCCAACGCCAAGACGGCCGGCGTCCACAGCGGCATCCTGCAGCTGGACGACGAGACCACCGAGGGCATCGACAAGCAGATCCTGACGACCGTCGTGGCTTCCGCCCCCCTGGCCGCGCCGTCGTTCTCCCTGTCGCAGTCCTCCACCGTGCAGCGCAACTCGCACAAGTCGTACTTCGTGACCGTGCCGCCGGGCGCCAAGAGCCTGGAGGTCGCGCTCAGCGGTCTCGCGGCGGGCGCCCAGACGCGCTTCATCGCGATCCACCCGTACGGCGTGCCGGTCGACCCGACGGCCACGACCAACTGCTACCCGAACTACGACAACCCGGCCAACACCTGCCGCCCCGACGTGCGCTCGTACCCCGAGCCGACGCCGGGCGTCTGGGAGATCGAGGTCGAGGCCCGTCGTACGTCGCCGGTCCTGGACAACCCGTTCAAGCTGGACGTCTCCGTGCTCGGCGCGGCCTTCGACCCCGCGGTCAAGGTCCTGCCCGAGGTGAAGCAGGGCACCCCGGCCGCGGTCCAGTGGAGCGTCAAGAACGCCGGCGCGGCCATCTCCGGCGGCAAGCTCAAGGGCGGCCCGCTCGGTTCCGCGAAGGTCGCCAAGCCGACCATCGCCAACGGTGAGACCCACACCACCGAGATCGCGGTGCCCGCGGGCACCTCCCGCCTCGACGTCGCGATCGGCAAGGTGTCCGACACCGCCGCCGACCTCGACCTCGAGGTCTACAAGGACGGCGTCAAGGTCGGCTCCGCCGCCGACGGCGACTCCGAGGAGGCCGTGAGCCTGGTGAACCCGGCCGCGGGCACCTACACCGTCAAGGTGATCGGCTACGCGATCCCGTCCGGTTCCACCACGTACGACTACCGCGACGTGTTCTTCTCGGCCGCCCTGGGCTCCGTCCAGGTCGACGAGGCCGCCGCGGTGAACCTCGCCACCGGCGCCACCGCGCAGGTCTCGGCGAACGTCCTGGTCACCAGCCCGGCCCCCGAGGGCCGTCAGTTCTTCGGCCAGGTCGAGCTGCTCAACGCCCGCGGCACCGCCGCCGGCACCGGCAGCGTGCAGATCGAGAAGGTCCTCCCGTAGCACCTTCCGCACGGAAGACCCGAGGGGGCGGCGCTCTGACGAGCACCGCCCCCTCGGGCCGTTCCTCCCCGTGGCTCCGCTACCTGCCGAGCGAACGCAGCGACTCGGCGTAGGTGCCGACGGCGTGCGCGATCACGTCCAGATTGGTGTCGAAGACCTTGAGGTCGAGGTTCTTCAGGTCGTCGCCGGCCCCGTGGTAGTTCGGGTCGTACGGGGCGCCGGCCGTGCCGCCGTACCGCTTGGCCTGCTCGGGCGTCTTGATGCCCTCGGCCCCGGTGAAGGTGCCGCCGGCCGGGATGCCGGTCGCGATGAACGGCCCGTAGTCGGAGCGGCCGTCGAAGTCTCTGCCCTCGTGCGGCTTGCCCTTCCTGTCGAGGAAGCCGTTGATCAGAGCCTCGATCTGCGCCGAGCCGGCCGGACCGGCGCCGGCGCCCGTCCTGTCCGAGTCGTCGCCGTCGTAGACGAACTGCACCGGGTTCGGCGAGGCGATCATGTCGAAGTTCAGGTAGAGCGCGATGTCCTTCTTCTGCTTCTCGGACAGCTGCGCGACGTAGTGCTCCGAGCCCAGCAGGCCCAGCTCCTCCGCCGACCACCAGCCGAAGCGGACCTTGTTGGCGGGCCCCTTCCCCTTCTTGTTGGCGCCCTCCTCGGCCAGCCGCAGCGCCACCTCCAGCAGGCCGGCCGAGCCGGAGCCGTTGTCGTTGATGCCCGGGCCCTCGGCGACCGAGTCCAGGTGCGCCCCGACGGTCACCACGCGGTCGGAGCGGCCGCCCCTGGTCTCGGCGATCACGTTGCGGGTGGTCTTCTTCAGGTGCTCTTGGTCCAGGTCCAGGCGTACGGTCACCTCGCCCTTGCCGGCGGCGTCGGCCAGCGCCTCACCGTCGGCCAGCGTGATGCCGGCGCTCGGGATGACCCCCTCGGCGGGCGAGGAGAAGCCGCCCCGCACCGGGGTGGTGCCGCTGTGGTTGTAGACGATGACGCCGAGCGCGCCCGCCGCGGCCGCGGCCCGCTGCTTCTCCACGAAGGTGCAGGCACCCCGCTTGACCAGGGCGATCTTCCCCGTGAAGGCGCCGGCCGGGTAGTCGTCCGCCGTGCAGCCCGGGGTCTCGTCGACCCGGGCGGGCGCGAGCGGCGCGGCCAGGCCGCCCGCCGGGGTGGACTTGGTGAAGGTGAAGGCGGCGGTGGCCAGCTCGCGGGAGTCCTGGCCGAGGACGGTGGTCCGCTCCGTCCTCGTGTGCGCCTCGTAGATGTCGAAGTCCTGGTAGGAGACGTCGTACCCGGCCTTCTTCAGCGTGTCGTGCACGTAGGCCGCGGAGGCCGCGTGGCCGGGCGTGCCGGCGGCGCGGTTGCCGCCGTTGGCGTCGGCGATCTGCTGGAACTTCTTCAGGTGGCGGTAGGCGCCCTTGGCCGTGACCTCCTCCACCAGCTCCTTGGCGAGCCGGCCCTCGCGCGGGTGGGCGGCGGCCGGGGTGGCGGCGAGCAGGACGGGTGCGGCGACGGCGGCGGCCGCGAGGGCGGCGAGCACCGGTATGGACCGGCGGCGATGGCTGTTGCGGCGAATGGCACGCACGGTGGATCTCCCCGAGGTATGTTGCGATCAGCAGTCGATCATGTCCGCATAGCGGTCATGACAGACCGGACGCTAACCGGCCCCGACCAGGCAAAACGGTCGTTCCGGGGCCGTGAAACACGGCCGCCATGCACTCGTCATGGGTGTTCACATTCAGAACACCGTCCGTTCCTCGGACAATAAATTGGACAAGGCGCGTGGGGTCGAACGCATGATGGCCCCACGCGCGCCCGCGTCGTAACGGAGCAGAAGGAGTCACCGTGAGGGTCGGAATCGTCGGAGCCACCGGTCAGGTCGGCGCAGTCATGCGCAGCATCCTCGCCGAGCGCAAGTTCCCGGTGGACGAGCTGCGCCTGTTCGCCTCGGCCCGGTCCGCCGGCTCGACGATCGAGTGGGAGGGCCGCGAGATCACCATCGAGGACGCCTCCGCCGCCGACTACTCCGGCCTGGACATCGTGCTCTTCTCCGCGGGCGGCGCCACCTCGAAGGCCCTGGCCGAGAAGGTCGCCTCGCAGGGCGCCGTCGTCATCGACAACTCCTCCGCCTGGCGCAAGGACCCCGAGGTCCCCCTCGTCGTCTCCGAGGTCAACCCGCACGCGATCAAGAACCGCCCCAAGGGCATCATCGCGAACCCGAACTGCACCACCATGGCGGCCATGCCGGTGCTGCGCCCGCTGCACGACGAGGCCGGCCTGACCTCGCTGGTCGCCACCACCTACCAGGCCGTCTCCGGCTCCGGCCTGGCCGGTGTCGCCGAGCTCGACGGCCAGGTCAAGGCCGTCGCCGAGGGCGCGACCGCGCTGGTCCACGACGGCGGCGCCGTCGACTTCCCCGAGCCGGGCGTCTACAAGCGTCCGATCGCCTTCAACGTGCTCCCGCTCGCGGGCTCGATCGTCGACGACGGCTCCTTCGAGACCGACGAGGAGCAGAAGCTCCGCAACGAGTCCCGCAAGATCCTCGAGATCCCGGAGCTCAAGGTCTCGGGCACCTGCGTGCGCGTGCCGGTCTTCTCCGGCCACTCCCTCCAGATCAACGTCCGCTTCGACCGCCCGATCAGCGTCGAGCGCGCCTACGAGCTGCTGAAGGACGCCGCGGGCGTGGAACTCTCCGAGATCCCGACCCCCCTCCAGGCCGCCGGCAAGGACGCCTCGTACGTGGGCCGCATCCGCGTCGACGAGACGGTGGACAACGGCCTCGCCCTGTTCGTGTCGAACGACAACCTCCGCAAGGGCGCCGCGCTGAACGCGGTCCAGATCGCGGAGCTCGTGGCCGAGGAGCTGCGCGGCTGACCCCGCACCCGGCACGACCTGGAGGGCGGGCGCCGTGCGGCGCCCGCCCTCCCGCCGTGTCAGGGCCGGCGCACCTCGAACTGGAAGCAGCCGAACTCGGCGAAGCGCAGGTGCACGAGGGCCACCCCGGGATCGGCGAAGGCCTCGGCGAGGGCCCGCTCGACCACCCCGTCGGGATCCTCCCCGAGGTCCAGGACCCGCCCGCCGAGTATGTGCCCGCGGGCGTCGTAGCGCCGGGCGGTGCGCTGCACCCCGGCCCGGGCGAAGGGGTATCCCCCGCCACCGCCTGCGGGCCCGCCGCAGTCCTCGGCGTGGATGAAGACGGGGCCCTGCTCGTCGTAGGCGCCGGGATCGGCTCCGGTCCTCGCCGCCCAGCGGCGCAGCGGCGCGTAGGAGACGAGCGCGATCCGCTCCCCCGCCGCACTGGTACGCAGGCAGCACCGCAGCGGTGCCCCGCCCTCCCCGTCGGTGTACGGGACGGGGCCCCGTCCCGCGTCGTCGCGCACGCGGAGCTCCTGGAGCGCCGCCTCCTCGATGGGCATCGCCCGGTATCTGCTGGTCATGCCCACCAGCGTGCCCAGGCAGGGCGCCGATGTCCGGCAGGTTTGCGACCTCGCGTTCGCCCGTGGATTACTCCGAGGCGGTACTCGTCCCCCCGTGGAAGGATGTCGGGGCAACGTCACCATCGAAGGAGATGACCGCGTGCCAGGCACGAACCTCACCCGTGAAGAGGCTCAGCAGCGTGCAAAGCTGCTCACCGTCGACTCGTACGAGATCGAACTCGATCTCAGCGGCGCGCAGGAGGGCGGCACCTACCCGTCCGTGACCACCGTGCGCTTCCAGTCGGCCGAGGCCGGGGCGGAGACCTTCATCGACCTGGTCGCCCCGGCGGTGCACGAGGTCGTCCTCAACGGCAAGTCCCTCGACGTCGCAGCCGTCTTCCGCGACTCCCGGATCGCCCTGGCGCACCTCGCGGCCGGGGCCAACGAGCTGCGGGTCGTCGCGGACTGCGCGTACACCAACACCGGTGAGGGCCTCCACCGCTTCGTCGACCCGGTCGACCAGCAGGCCTACCTCTACACCCAGTTCGAGGTGCCCGACGCCCGGCGGGTCTTCGCCAGCTTCGAGCAGCCCGACCTGAAGGCCACGTTCCGGTTCACCGTGACGGCCCCCGAGGGCTGGACGGTCATCTCGAACTCGCCGACGCCCGCGCCGGCGGACGTCAAGGACAACGTCTGGCGTTTCGAGCCGACCCCGCGCATCTCCACGTACATCACGGCGCTGATCGTCGGCCCGTACCACGCGGTGCACAGCTCCTACGAGGGCAAGGACGGCCAGTCCGTGCCGCTCGGCATCTACTGCCGGCCCTCGCTCGCCGAGTTCCTCGACGCGGACGCGATCTTCGACGTGACCCGGCAGGGCTTCGACTGGTTCCAGGAGAAGTTCGCCTACGACTACCCGTTCGCCAAGTACGACCAGCTCTTCGTACCGGAGTTCAACGCGGGCGCGATGGAGAACGCGGGCGCGGTCACCATCCGCGACCAGTACGTCTTCCGCTCGAAGGTGACGGACGCGGCGTACGAGGTGCGCGCGGAGACCATCCTCCACGAGCTCGCCCACATGTGGTTCGGCGACCTCGTCACCATGGAGTGGTGGAACGACCTGTGGCTGAACGAGTCGTTCGCCACCTACACCTCCATCGCGTGCCAGGCGTACGCGGAGGGCTCGAAGTGGCCGCACGCGTGGACCACCTTCGCCAACTCCATGAAGACCTGGGCGTACCGGCAGGACCAGCTGCCGTCCACGCACCCGATCATGGCGGACATCCGTGACCTCGACGACGTCATGGTCAACTTCGACGGCATCACGTACGCCAAGGGCGCCTCGGTGCTCAAGCAGCTCGTCGCCTACGTCGGCATGGACGCCTTCTTCAAGGGCGTGCAGGCCTACTTCAAGGCGCACGCCTTCGGCAACACGCGCCTGTCGGACCTGCTGGGGGCCCTGGAGGAGACCTCGGGCCGCGACCTGACCGCCTGGTCGAAGGCGTGGCTGGAGACGGCCGGCATCAACGTCCTGCGCCCTGAGGTCAGCACCGACGCGAACGGTGTGATCACCGCCTTCGGCATCCGCCAGGAAGCGCCCGCGCTGCCCGCCGGCGCCAAGGGCGAGTCCACGCTGCGCCCGCACCGCATCGCGGTGGGCCTGTACGAGCTCCAGGACGGCGCGCTCGTGCGCACCGACCGGATCGAGCTGGACATCGACGGCGCGCTGACCACGGTGCCGGAGCTGGTGGGCCGGACCCGCCCGGCGGTCTTCCTGCTGAACGACGACGACCTGTCGTACGCGAAGGTCCGCCTGGACGAGGAGTCCCTCGCCGCGGTCACCGCGCACATCGGCGACTTCGCGGAGTCCCTGCCGCGCGCCCTGTGCTGGGCCTCGGCCTGGGACATGACGCGTGACGGGGAGCTCGCCACCCGCGACTACCTTTCGCTGGTGCTCTCGGGCATCGGCAAGGAGTCCGACATCGGCGTCGTCCAGTCGCTGCACCGTCAGGTGAAGCTGGCCGTCGACCTGTACGCCGACCCGGCGTGGCGGGAGGAGGGCCTGGCGGCCTGGACCGAGGCCACCCTGGAGCACCTGCGTGCGGCGGAGCCGGCCGGCGACCACCAGCTGGCGTGGGCGCGGGCCTTCGCGGCCACCGCCCGCACCGAGGGGCAGCTGACCTACCTGTCGGCGCTGCTGGACGGCTCGGCCGAGATCGAGGGCCTGGCCGTCGACACCGAGCTGCGGTGGGCGTTCCTGGAGCGGCTCGTCGCGACGGGCGTCGCGGACGAGCCGGCGATCGCGGCCGAGCTGGAGCGGGACGCGACGGCGGCCGGCGAGCGGCACGCGGCGACCGCCCGAGCGGCCCGTCCGACGGCGGAGGCCAAGGCCGCGGCGTGGGCCTCGGTGGTGGAGTCCGGCGACCTGCCGAACGCGGTGCAGGAGGCCGTGATCGGCGGCTTCGTCCAGACCGACCAGCGCGAGCTGCTGGCCCCGTACACCGCGAAGTTCTTCGCGGCGGTCAAGGAGGTCTGGGAGACCCGCAGCCACGAGATCGCCCAGCAGATCGCGGTGGGCCTGTACCCGGCGCTCCAGGTCTCGCAGGAGACCCTGGACGCGACGGACGCCTGGCTGGCCTCGGCCGAGCCGAACGCCGCGCTGCGGCGTCTGGTGTCGGAGTCCCGGGCGGGCGTCGAACGCGCCCTGAAGGCCCAGGCCGCCGACGCCGCTGCCGCTGCCGCTCAGGTGTAAGTTCCCCGGGCTCTGCCCGCACCCGCGCCTCGAACGCCGGCGGGTCTGGATTTCCAGCCCGCCCGGCGTTTGAGGGCACGGGCGCGCAGCGCACGTACGGGGTTCCGGGGCGGAGCCCCGGGAAACGGAGAAAGGGCGGGGCGGGGAGAAGGCTCCGCGCAGCGGCGTGCCCCGCCCGCGCCCGGCACCTCCGGCCCAGCCCGACGGGGTCACCGCCGGGCCGAAGCCACCTCGCGCAAGGCAGCCAGTACGTGCGCCACCGCGGGAGCGGCCTCGGCTCCGCGGCGGACCGCCGCGATCACGTGCCGCGTCGGCCGGTCCCGCGACAGCACCCGTACCGCCACGCCGGAGGCCCGGCTCGACACCATCCGCGGGACCAGGGCCACGCCCATCCCCGCCTCGACCATGGCCAGGATCGCCGTCCAGCCGGACGCCGAGTGGGCCTGTTCGGGGACGAAGCCCGCCGCCTCGCACGCGCCCCGGGCGATCTCCGACCACGGGCCGCTGCCCCCGTAGATCCACGGGTCCCCGGACAGGTCCGCCAGCCGCAGTTCCGCCGAGTCCCGCAGGGGATGCCCCGGCGGGAGCGCCACGTCCAGCGGGTCCTCCATGAGCGTGACCCGGGTGAACCGCCGGTCCCGCGCGGTCGGTGCGTGGGCCGCCAGGGACAGCGCGAGGTCCACGCCCCCGGCCGACAGGAGCTCGTACGACTCCGCGGCCTCGGTCTCCCGGACCCGGACCTCCACCCCCGGGTGGGCCTTGCGCAGCTCCGCCACCGCCGGGACCACCAGCGCGGGCACGGCGGTGGAGAACGCGCCGACCCGTACCTCCCCCGCGTCCCCGGCGAGGTAGCCCGCGAGCTCCGCGTCGGCCCGTTCCAGCTGCGCGAACACCTCCTCCGCGTGCCGCAGGACGAGGTGGGCGGCGTCGGTGAGGCGGACCCGGCGGCCCTGTGCCTCCAGCAGGGCCACACCGAGCTGCCGGGCGAGGTTCGTCAGCTGCTGCGAAACGGCCGAGGGCGTCATGTGCAGCGCCTCGGCCGTCGCGGTCACGGTCCCCCGTTCGGCGAGGGTCCGCAGGATCCGCAGCTTCTTGATGTCCCACTCGGTCATGGGCCCGAACCTACCGCCGGGCACTTCCCAGCCCGACCCCTCCGAGGATCAGCGCCATGCAGAGCAGTTGGGCCGGTCCGGTCGGCTCGCCGAGCAGCAGCAGGCCGAGCCCGGCCACGCACACCGGCTGGAGGTAGTAGACGACTCCCGCGCGGGCCGCCCCGATGACCGAGACGGCCTTGTTCCAGGCGAAGAAGGCGACGGCCGAGGAGAACACGCCGACGTACAGCAGCGGTCCGACCGTGCCGGCCGTCGTCTCGAATCCGCCCTGGACGTGGAGGGAGACGGCGTAGGCCGGGGCCAGCATCAGCGCGCCGAGCACGAAGGTGGTGATCAGGAAGGCCAGTCCGCCGAGTTCGGCGGGCTTGCGCTTGAGCAGGGCGCTGTACGTGGCGAAGGAGAGGGCGGCGGCGAACATCCACAGGTCGCCGGCGCCGAAGTCGAAGCCGATCGAGCCGTCCCCGACGAGCAGCAGCACGCCGAAGGCGGCGAGCAGCATCCCGAAGGTGCGGCGGGCGCCCAGGCGTTCGCCGCCGAGGCGGGCGTAGAGCGCCATGATCACGGGCGAGGCGGCCATGATCATGCCCATGTTGGAGGCCGAGGTGGTCAGTCCGGCCTGGTGCACGAGCGTGTTGTAGAGGGCGACGCCGAACAGCGACGCGAGGGCGATGAACCCCAGGTGGCGGCGGATCAGGGTCCGCTGCTGCCAGGCCTGGCGGGCGGCGAAGGGGGCGACGGCGAGGAGGGCGATGATCCAGCGCCAGAAGACCGCCTGGACGGGCGGGACGGTCTCGGCCATGCCGCGGGTGGCGACGAAGCTGCCGGACCAGACGACCGTCGCGAGCAGGGCGAGGAGGACGCCGAACCCGGCGGAACCCTTGCCGGTGCTGCCGGGTTCGGCGTGCGAAACGGTACGGGCGCGGTCCAGGACGGCCACTGTGTGTCTCCCCCTCGGGGTGGGTCGGATGTCGAGGGACCTACCGTCGCACCCTGCCATCGGTCAGGTCCATCGAAATGTTCCGATCGTTCTTTTCAGCAGAACTGAACGGTTGCGGGGTGCGGGCGGCTGCCAGCTGTCCGGCGACGGTTGCTCCGAAGGCGATCACCATGCCCACGAGCTGTACGGGGGTGAGCGCCTGCCCGAGGGCGGCCCAGCCGATGACGGCCGCGGTGAGCGGGGAGAGCGGTCCGAGGAGGGTGACCGAGGTCGCGCTGAGCTGCCCGATGCCGCGGAACCAGAGCCAGTAGGCGATGCCGGTGTTGATCAGCATCATGTAGCCGTAGCCGAGGAGGGCCTTGCCGTCGAGCGCGGGCGGCGCGCCCTCGACGAGGGCGGCCACCGGGACGATGACCAGCCCGCCGGCGGTCAGCTGCCAGCCGGTCATGGCGAGCGGCCCGACGCCCTCGGGCCGGCCCCAGCGCTTGGTCATGACGGTGCCCGCGGCCATGGAGGCGGAGGAGACCACACCGGCGACGACGCCGACGAGGTCGAGTGCCGCCTCGGCCTTGAGGACGACCATGCTCACGCCGAACGCCCCGACGACGGCGGCCAGTACGGTACGCAGGCTCGCGCGCTCCCCGAGGACGAGGGCGGCGAGGCCCACGACGAACAGGGGGCCGGCGGAGCCGAGCACGGCCGCGACCCCGCCGGGCAGCCGGTAGGCGGAGAGGAACAGCAGCGGGAAGAAGGCGCCGATGTTGAGGGTGCCGAGGACGGCGGACTTCCACCACCACTCGCCCTTGGGCAGGGTGCGGGCCAGCGCGGTGAGCAGCAGGCCCGCGGGCAGGGCCCGCATGACGCCGGTGAAGAGCGGCCGGTCGGGCGGCAGCAGTTCGGACGCGACGGCGTAGGTCGAGCCCCAGGAGATGGGGGCGAGTGCGGTCAGGGCGACGGTGGCGAGACGCTTCATGGCGGGTGGCTCCTCGTGCGGGTGAGGAAGACGGGACCGGGGGTGTGGTTCAGGCGGTTGCGGTGGCCGGCCGGCGGTCGGCGTCGCCCGCGGCCGGGGTGGCGCCGGCGACCGCGGCCGGGGGCTCCGCGTGCACGGCCTCGGCCGGCAGGTGCCGCTCCAGCCGGACCAGCGCCAGGGCGGCGCCGAGCGCGGCGGCGGTGAGGACGGCCCACGGCAGGCGGCCGTCCACGGCGAGCAGGGCGGTGAAGAGGGAGGGGGCGAGGGCGGTGGCCAGCGAGTAGGACAGCTGGTAGGTGGCCAGGTAGCGGCCGCGGACCGGCTCGGGGGCGGCCGAGACCGACAGGGCGCCGCCGGAGGGGCTGTGCACCAGCTCGCCGAGGGTGTAGACGACGACGATGACGAGCAGGGCGGCCAGGGTCGCGCCCTGGCCGGGGCGCAGCGTGCCGAGCACGACCTGTCCGGCGAAGGCGGCGGCGAAGAGCAGCGACCCGAGGGCGGCGGAGCGGGTGCGGCGGGCGCCGGAGCGGCGGACGCGGCCCGCGACCAGCACGCCGATCCCGGCGCACAGGGCGGTGTTGAGGGTGAAGGCCGCTCCGGTGAGGGAGTCGGGGGCCGCCAGCCAGGTGGAGAGGTAGAGCGGGAAGAGGACGGAGAGGGCGGAGTAGCCCAGCGCGGTGAGGAAGTTGGCGGCGGTGAGCCCGAGGAAGGGGCGGTCGCGCAGGACCGTGCGGTAGCCGGCGTCCGGCCGCCCGGCGGTGGCGGCGCGGGCCTCACCGGCCGGGACCGGGCGGACCCGGCCGACGAGCAGGCCGGCGAGGGCGAAGGCCAGGGAGTTGGCCCAGGCGGTGTGGGTGAACGCGCCGGTGCCCCACAGTGCCAGCACTCCGGAGACGAGGAGGGCGCCCGCTCCCATGCCGGCGTTCTGCAGGGCCCGGGTGGACGCCTGGAGCCGGTCGCGGGCGGCGCCCCTCGCCACTTCCCCGATCAGGGACTGCTGCACGACGGAGAAGGAGCGGTCGGCGAGGGCGGTGACGAGGGCGACGGCCGCGAAGGCGGCCGGGGAGCTCGCGAAGGGGTAGAGGGCGAAGCCGAGCGCCCGGATCCCGTAGAGCACCAGGTTCACCCGCTTGGCGCCGAACCGGTCGACGGCCGAGCCGGCCAGGGGCATGAAGGCCAGCCCGGCGACGCCGGTGACCGTCATGACCAGGCCGACGAGGGTGAAGGAGAGGCCGGTGACGTGGTGGAAGAAGACGAGCGAGAAGGGGACGTACATGCCGATCCCGATCGCGCTGATTCCGATGCCGAGGAGCAGCGACCGCTCCCCCGCGACCTTCGCCTCCCCGGCCTTCGACGCCCTGCCCCGGAACACTGCCATGACGGCCTCTCCCCCGATTCGGTTGCTGGTAAGTAGCTTAGCGCTAAGCTACTTACGGTCAAGCAACTTTCTTGCGAACGATTCGAGGGAACCGGAATACTGCGCTCATGAGTCAGGACAAGGACGCGGTCGACGCGATCACGGACCAGTGGTTCGCCGTGCGCCCCGAGCTGGACACGGCCCCCATGGCGGTCTTCGGACGCATCTACCGGATCGCCAAGGCCATGGGCGACGCGATGGAGGAGCGCTACCAGCGCTTCGGCATCTCGCGCGGGGAGTTCGACGTCGTCGCCACGCTGCGCCGTTCGGGCGACCCCTACACGCTCTCGCCCCGTCAGCTCTCGGCGACGCTCATGCTCACCACTGGCGGCATGACCGGGCGGCTGGACAAGCTGGAGAAGGCCGGGCTGCTCTGCCGCAAGCCCGATCCGCACGACCGGCGGGGGCTCCAGGTGACGATCACCGACCGCGGCCTCGCGCTCATCGACGAGGCCGTCACCGCAGGCCTGGAAGTACAGCGCGCCGCGCTCACCGGGTTGACCGACGAGGAGGTCGCCCAGCTCACCGGCCTGCTCCGCAAACTGCTCGCCGGCGTCTGAGGACATGACGAGGCGCCGGGGGTCGACGCACGGCCGATGCGGATCGGCGGTGCGGACCCCCGGCGCCCGGGAAGGTCACACGGCTCCGGCCCCCAGGGGGCCGGACCGGGTCAGGCCTGCTTCTTCTTCGGCCTGTCCGACTTGTCGAGGGCCATCACGAGGCCCACGATGACCAGGAAGATCACGATCGGCAGGGCCACGTACAGGCCGAGCGTCTCGCCGATGCTCAGGCCCGGGCCCGGGTCGTCGCCGTCGTCGCGGGTCAGCGCGAGAGCGGGAGACGTCATCAGCAGCATCATCAGCGTCGTTCCGGCCGAGACGGCGCCGGCGCGCAGAGCGTTCTTCTTGTCCACGGTGCAAACGTAGCGAACACCTAAACGCCGCGCGCGCCCGGGGGTGCCGTACGGGGACCCGCTCCCACCCGCACCGCGCTGAGCAGCGCGTTCGCCCGGGGCGAGGCCATCAGCTCCTCCAGCGTCAGGGGCCTGCCCGAGGCATCGGCGACCGGCAGCCGCCAGTTGGGGTACTGGTCCCAGGTGCCCGGCAGGTTCTGCGGCCGCCGGTCCCCCACCGCGTCCGGCAGCCATACGCCCACCAGGCGCGCGGGGGTGCGCAGCAGGAAGGCGTACAGGGCCTGTACGGCGGCCTCCTCTCCCTTGGTGTCGAGGCCCAGCCCGTCCAGCAGGGCCAGCCACTCGGCGGTGTCGGCGGCGTCCTCGGCCCGCTCCCGCTCCGCCGGACGGGTCAGCAGGCCGAGCCGGTCGCGCAGTTCCACATGGCCGCCGGCCAGCTTGGCGGCCGTGGGGGGCAGGTCGTGGGTGGTGACGGTGGCCAGGCAGTCCGCCCTCCAGGCCTGCGGGGCGAGCGGGCTCCCGTCGCCCGACCAGTCCCGCTCGAACCACAGCACCGACGTGCCGAGCACTCCGCGCCGGGCCAGCTCCCGGCGCACGTGCGGCTCCACCGTCCCGAGGTCCTCGCCGATGACCGGGACCCCGGCCCGGTGCGCCTCCAGCACCAGGACCGCCAGCATGGCCTCGCCGTCGTAGCCGACGTACGCGCCCTCGGCGGGCAGCGTCCCCTCCGGGATCCACCAGAGCCGGAAGAGGCCCATGACGTGGTCGATGCGCAGCGCGCCGGCGTACCGGAACACCCCGCGCAGCAGCGACCGGAAGGCGGCGTAGCCGGAACCGGCCAGCGCGTCCGGGCGCCAGGGCGGCAGACCCCAGTCCTGGCCGCGCGCGTTGAAGGCGTCCGGCGGCGCCCCGACCGAGACGGAGCGGGCGTGGAGGGCCGGCTCGAAGGCGTCCGAACCGTCCGGGTGCACCCCGACGGCCAGGTCGTGCACGATGCCGACGGACATGCCGGCCTCGCGGGCGGCCCGCTGGGCGGCGGCGAGCTGGCCGTCCGTCAGCCAGACCAGCCAGCGGTGGAAGTCGGTGCGCGCCCTCGGGTCCTCGCCCATGTGCGAGGCCTGCCAACTCGCGTGGACGTCCAGCGAGGCGCCTCCCTGCGCGCGGAACGCACGGTAGTCCGCTTCCCGTTCGGAGGTCCGCGGTACGGCGTACAGCAGCTCCAGGGCCTGTCGCTTGAGCGCCCAGACGGCGTCCCGGTCGATCAACGCACCCTTCTCCAGCACCTCGTGGCGCAGCGCGGCGCCCCGGGAGGCCAGCTCGGCCAGGGCCTCCCGCTCGGGGCAGTCGGCGTACTCGGGAACGTCCTCGATCCGCAGGTGGACGGGGTCGGGGAAGCGGCGCGAGGACGGCCGGTACGGGGAGGGGTCGGTCGGTGTCCCCGGCAGGGAGGCGTGCAGCGGGTTGACCTGGATGAAGCCCGCGCCGTGGGTCCGGCCCGCCCAGCGGGCGAGTTCCGCGAGGTCCCCGAGGTCGCCCATGCCCCAGGAGCGCTCGGACAGGAGGGAGTAGAGCTGGACGAGCAGCCCGTGGGCGCGTTCGGGCGCGGCGGGGGCCCGTTCGGGGGCCACGACCAGGGTGGCCTCGGCGGTCCGCCCGTCGGGGGCGTCGGCGGTGATCCGGTGGACCCCGAGGGGAAGTCCGGGCCCCCAGGCGAACTCCTCTCCCGACTCCTCCGCCACCACCACGACCCGGCTGCCCGGCGGGAGCCCGGCCGGGAGCGACGCGACGGGCTCCCCCTGCCAGAGCACCACCGTGGGCGGCAGCAGCCGCCCGGCGGCCGACTTGGCGAACACCCGGATGCTCTCGGCGTCGTCGGTGGCGACCCCGAGCAGGCCGAGGATCGTTCTGATGGTGGCCTCGGGGACCTGGACGGTGACGTCGGGGGCGGGCTGGTAGGCGGTGGCGATGCCGTGCAGGGCGGCGAGCCGGGCCAGGTCGTCCATGGACGGGCGCTCCTTCGTGCGTGCGGGCAGGAGGGATGAGGGTGGGTCAGAAGCGTGGAGCACAAAAGCGGGACGCCGCCGGGGAACAACGCAGCCATACCCACTCGGAGGGGCCGCATTCCTGGCAGATCCGGGGCAGATCGCCCACCCGCATTGACACTCCAGCCGCACGGGTGGTGGGCTCGGGCTCATTCGTACGAGTGGGGGACGTCTCGCGACGAGGAGGCTCTGTGCAGCTCAGGGGCAGGAAACGGTCGACGGCCGCCGCCATGGCGGTGATCGGGTCGCTGCTCGGCGGCGCCGTGGCCTCCGCACCGCCCGGGTTCCTCGCGGGGCCCTCCGCGCCGGACGGTCCGACCGCCGCACCGGGCACCGCCGGTGCGGCCGGTGCCGCCGGCGTGGGCGCCAACGGCACCGTCGGCCCCGTGCTCGACCCGGGCGCCGACACCCCCCGGAGCGCCGCCGAAGGGCCCGCCGTGTGGCCCCGGCCGCAGTCGATGGCCGCCGATCCGGCGCGCGAGGTGCCGCTCGGCCGGGAGGCCGTCCTGGTGGCGCCGGCCGACGCCGATCCGCACGCCCTCCGGGTGGTGCGCGAGGCCCTGCGCAAGGCGGGCGTGAAAACCCTGCACGAGCCGGAGCCCGGGGAGCCGCTGCCCGAGCGGGGCACCGTCGTGCGGCTCCAGGACGCGGGCGCGCAGGAGGCGCTGCTGGCGCTGGGCGCGACCGCGGCCACGGACCTGCCGAACGGCGGCTACCGCCTCGCCGTGGGACGGCCCGGCGGGCGGGACACCGTCGCGCTGGCCGGCGTCGGCGAGGAGGGGCTCTTCCACGCGGCGCAGACGCTGCGTCAGCTGCTGGCCGCGGGCGGCGGGAAGGTGCCCGGCGTCCTGGTGCGCGACTGGCCGGCCGCGCCGGTGCGCGGGATCACCGAGGGCTTCTACGGGCAGCCGTGGACCGAGGAGCAGCGTCTGGCCCAGCTGGACTTCATGGGCCGCACCAAGCAGAACCGGATGCTGATCGCGTCCGGCGACGACCCGTACCGCACGACGGGCTGGCGCGAGGACTACCCGAAGGAGCGTCAGGAGGAGTTCCGCACGCTGGCCGAGCGGGCCCGCGCCAACCGGGTCGTGCTGGCCTGGGCGGTCACCCCGGGGCAGTCCATGTGCCTGTCGTCGGCGGCCGACCGGGCGGCGCTCGGACGCAAGCTGGACTCGATGTGGGACCTGGGCTTCCGCGCCTTCCAGGTGCAGTTCCAGGACGTCAGCTACACCGAGTGGGGCTGCCGCGCGGACCTGCAGCGGTACGGCAGGGGTCCGGAGGCCGCCGCGAAGGCGCACGCGGAGGTCGCGAACGAGCTGGCCGCGCACCTGGCCTCCCGGTATCCGGGGGCGCCCGCGCTGTCGCTGCTGCCGACCGAGTACTACCAGGAGGGCGCCACCGCCTACCGGACGGCCCTGGCCCGCGGGCTGGACGCGCGGGTGGAAGTGGCCTGGACGGGCGTAGGCGTCGTGCCGCGCACGATCACGGGCCGGGAACTGGCCGGGGCGCGCTCCGCCCTGGGGCAGCAGCCCCTGATCACCATGGACAACTACCCGGTCAACGACTGGGATCCGGGCCGCATCTTCCTCGGCCCGTACGCGGGCCGCGAACCCGCGGTGGCGGGCGGCTCGGCGGCGCTGCTGTCCAACGCGATGCAGCAGCCCATCCTGTCGCGCATCCCCCTCTTCACGGCGGCCGACTTCGCCTGGAACCCGCGCGGCTACCGGGCCGGCGAGTCCTGGCAGGCCGCGGTGCGCGACCTCGCGGGCTCGGACCCGCGGGAGCGCGAAGCGGTGGCGGCGCTGGCCGGGAACACCACCGCCTCCGGGCTCAAGCAGGAGGAGTCGGCGTACCTGAAGCCGCTGGTCGAGCAGTTCTGGAAGGCCCGGGCGGCGGGTGACCCGGCGGCCGGGACCGAGCTGCGCAAGGCGTTCACGGTGCTGCGCGAGGCCCCGGCCCGGCTGACCGCCCTGTCGGACGAGGCGGGCCCCTGGCTGGAGCGGCTCTCGCACTACGGAACGGCCGGCGAACTGGCCGTGGACGTCCTGCAGGCCCAGGCCCGCGGGGACGGGGCGGCCGCCTGGCAGGCCTCCCGGTCCCTCGCCGAGGCGCGCGAGGCACTGGCCGAGCCGGGCCCCGCCCAGGTGGACAAGGCCGTCCTGGACCCCTTCCTGGAGAAGGCGGCGGCGGAGGCGGACGCCTGGACCGGAGTCGCCCGCACGACCGGCACGGTGACCAAGGACGCGCAGGCCTGGACGGTCCGGCTGGACTCCGTGCGCCCCGTGTCGGCGGTGACGGTGATGACGGACCCGCTCCCGGCGGGCTCGCGGGGCGCCGTGGTGGAGGCCCACGTACCGGGCGAGGGCTGGCGCAAGGTCGGCGACGCGGCGGCGTCGGGCTGGACCCAGATCGACACGGCGGGGCTGCGCGCTGACGCGGTGCGCCTGGCCTGGGCCGGGGCCGCGCCCGTGGTGCACCAGGTGGTCCCGTGGTTCGGGGACGGGCCCCGGGCCCGCTTCGAGCTGGCGGACGGCGGCAGGACCGACGCCGAGATCGGCGGCGCCGCGCAGCGGGTCACCGCCCAGCTGTCGGCCCTGGGCCCCGGCGAGGTCCGCGGGCCGCTGTCGGCGCAGCCGCCGGCCGGGATCGAGGTCCGCCTCCCGCAGACCGCGGTGGTCCCGCGCGGCGGCCGGGCGTCGATACCGCTGGAGGTCGTCGTCGCAGCGAACACCCCGCCGGGCACCTACCAGGTCCCGGTGGCCTTCGACGGGGAGTCCCGCACCCTGACGGTGCGGGCGGTGCCCCGTACCGGCGGACCGGATCTGCTGCGCACCGCGCGGGCGAGCTCCTCGGCGAACGAGACCGCCGCCTTCCCGGCCTCGGCGGCCGTGGACGGCTCCCCCAGCACCCGCTGGTCCTCACCGGCGGTGGACGGCGCCTGGTGGCAGGCGGAGCTGCCCGCCCCGGCCCGGGTCGGCCGGCTGGAGCTGCACTGGCAGGACGCCTACCCCTCGGCCTACCGGGTGGAGACCTCGGCCGACGGGGTGACCTGGCGGCCGGCCGCGGCCGTCACGTCCTCCAAGGGCGGCCGCGAGTCGCTCCGGCTGGACGCGCCGGACACCCGGTTCCTGAGGGTGACGTGCGAGCGCCGCGCGACGCGCTACGGCTGCTCGCTCTGGTCGGCGGAGGCCTACGCGGTCACGCCGTAGCCCTGCCGGGGGCTCCGCCGGAGCCACGGGGCGCAGGCCGTCGTCCGGCCTCTGCCCGGCTTCCCCGGGCGCCGCCCCGGGAAGCCGGGCTCGGAACGCCGGCGGGGCTGGTTCCAGCCGCGCCGGCGCTCGGTCGGGGCGGGGGACCGTCAGGAGGCTGCCACGCCGATCCCGATCCGCTCCAGTGCGTCATCGGCCCCGTACGGCTGGAGGTACGGCATCCACCGGGGATCGCGGTGCCCGGTGCCGATGATGCGCCAGGCCAGCCCCGAGGGCGGGGCCGGCTGGTGGCGCAGCCGCCAGCCCAGTTCCAGCAGGTGCCGGTCGGCCTTGACGTGGTTGCAGCGCCGGCACGCCGCGACGACGTTGTCCCAGACGTGCTGTCCGCCCCGGCTGCGCGGAATGACGTGGTCGACGCTGGTGGCGACGGCGCCGCAGTACATGCAGCGTCCGCCGTCCCGCGCGAACAGGGCGCGCCGGGTGAGTGGAACGGGCCCCCGGTAGGGGACCCGCACGAAGCGCTTGAGCCGTACCACGCTGGGAGCGGGGACGACCCTTGTCGCGCTGTGCAGATAGGCGCCGGATTCCTCCAGGGAGACAGCTTTGTTCTCCAGGACGAGGACGAGCGCGCGGCGGAGCGGTACGACGCCGAGGGGCTCGTACGACGCGTTGAGGACCAGGACGTGCGGCACGGACTGCCTCCTTGTACGTCGGCGGCGCGTGGCTCGCGCCGGGACGATCTGCTCTCCAGTCTCTCCTTACGGCTGGTCGAAGCGCCACCACTCGCCCGTAACGGGTCCGAGGTGTTTTCAACCACAGTCAGTCATCCCCAGGTGAGTCTGGTCTCTCCCTCGAACACGGCGCCAAGGTGAAGGGATTGCCCCGTTAGTGTGGTTGGTCTGCCCGCGCAGCCGCCCCCGGATCCCGTCCGGGGGGACACCCCCGGACGGGCAGACCGCTACATCTGGAGGTTCCTGTCGTGCCCTGGCCCGCCGCTCTGCTGCCGTTGGCAGCCGATGTCCCGGACACGCCCGCTTCGGTCAAGGAGGCGCAGGAGAGCGTCACCGAGGCCGCGAGCTTCATCGAGCAGAACTGGGCCACCTGGCTGAGCATCGGTCTGCGGATCCTGCTGATCGTCGTGATAGCGGCCGTGATCCGCTCGGCGGTCCGCAAGGCACTGACCAAGCTCATAAACCGGATGAACACCAGCGCCGAGGCGGTCGAGGGCACCGCGCTCGGCGGGCTGCTGGTCAACGCCGAGCGGCGGCGCCAGCGGTCGGAGGCGATCGGTTCCGTCCTGCGGTCGGTGGCGTCCTTCCTGATCCTCGGCACGGCCGCGCTGATGGTCCTGGCCGCCCTGAAGATCGACCTGGCCCCGCTGCTGGCCAGTGCCGGTGTGGCCGGTGTAGCCATCGGATTCGGCGCCCGCAACCTGGTGACGGACTTCCTCTCCGGCGTCTTCATGATCATGGAGGACCAGTACGGCGTCGGCGACAAGATCGACGCGGGCGTCGCCTCGGGCGAGGTCATAGAGGTCGGCCTGCGCGTGACCAAGCTGCGCGGCGACAACGGTGAGATCTGGTACGTCCGCAACGGCGAGATCAAGCGGATCGGCAACCTCAGCCAGGGCTGGGCGACCGCGGCCGTGGACGTGCAGGTCAAGCCCTCGGAGAACCTGTCGCGGATCCGCGAGGTGGTCCAGCAGGTCGCCGACTCGATGGCGAAGGAGTCCCCCTGGGACGAGCGCCTGTGGGGTCCGGTGGAGGTGCTGGGCCTGGACGAGGTGCTGCTCGCCTCGATGACGGTGAAGGTGTCCGCGAAGACGATGCCGGGCCAGCAGTTCGCGGTGGAGCGGGAGCTGCGCTGGCGGATCAAGGAGGCCTTCGACGCCGCGGGCATCCGGATCATCGGCGGCGTGCCGGCCGGGGACGAGGAGGACGAGGCCCCGGCGGACCCGTCGGCCTCCGTCGCCGCGCCGTCCGCGCTGGCGAACCCCGCCTCCCCGCAGTCCCTGGCCACCGCCCCGATCCCGCCGCCGTCCGGCCCGCGGATCACCAAGTAGCGGCCCGGTCCGCCACCGCTCCCGCTGCCCCGCAGGCGGTCCTCACGGACACGGCCTGCGGGGCAGCGGCATTGACACGGCTCGAACAGTGATAGGAAACTTACCTAACAGATCACCTCGGTGAGGGAGAGTCGCCGCATGCCCGCCGCCACGCCCGGAACGCCCAGCCTGTTGCGCGCCATGAACGACCGGGCCGCACTCGACCTCCTGCTGACGCACGGCCCGCTGTCCCGGACCCGCATCGGGCACCTGACCGGGCTGTCCAAGCCCACCGCCTCCCAGCTGCTGGCCCGTCTGGAGGCCGCCGGACTCGTCGTGGCCACCGGCACCGACGGCGGCCGCCCCGGTCCCAGCGCCCAGCTGTACGCGATCAACCCGCGGGCCGCTTACGTCGGCGGCCTCGACGTCACCCCGGGGCGCGTGCTGGCCGCCGTCGCAGACCTGACCGGCACTGTGATCGCCTCCCACGAGGTCCCGTACACGGAGGGCGCGGGCGCCCTCGACCAGGTGACCGAGGCGCTCGGCGGAGCCGTCAAGGCCGCCGGGCTGCACCGCTCCGACCTGCACCGGGTGGTCATCGGCACGCCCGGCGCCTTCGACCCGCAGACCGGCCGGCTGCGCTACGCCAGCCACCTCCCCGGATGGCACTCCCCCACCCTCCTCGACGACCTGGCGGCGGCCCTGCCGATGCCCGTCGAGTACGAGAACGACGTCAACCTCGCCGCCGTCGCCGAGCAGCGCCTCGGCGCAGCCCGCGGGCACGAGGACTTCGTCCTGCTGTGGAACGAGGAAGGGCTCGGCGCGGCACTGGTCTTCGGCGGCCGACTGCACCGCGGCTGGACCGGGGGCGCGGGCGAGGTGGGCTTCCTGCCCGTGCCGGGCCGCCCCCTGGTCCGGCAGGTCACCCGGGCGAACTCCGGCGGCTACCAGGAACTGGCCGGCGTGGAGGGGCTGCCCCGCCTCGCCGCGGAACTCGGCGTCGAGACCGCCGCCTGCCCGCAGGACCACCCGGACGCCGGTCCGCACGGCCCGGAGGTCGCCGCCGGCGTCGCACTGCTCGCGCGGGCCGCCGCCGCGCCCGAGGGGGCGCACCTGCGCTTCCTCCAGGCGTACGCCACCGCCCTGGCCACCGGTCTCGCCTCGCTGGTCGCCGTACTCGACCCGGAGATCGTGGTCCTGGCGGGGGCCGCGATCGGCGCGGGCGGCGAGCCGCTGCGCGAGCTGCTGGAGGCCGAGCTCGCCGAACTGGCCCCCTCCCGCCCCCGGCTGGTCCCGGGCGAGGTCCTTCAGCGGCCCGTCCTGCACGGCGCGCTGGAGAGCGCGCTGGCCACCACCCGGGACGAGGTCTTCGACACCTCCCGCTGACCCCGCGCCACACCCCTGGCGCGCTCCGCCCCCACACGCTCCGCCGGCACCCCCAGGCCCCCCACCGGAAGTTCCCTCCCGCAGAGAGCGAGCCCCGCCATGCCCAGAACCGGACGCCTGACCACCGCAGCCGCCCTCCTCGCGGCGATATCCGCCCTCGCCACGGCGTGTACGGGCCGGGCCGCCGACTCCGCCACCGACGACCCGAAGGCGGACGTCACCCTCTCCTTCTGGCACGGCTGGTCCGCGCCGGGCGAGGTCCAGGCCATCGAGGAAGGCATCGCCCGCTTCGAGAAGGCGCACCCGAACATCAAGGTCGAGGTCACCGGCAACATGACCGACGACAAGATCAACCAGGCGCTGCGCGCGGGCGGGGACAAGGCCCCCGACGTGGTCTCCTCCTTCACCACGGACAGCGTCGGCCAGTTCTGCAACTCCCGCGCCTTCGCCGACCTGAACCCCTTCCTGCACAAGTCCGGCGTCGACAAGACGAAGGTCTTCCCCAAGACCCTGCTGGAATACACGCAGTTCAAGGGCAACCAGTGCACCCTTCCGCTGCTGAACGACGCGTACGGCCTCGTCTACAACAAGACCGCCTTCGCCGCCGCAGGCATCACCGAACCCCCCAAGACCTGGAGCCGCTTCGTCGAGGTCGCGCAGAAGCTGACGAAGGCCGACGCCTCGGGCGACAGTTACGAGCAGGTCGGCCTGATGCCCACCTTCCACGGCTACGAGACCACCCCCATGCGGCTCGCCGCGCAGTGGAGCCCCACCTACTTCGACGCCGACGGCCGCTCCAACCTCTCCCGGGACCCGGCCTTCGCGAAGATGCTGACCGCGCAGAAGGACCTGGTGGCGGCGCTCGGCGGATACGAGAAGCTGGAGCGGTTCCGCAGCACCTTCGGCGACGAGTGGAGCGCCGAGCACCCCTTCCACACCGGCCGGGTGGCCATGCAGATCGACGGCGAGTGGCGGGCCCCCATGGCCAAGGAGGCGGGTGTCGGCTTCGAGATCGGCACGGCTCCGCTGCCCGTCCCGGACGACCAGGCCGCCGACTACGGCAAGGGCTACCTCTCCGGCACGGTCGTCGGCATCGCCTCCGGCAGCAAGAAGCAGAACGCGGCCTGGGAACTGGTCAAGTACATGACCACCGACACCGAGGCGGTGGTGGCCTTCGCCAACGCCATCCACAACGTGCCGTCCACGCTCGCCGCCCTGGAGTCCCCGGACCTGAAGGTGACCCCGGAGCTGCGGACCTTCCTCGACATCGCCCGGCACCCGAAGTCCGGCACCACCCCGGCCCGGGCCGACGGCGGCACCTACCAGCTGACCTTCCAGGACTTCGCGTACGCGGTCGAGAAGGGCGGGGTCGCCGACATCACGGCCGGTCTCGCCGAGGTCGACCGGCAGATCGACACGGACATCGCGAAGGCGGAGTAGCCGGTGTCCGCCGCCCGCGCCCCGCGGTCGAAGCGCCTGCGGTCCGCCCTGCGGACCGCGGCCTTCATGTCCCCCTGGCTGATCGGCTTCTCGGTCTTCTTCGCCTACCCCCTGCTGTCCACCGTGTACTTCTCCTTCACGAAGTACGACGGCTTCCGCCCGCCCGCCTTCAACGGCGCGGACAACTGGAGCTACGTCTTCACCGACTATCCGCTGTTCTGGCCGGCGATGCGCAACACCCTGTGGCTGGTGGTGGTGATGGTGAGCTGCCGCGTGGTCTTCGGCCTGGGCGTCGGCCTGCTCGCCACGAAGATCAAGACCGGGGTCGGGGTCTTCCGGACCCTCTTCTACCTGCCCTACCTGGCGCCGCCGGTCGCCGCGACCCTGGCCTTCGTCTTCCTCCTCAACCCCGGGACCGGACCCGCCAACACCCTGCTGGACGCGGTGGGACTGCCCGCCCCCGGCTGGTTCACCGACGCCGACTGGTCCAAGCCCGCGCTGACCGCCCTCGCCCTGTGGGGGGTCGGCGACCTGATGGTCATCTTCATGGCCGCGCTGCTCGACGTACCGAAGGAGCAGTACGAGGCGGCCGAGCTGGACGGCGCCGGGGCCTGGGCGCGGCTGCGCCACATCACCCTGCCCAACATCTCGCCGATCATCATGTTCGCCGTGGTCACCGGGGTCATCCAGGCCATGCAGTACTACACCCAGCCGCTGGT
Organism: Streptomyces erythrochromogenes; assembly: GCF_036170895.1. Taxonomy (NCBI): domain Bacteria; kingdom Bacillati; phylum Actinomycetota; class Actinomycetes; order Kitasatosporales; family Streptomycetaceae; genus Streptomyces; species Streptomyces erythrochromogenes. The sequence goes on along the minus strand of NZ_CP108036.1, from coordinate 5,386,124 downwards.
GGCGGGGAAGGTCGCGGCCGGGGTGATCGGCGGTTCCGGCCAGCAGTTGGAGCCGGGCTACCCGGACCGGTCCACCCTGACCCTGCCCCAGCTCGTCCACAACCTCGGCTTCCAGCGCTTCGACTACGGCGCAGCGTGCGTCGTGGCACTGGTCCTGTTCGCCCTCTCCATGGCCTTCACCGCACTCCTGATGCGGCGCCGTGGCGGTCTGATCGGAGCAGGACGATGAGCACGAACCGGACCACGGGCACGCTCCGGCCCGCGGACACGCAACGGCCCGCGGACACGCAACGGACAGGGGGCGCCCACCGCCGAAAAGCCGTACTGCACTGGATCGCGGTGCACTCGCTCGGCGTGGCCGCCGCCCTCTTCTTCGTCCTCCCCTTCGTGTTCCTCCTGCTCACCTCCCTGATGGGCGACCGGCAGGCGCTGACCCGCGACCTGTGGCCCGACACCTGGGAGTGGGGCAACTACGCCCAGGTGTGGCACACCCCGGGCTTCCTGACCTGGTGGCGCAACACGCTCCTGTACGCGGGACTGGGCACCCTGTTGACCGTGGTCTCCTCCGTGCCCGTCGCGTACGCGCTCGCCAAGTTCCGCTTCCGCGGGCGCAACCTGTCGCTGATGCTGGTGGTCGCGATGATGATGCTGCCGCCGCAGGTGGTGGTCATCCCCATGTACCTCTTCTGGGCCAGGCAGCTCGACCTGTCGGGCAGCCTGTGGCCGCTGATCGTCCCGATGGCCTTCGGCGACGCCTTCTCGATCTTCCTGCTGCGCCAGTTCCTGCTGACCATCCCCGACGAGTACCTGGACGCGGCGCGCGTGGACGGCTGCGGCGAGGTCCGCACCCTGCTGCGCGTGGTCGTGCCGATGGCCAGGCCCGGGATCGCGGCCGTCGCACTGTTCCAGTTCTTCTGCGCCTGGAACGACTACTTCGGCCCCCAGATCTACGCCTCCGACAACCCCGCCGCCTGGACCCTCAGTTACGGACTGGAGTCCTTCAAGGGGGCGCACCACACCAACTGGAACCTGACCATGGCCGCGACCGTGCTGGTCATGGCCCCGGTGATCGTCCTCTTCTTCTTCGCCCAGAAGGCGTTCGTCGAGGGAGTCACCCTGACCGGCGTGAAAGGCTGACGACGTTGAAACTCGCAGTGGTGGGCGGCGGTTCCACCTACACCCCCGAACTCATCGACGGCTTCGCGCGGCTGCGCGACACCCTGCCGGTCGAGGAGCTGGTGCTGATCGACCCGGCCACCGAGCGGCTGGAGCTGATCGGCGCCCTGGCCCGCCGGATCTTCACCCGGCAGGACCACGCCGGCCTGGTCACCACGACCACCGACCTCGACGCGGGCGTCGCCGGGGCCGACGCCGTCCTCCTCCAGCTGCGCGTCGGCGGACAGGCCGCCCGGCTCCAGGACGAGACCTGGCCCCTGGAGTGCGGCTGCGTCGGCCAGGAGACCACCGGCGCGGGCGGGCTCGCCAAGGCCCTGCGCACCGTCCCCGTGGTCCTCGACATCGCCGAACGGGTCCGCCGGGCCAGCCCCGACGCCTGGATCATCGACTTCACCAACCCGGTCGGGATCGTCACCCGGGCCCTCCTGCGGGCCGGGCACAAGGCCGTCGGGCTGTGCAACGTCGCCATCGGCCTCCAGCGGAAGTTCGCCGCCCTGCTGGAACTGGCCCCGTCCGACGTCCACCTGGACCACGTCGGCCTCAACCACCTCACCTGGGAACTGGGCGTGCGCCGGGGCGGCCCGGACGGCGAGGACCTGCTGCCCGGGCTGCTGGCCGCGCACGGGGAGGCCGTCGCGTCGGACCTGCGGCTGCCGCGGGCCGTGCTGGACCGGCTCGGCGTCGTCCCCTCGTACTACCTGCGCTACTTCTACTCCCACGACGAGGTCGTACGGGAGCTGGGCACCAAGCCCTCGCGGGCCGCGGAGGTCGCCGCGATGGAGCGCGAACTGCTGGCCCTGTACGCGGATCCGGCGCTCGACGAGAAGCCCGCGCTGCTGGCGAAGCGGGGCGGCGCCTTCTACTCGGAGGCGGCCGTGGACCTGGCGGCCGCCCTGCTGGGCGGCGGCGGCACGGACGTGCAGGTGGTCAACACGTCCAACAACGGCGCACTGCCCTTCCTGCCCGACGACGCCGTCGTCGAGGTCCAGGCGCGCGTCCGCGCCACCGGCGGCTCCGGGCCCGTACCGCTCCCGGTGCCGCGCCTGGACCCGCTGTTCGCCGGGCTGGTCTCGCACGTGACGGCGTACGAGGACCTCGCGCTGGACGCGGCCCTGCGCGGCGGCCGCGAGCGGGTGTTCAAGGCGCTGCTGGCACACCCGCTCATCGGCCAGTACGACCTGGCCGAAGGGCTGACCGACCGGCTCCTCGCCCACAACAAGGAGCACCTGCCATGGGCGTGACCCGCGTGACCCGCCTGCCCCTCCCCCCGGTCCTCGCGATCGACGCGGGCAACAGCAAGACGGACGTCGCGCTCATCGGCCCCGACGGGTCCGTGCTGGCCACCGGGCAGGCCGGGGGTTTCCAGCCGCCCCGCACCGGGGTGGCCGCGGCCGTGGACGTCCTGGCCGAGGCGCTGGCCTCGGCTGGGGTGGCCGCCGGCGGCGGGTCCGGGCCCGTCGCCGAGCACGTGTCGGCCTGCCTCGCCAACGCCGACTTCCCCGTGGAGGAGCGGCGGCTGGCGGACGAGATCGGGCGCCGCGGCTGGGGGCGCGCCACCGCGGTGCGCAACGACACCTTCGCACTGCTGCGCGCCGGCCTGCCGCCGGGCGCCGAGCCGCGGGGCGTCGCGGTGGTGTGCGGGGCGGGCATCAACTGCGTCGGGATGACCCCGGACGGGCGGACCGCGCGCTTCCCCGCGGTCGGGCGGATCTCCGGCGACTGGGGCGGCGGGGGCGGACTGGCCGAGGAGGCCCTGTGGTTCGCGGCCCGGGCGGAGGACGGGCGGGGCGCGGCGACGGAGCTGGCCCGGGCGCTGCCCGCCCGCCTCGGCCACGACTCGATGGCCTCGCTGATCGAGGCCGTGCACCTGGGGGACGTGCCGGCCGGCCGGCGGCACGAACTGACCCCGGTGCTGTTCGAGGTGGCCGCCGCCGGGGACCCGGTGGCGCTCTCGCTGGTGCACCGCCAGGCCGACGAGGTCGTGGCCATGGCCGTGGTGGCGCTGGGCCGCCTGGGCCTGTTGGACGAGGAGGTACCGGTGGTGCTGGGCGGCGGGGTGCTGGCGGCCCGGCACCCGGGGCTCGACGACCGGATCGCGGCGGGCCTCGCCGAACGGGCCCCGCGTGTCCGGATCACGGTGGTCACGGCGCCTCCGGTGCTGGGCGCCGGACTGCTCGGCCTGGACGCGCTCGGGGCTCCGGCGGAGGCCCACGGAAAACTCCGTGCCCATTTCGGTTGAACCCGCCCCGGAAGGCGCCCGGTCTGGAACCGTTACGGCCGTAAGGACGTATTGACGGTGAAGGGGTGACGAAAGGCACCCGCGGGGGCGGATCGCCCCGGATCCAGCACCGGGTGCTGTGGTCCACCGGCACTACGGCCATACTGCTGCTGCGCAGGGGCATCCCCCGGCGCCGGCCGGGGGACGACAGGACCGAGGGGGAGGTCACGGTGGCGATCACATCACGCGCGCCCGCGCCCGGGGGTGGTGTCTCCGCGCCGCCCGCCGGCGCGCCGGCGTCGCCGCCCGACGGGCCGCCGGGGCGGCGCACCGCCTGGTCCGAGGGAGTGCAGCGGCTGCGCGAGGCCGCCACCACCGAACCGGGCCGGCTGCGGATCATCGGCGCGGTACTGGCCGCCCTGATCGTGCTGTTCGGCACGGTGAGCGTGTGGGAGATCTCCGCCCGGGCCACCGCCGCCGACGACGTGGTGGGCCGCAGCCAGCCGCTGAGCGCGGACGCGGCCAGCATCTACCGCTCCCTCGCCGACGCCGACACCACCTCCTCCAGCGGGTTCCTCCTCGGCGCGCAGGAGCCGCGCGAGGTCCGCCAGCGCTACGAGAAGGACATCGCCAACGCGTCCCGCCTGCTGGTGAGCGCCGCCGCCAACACCGGCGGCAGCAAGGAGTCCCGCGAGCAGATCACCCTGCTGAGCGAGCAGCTGCCGCGCTACACCGGCCTGATCGAGCAGGCCCGGGCCACCAACCGGCAGGGCCTGCCGCTGGGCGGCGCGTACCTCCGTTACGCCAACGAACAGATGACCACCCAGCTGCTGCCCGCCGCCCAGCGGCTGTACGAGGCGGAGACCCGCCGGCTGCACACCGACGACGACGCCGCCCGGTCCTGGCCGCTGGGTTCGCTGGGCCTCGGCGTGCTGGCCGTGGCCGCCCTGGTGTGGGCGCAGCGGCGCAACTACCGCCACACGAACCGGGTCTTCAACCACGGGCTGGTGGCCGCGACCGCCGCCTCCGTGGTGGTGCTGCTCTGGCTGTCCGTCGGCCACACGGTGGCGCGTTCCTCGCTGAGTGAAGCCCGCACGGACGGGCAGGAGTCGATGAAGGTGCTCAACGACGCGCGGATCGCCTCCCTCCAGGCCCGGGCGAGTGAGAACCTGACACTGATCGCGCGGGGCGCCGTACTGGCCGAGGACAAGAAGTCAGACAAGTACGACGTGGACTTCACGAACAACATGAAGCAGCTGGACGCGGGGCTCGCGACCGCGCTGCGGCTGGCCGACGACGACGACGGCCGGACGCCCGTGGGCCGGGCCGTGGACGGCGTCGAGCAGTGGAAGCAGCGGCACACGGCGGCCCGGGAGGCGGACTTGAAGGGCGACTACGAAGCCGCGCTGCCGCAGGTCGTCGGGGACGCGCAGCACAAGGAGAGCAGCGGCGCCGCCTTCGACACGGTGGACGCCTCCCT